>JAJQDE010000022.1:0-8104 GCA_021202335.1 Lachnospiraceae bacterium
GCATTTTTGCATGGAAAAGGAGCTGTGCACTAATGCTTAGTGCGACAGCCCCTTTAATAATTGAGAAAATATCGTATTTCTGTAAAGTTACTGTAAAATTTAGGGGAGATAAGGAAGCTTTCTCTGCTATTGCACCGTAACCACATTCATTATCATGTCATCGGCAATGTCAAATTTGTAAATACTGTGTCTGCCGCCGTGATTTGTGACATAATATGAACCGCCTATTGCTTCTATATAATATGGTAATTCCATGCTCTTAAAGGAAGCCGTTATATCCTCATACAGACCTAATGAAAGCAGGCTTAAATCCGATGTGCGTATAAGCTTAGCGTCATCATGCTTAAGCGTTTCGTCCGTTGACACGCTCATATACCAATAACCGCCTATTTTCCGCACACATGCCATACCTGATATTTCAGGCGTGACCGCGTACCGTTCCTTTACCGCGAATGTCGTCTTGTCCGCGATAATCATATAACTGTTATTTCCCGACGGAAAAATAATCTCGTCGCCGTCTATGGAAAATGAGCGCACATAAAAGCCGTCAAGCTCATTGATATGGCGCATCTCATCTATATACATGCGACCGCTCAACGGCTCCTTTTTGATAATATACATGTCGCCCGTCATGGAGCTCCACACAAAAAACGACTGCGTAATGCTGTCATATTGAATATAGTGCGGTCTTGTCCCCACATTATCAAACCGCTGCGTGTTCTGAAACTTTCCGTTCACATACTCGTAGCACATCACCCTGTTATTATCCGTGTCCACGACAAGATACATCTCGCCATCGCTTGCAATCGCATGCGGCATATTAAAGTCGCGCGACATCACTCTCCACTCACTCAGGGGCTTCCACATATCGGCTGCATACAGCACCTGATTATGATAAGTGTCCACGATAAAGTAATAATCCCCCTGCCTTGTCAACTGCGCAGGTACCTTAAGGCTCTCATAATCATTATACGGATTACCCCTGCTGTCCGCGCCCACGCCAATCTGTGTTGCCGGCAAATCATTCATATCAATTATCACACTCGTCGGATTTTCCTCTTCCTCCGCAGCAAGCCCCCGCACGGAAAAAGCGCCGGACATCAGACCGCATATCAGCAATGCCGCAATCATTCTTTTCATAACATTTTCCCCATCCCCATGTTTGAAAGCCTTAACCTTCAAATTTATTCAGCCCTTTGGCACAATATGTATAATTCCTATGCTTCCGCTAAATGCAGGATCAAATATATGCTGCGGAACCTGCTGCGTCAGCATACCGTCCCACGATGCATGAAGATGCCCCGAAAGCACCTGGCACACCGCTGTGTCCTCACCGTAAATCAGCTCAAGATACTCGCTCGTCACCGTGTTCGGATTATAAAGCTCACCTGACGTGCTCCAATAATATATGGTGCTTCTTACCTGCATCGAAAGCTCCGAAAGCGAAGCCGCATACGTGTCAAGCTTAGGCTCATACGGAACATGCGTCGCCATAATCACGGGCTTTCCGCGCGTGAGCACCTCTGATACCATATTCAGATAATAATCCGGCATGTCCTTTGTCGAATTATCAATACCCAGCACAAGAAAGCCGCCCATATCCCAAAATTTATTTGAGCTCTCATCATTGTCAATCGCTTTATGAAGCTCTTTGGCTTCCGTTTCAGTAAAAAACACCCCGCCGTAATACGCGCCGTAATCATGGTCCGCCCTCACATATATATACCGCATCCTCAGTGAGTCCAGCCCCTCTTTAATCAGCGCTATATTTGAATTACTGCAATAGTCCATCATGTCGCCGCCGAATATCACGCCGTCAAAATCATTATAGTTTAAATATTTCACAATCTCCGGCCAAAGCTCGTTGGCGTGTACGCCGTCCTCCGTCACCGGAAGCGTTTCATAACGTTCGAGAAGCGCATCGAGGTATTCCGCATGAACATCTCCAAGCTCGTCCCCCGCTTCAAAATCGCTTATCAAATGCAGATCGCTCACCCATGCGATTGTGTACTCCTCATCAACGCCATCAAGCTCAATCGTTACCTCCTCTGTCGTAAATTCATACTCAGGAGCAGGATATTCAATCAGCTCTTCCGTTTCCGATTTTGTTTCCGGCTCAGACTCGACTGCCGATGAGGCTTCGGTTTCAGACGCAGCTTCCTCCTGCGTCTGTATTTCATCATCCCCTGCCGATGTTTCCGAATCCTTTTCATTTCCCCGCCTTATCACGGAAAAACACAATATGGCTGCCGAAAGTATAAGAATAACCGCAATAATCACCTTGCGCCATCTTGTTGTATCAAAACAATTATTGTTCATATCTCCATCAAGTCTTTCCCCGTTGAAGTGTCAGCTCTCAAATCCTGCATATTCCATGCGTGTGCGAATCCACTCTCTGTTTTCCTGTGTCAGACCGTTTGTTGTCCCATCCTGCACACCGTCTGAAGGATTTGAAACATCGTTATAGCTCCAAAAATGTGCCAAATCGATATCTCTGCCCAACTCTATCCCCTGTGTCTGCTTCACATGCTCCACCATCTCAGCATAGGCTGTTTCAACAGAACTGCAATCCTCGCCGGCAGCTTCCATATACTGAATATAATACTGAATCATCATGGGATTGTAATCCATTGTTTCTATAAGTCCCGCAATCTTTATTGCCGCGCCCTTTTCCGTGATTGTTCCGGAAGCCAGCTCCGTTTCTATCTGCTTCTGTGTCCACCATGCAAGCGCATAAGCATAACGCAGCCTTATAGGGTCATCCAAATCCGAAGAATCAAACATATTGTCTGCGTCCTTCATCAGATTCCATGCCTCTGTCCTCGACCATGCTTCCCTTGTCGTAAATTCATCAAAGGTATCAATAATCCTCTCACGGTAAGAAGCTGCAAATGCATCCCGTGATGCCTCAAGCGAATCGCTATCCGTATCATATCCCTTTGCTTCCAGTTCCTCTCCCAGCTCTAAAGCGTCTTCAAATTCCGACATAACCTGTGCATATATCAACCCTGAAAGTGCGGACGCATCCAGCATCTCTTTATGCAACTCTACCGCATCCGTATATGCTTCATATGCGTCCTCAACCCTGTCAGACGCAATCGAGGCATCACCCGCTTCCTCCGCCATATCCGCATATTCATTGATTGCAGCCGAAAGCTCATCCATCACGTTGACAATCTCTGCGGATTCATCCATCCTGTCCCTTGCCGAATCAACAGCCGCATCAATATCAGCGAACAGCTCATCCGCATCAATATCCGACGTTTCAACTTCAACGGCTGTTTCCAAATCCGTTTCCCGGTCCATGGATGCAGCAGTTTCAGAGCCGGCTTCCCCGTATTCTGACGAAACACTATCGGAAACAAACTCAGGCGCTTGAATGACGCCCTTCCACATAAGTACGCCAAGCACAACCAAAGCAATAACCAATATAATAAAAATTATTCCAAATATTACAAAGCCCTTGCCAATCTTACTCTCTTTTTCAGGCTTTGGCGTTTTGGGCGGCTTCGGCGTTTTGGGCGGCTTCGCCGGCTTTGGTTGCTTTAGCGGCTTTGGCGGCTTTGGCGGTGTTACCGCCTGCACCTTTACCGCCGCTTCTGCAAGGTTACACCCGCATTTTGTACAAAATTTTGCGTTCGGCTTCAGCTCTCCGCCGCAATTCGGGCAGACCGGATCAGAAGCCGGCATTGACGCCGGCTCCTGCGCAGCGCCTGATACCGGCGCATTTGTCAACAGCTCTGCTATATTGCATCCGCATTTTGTACAGAACTTTGCGTTCGGTTTCAATTCATTCTGACAATTAGGACATACCATCTTTGCATCCTCCTGTTTCATATATTAACCAACTATTCCAGCGGCGCTCCGCACTGAATACAAAATGCATATTCCTCGGAATTTTGTGCGCCGCATTGACTGCAATATTTTATGCTCACCGCATTACTGCTGCGGGATTGACTCGAATTTCTCCTCTCCATAAGCTGATTTCTTTCCTCTGCCAGCTTATCCTTAAAATTCCTGTATTTGCTCATTGCATTTTCCTTTGCACCCGGAAGCCATTCCTGAAATCTGTCATTTACCTCTCTTGCCTTACCTACCGCAATGTCACGAAGCAGCTCTGCCATTTCAGGCTCATCCGCATAGTTATTTTCAGGCATCATGCCATGTACATTTCCACGCGGCATCTGTACCGGCATTTTATCACCCACCTTAAAACCGCAATTAATGCAAAAAGCAGCCCCGTCCTTTAATTTATTCCCGCAATTTTTGCAAAAAGCCATCGAAACGCCTCCTCACTAAAATACTTCCCGCCTAATCCTATATCCTGCTCAAAATTTCTTTTTTCTTAGCGTCATACTCGTCCTGTTCAATCAGTCCCGCATCCAACATTTTCTTTAGCTTTGCCAAAGTTTCCATCGGGTCGTCCTGCTGCGTTTCCGGCTGCTGCATGGGCTGCCTCACCTGTCCCGCCATACCGCCGAACACGCTTCCTGCCATCATTCCCATACCCATACCGGCGCCAAGCGTTCCAATTGCACTTGCATTCTCATTGTTTGAAAGATTTGTCATAATATTGACTGCCTGCTGCTTATCCCAATTTGAACCGAGCACGTCCATCGCATATCTGTCGCTTCCCGTAAGCATTTTCCTTTTATTCGCTTCCATCTGAGCGTTGTCCATATTGTCATATTTAGATTTATCCACATCAAGCGCGGCAATGTTGAAATTCCTGCATTTCAGACCATATTCCTGCAATATGCCATCCATAACCGGCTCTACTATCTGTGACAGCTCATCAAGCCTGGCATCCAATCCGATAAGTTCAGTGTCCATCTTATTTATTGCATCGGAAATCGTAGACCTGATTTTGCTCTGAAACTCATTTGAGAAAAAGCTGTTCAAATCCTTTTGTGTCATAAAGTCCCTGTTGCTTCCTATCAGCTTTTGCAAAAACATTGCGGGATTATCAACATGAACCTTATAAGACCCTCTTGCGCGTATATCCGTTCTTATACCCCAATACTTATCCCGTGCCTGAATAGGCGTGGCAGTTCCCCATAAAATCTCCTCGCTGTCCGCCTTCTTCACGAAATAAACGACACAATTAAATGCGCTCACTCCCCCCGTCACCGCATTACGCAAACGGCTGATAAACGGGTAATTCTGTGTGCTCAGCTTATATGTACCGTTCTCAAAAACCTCCTCTATATTGCCGCCATTCACAAAGATTGCCATTTCACCCGGCATAACAATCAATGTGGAATTGGTGTTGAAATCCTCCTCCGGCTGCTTCCAAATCAAAAACGCTCCATCGCCCGTGTTTTTGATAACCTCCGCAAAGTGTTTTTTTCCGCCCCGATACAAAACCTCATTCGGGTTTTTTTCAAATAATCCCATATTTTCACCTACCTTTAAAATCCGTTACCCACAGGTCTTTGCGTTCCCAAAGTTTCAAAAAGTATGATTAAATCCGTTTCCGATATACCGATTTGCTTTGCAAAAGACAGCTCCGCCGAATAATCAGGGTTCAATCTCAAGCCCTTCATCGCATAATAGTCGTATTTCAAATACGCAAGAAAATAGTGAAATATCCCCTTATTTTCCACCATACAGGCTGAATTTGCATACTCTATTGCCCGGTCGATTGTTTTTTTCTGATGCATAAACGGTCTTTTTCCTTTTAACATGCAGACAGCGGTATACAAATATAAATCAGCATCGTCAAAGTTATCCTCAACCGCCTTCTCGAAAAACGGGAGCGCCTTATCATACAGCTTTAGCTTTAAATAACAAAACGCAATTGCCTTGTTAGTTTCCAGATTATCCGGATCCTGTGCAAGCTCTTTCCTGTACGAATTGGCATATTTATTAATCTGAGGCATCGCCATATCATAAACGCTTTGGATAGACGTGATATTTACCGGCCCGCCACAGAATTTACACTCCCGGTCGCTGATGTCAAGCGGAGCGCCGCAGCCTCTGCATGTAATCTGATTATTTGAATATCCCATAATACCCCTCCATTCCTGCCGATACCGTGAATTTATAATGAGCACGGCTCGTTTTGCGCAAGCATGCCCTGCTATCTGATTTTCAAAATACGGTTTCTTTCCTGCGCGGTTCTGATAATGCTTCCGATAATTCTTACGCTTGAGTCCATATTCGACACAGCCATCTCCTGCTCTAACGCGCTAATCAGTCTTATAACCGTAAGCTCCTGTTCCCTTACATTATCAGAGGATTTTATCTGACTTGAACTCAGCACGTCATATGCCCTCTCAAGCTGCTTATACATTTCCCTGTCGTTTGTGGAATCCATCAGTCCCTTAAGTCTTTCTCTGCACATAACTACGTATTGCCTATCCTCCGTCTGCTGCTGCAGGCTTTGGACAGTTTCATTGTTTGCACTGAGATTAATCAACAAAGCAGCCAAATATATCGCAAGCAGAATAATCTGCACCACTATCTCAAATTTAGGCGAATCCGGCGCTGCCAAAATGAATATCAGACTGACAGCAAAATCCATGTCAAAATAAATGGAAGCGATTCTGTGCAGTGGAACACTAAGCTCAGGACTATTCTTATCTGTCAGTAAAAATATGGTTACAAGCCGCAATATGTAGGAAATATGTATAAATGCATATCCTATCCAAACAGATGCGTTTCCGGAAGCTCCTCCTGCAATGAAAAAAATCACATTAAATACGACAACAAAAATCAAACATAAAATGATATTAATTACATTTTTTCTATCCATCTCTTTATTCCTTTTCATTTTTCGGGGGCAAATGTAATTGCCCCCGAATTGCATAATTATGCGCTTTTCTTATCGCGTATCAGGCTGCGCATTGCGGAAAATTGCTCATTTATGGCTGAATCATTCATATCCGAATAATATCCGGCTTTAAAGGTTGTTCCCGCTAAGTAAAGCACGACTGACTCGTCCAGCTTATTTACAAACATCTTTTTCTTTATGTTATAGACTTTAAACACACTCCGTTCAAACTGAACTGCCTCAATATCCTTGTAAAACAATTCCTTTGTATCTTCATCGTAAATTATTCCCGTAGATATATCTATATTCCCGGTATAAACCAAAAGCTGCTCCTCTGAGAACCGAAAAACTGTCACCTCCATGAGCATCGACCTCAAAATATTATCTTTTCCGATACGCTTTGCCTCATATGGGTCAAGCTCTGTTCCGTTTTTCTTTCTCCTTGAGAAAATCTTCGCCAATACTTTAAAGCCTATCCCCTTCTTTGACACTGAGTCCCTTGCCAATGCAAATGTTCCATCCGGTGAAGCTCCTGCCCCTACCAAAACAACCGGTTCAATCAGATTGACCTGCTCTTCTATCAGATTAAGCTTATCCATTCCTCGATTAGACAATATATTTACATATGTATTCCAAGCTTCATCCACAATTCTGCTGTCTTTCACCCCAAACGCTGAAATAAGACGTATAGTACCGATTACAATCATAATAACGCCCACTCCTATTGGAATAAACGGTATTCCTATAATGATAAGAAGTATAGACCACAATATACCTCCTGCCTCACCTTTAAACCATTTTCTGATTGCCTTGGTATTAAAGCCCTGATTGACATTGAAGTCCCCATTATTATTACCGGCTCCATAATTGGAATACTGATTGGAAGCAGGACTCTGATACGCATTAGCGCCTGCATATGCATTGGAAGCCGGAGCTGCATATCCTGTCGGATTCGCATTTACACCCGTACCCGGCGTACCAGCCGGCGCTCCCGTATTCGCATTTGTTGAAGCCGCCACAGGTGAACCGCATACTTCGCAAAACCTCGCTCCCGCCTCAAGCGGTGCGCCACAATTGTGACAATTCATATTCTTTTCCTCCTGTATAATTAGTTTTGTTACAATTTATTTGCCCTTCCTGCCTGCGGCATGGAAGCTGTAACCATTTATCTGCTTGCATACAACACAAAAAGCACGCGTTCAACTGATTACAAGTCAGCCAAACACGTGCTTTTCATAAATGCATTTTCTATTTTCAGATATCCAAACTTTCTGTTCTGTTCTGTTCTGTTCTGTTCTGTTCTGTTCTGTTCTGTTCTGTTCTGTTCTG
>JAJQDE010000022.1:8204-10779 GCA_021202335.1 Lachnospiraceae bacterium
TAGATTGTATTCGCGATGCATTGAAATTGCAACCTCTTTTTTTATTTTTATAAAATTTTCTTATTAAAATATTTATAAATATTTTATATCTTCTATTATAATGTTTTGTGGAAAAATGTCAAGGAAATGATTTTCGCTCCGGATAACTCATCAGTATCGGACTTCTGCCGGCAGGCAATCATAGTACAAGCCTTCCCATAAGATAAAAGGCGCCCTGAACAAGTCCAAAGCGCCTTTTTATCTTATATTACTCTGTTACTATACCTCAAACATCAAATCTCCATATGTAGGAATAGGCCAAACCGCGCTGTCAACAAGCATCTCAAGCTTATCAATAGGCGCGCGGAGCGCATCCATTGCAGCCTTTACGGTATCCTTGTAGCAGAATGCCTGCGCCTTCACATCGTCCATTGCGGACGCCTGCGCCTCAACTCTCTTAAGCTCCTCAAGCGCTTTCTTTGCCTCAGCGAGAAGCGCATCCACTTCATTAAGCACCTCTACCTGTGCGGCAGCCGTCGCGCCTGCCTCCTTCACGGCGATAATTGAATTTGCCAAATCGCCGGAATATGCCGCTACTGCCGGGATAATATCCTTTCCTGCCATATCTATCATTGTAAGGGCTTCAATGTTGATTGTCTTTGCGTAGGTTTCATAGATAATCTCCTCGCGCGACTCAAGCTCAACCCTTGTGAAGATGCCGAACTTTTCAAAAAGCTTAACCGCTTTTTCCGTGGTAATGGTGGAAGCAGCCTCAATCATGGATTTAATGTTAGGCAACCCTCTTCTTGCTGCCTCCTCAACCCACTCGTCCGAATAGCCGTTGCCGTTGAATATGATTCTCTGATGCTTTGTCATGTACTCCTTGATCAAATCATGCACAGCCATATCAAAGTCGTCAGCAGCCTCAAGCCTGTCAGCAGCCTCACAGAACGCCTCCGCCACAATCGCGTTGAGCGTGGTGTTGGGGCTTGCGATGGAGTCTGCGGAGCCGACCATACGGAACTCAAACTTATTTCCGGTAAATGCAAACGGCGAGGTTCTGTTTCTGTCCGTTGCGTCCTTCTCAAAATCAGGAAGTGTGGACACGCCCGTTTCAAGCTTTCCTCCCTGCTTAACCTTTGAAGCATCGCCTGTTTCCACAAGCTGCCTTACCACATCTTCAAGCTGGTCGCCAAGGAAAATGGAAATGATTGCGGGCGGCGCCTCGTTTGCGCCAAGTCTGTGGTCATTTCCCACATCAGACGCTGACTGGCGGAGCAAATCCGCATGAGTGTCAACTGCCTTCATAATGCAGGCAAGCACCAATAAGAACTGGATATTCTTGTTCGGTGTATCGCCCGGCTCAAGAAGGTTCACTCCGTTATCCGTTGTAATGGACCAGTTGTTATGCTTGCCGGAACCGTTCACGCCTGCATACGGCTTCTCATGGAGAAGGCATCTGAGGTCATGCTTGTAAGCCACACGCTTCATGCCCTCCATAACCAACTGATTATGGTCTACCGCAATGTTTGCCGTTTCATATATGGGAGCCAGCTCATGCTGCGCGGGAGCCACCTCATTGTGCTGCGTCTTTGCCGTAACGCCGAGCTTCCACAGCTCCACGTTCAAATCCTTCATGTACTCGCCGACGCGCTCCTTGATAACGCCGAAGTAATGATCCTCCATCTCCTGTCCCTTAGGAGCCGGTGCGCCAAAAAGCGTGCGTCCCGCAAACATCAAGTCCTTTCTCTGCATATACAAATCCTTATCAACAAGGAAATATTCCTGCTCGGGACCCACTGAAGCCGTTACCTTTGTGGCCTCTGTGTTTCCAAAAAGCCTTACGATACGGAGCGCCTGCTCACTCAGCGCCTCCATAGAGCGGAGAAGCGGTGTCTTTTTGTCAAGCGCCTCGCCCGTATATGAACAGAAAGCCGTAGGAATACAAAGGATTGTTCCACAGCCTGATTCCTTCAGGAATGCGGGAGATGTAATATCCCACGCCGTATATCCTCTTGCCTCGAAAGTGGCTCTCAATCCGCCTGACGGGAATGACGAAGCGTCAGGCTCGCCCTTTATCAGCTCCTTGCCCGAGAACTCCATTATCATTTTGCCTTCCTCGTCCGGATGCGAAACAAAGGAATCATGCTTCTCAGCCGTGATACCCGTAAGCGGCTGGAACCAGTGTGTGTAATGCGTTGCGCCGTTCTCAACAGCCCAGTCCTTCATAGCCTTAGCCACTACGTCCGCTGCCGCCATTGAAAGCTCACCGCCCTGCTCCATGACTCTCTTTACTTCCTGAAATACCTTCTTCGGAAGTCTTTCCTTCATCTTTGCGACGGTAAAAACCTTCTCGCCAAAGATGCTTTCCACGTTTAATAATTCGCCCATTCTTTCTTCCTCGCTTTCTTTATATCATGAACCCATTAACGCTGCTTTCCTGCCCGCAGTATCTATGCGCCGCGGCAGGTCTTTTGTGCGTTATGCCGCCTTAGGTATCTACAAAAAAATGCTCCAAAAAAAAGATATTATTCTTTTTTGGAACACCTTTGTTCACGATATATATTATATAATTTTGTACTTAAGCAATGACTTT
>JAJQDE010000012.1 GCA_021202335.1 Lachnospiraceae bacterium
TTGCAGGGGAGGGCGAAAAGGCATACGAGATACTTGAAACATATAAAGGCAAAGATTTGGAAAGGCGCGAGTATGAGCCGCTTTTCGACTTCGCGAATGATATAATCGCACGCCAGCACAAAAAGGCGCATTACATCACCTGTGACACCTATGTCACCATGACGGACGGCACGGGTATCGTCCACATCGCTCCCGCGTTCGGCGAGGACGACGCTAAGGTCGGACGTGTCTACGATTTGCCGTTCGTGCAGCTTGTAAACGGCAAGGGCGAAATGACAGAGGAAACAGCGTATGCGGGCGTATTTGTAAAGAAAGCCGACCCCATGGTATTAAAGGATTTGGAGGATAAGGGATTATTGTTTGACGCGCCTAAGTTTGAGCATGAATATCCTCACTGCTGGCGCTGCGACACACCGCTTATTTACTACGCGCGCGAGTCGTGGTTTATCAAAATGACCGCCGTTAAGGACGATCTGGTGAGAAACAACAATACCGTAAACTGGATTCCCGAGTCAATCGGCAAGGGACGTTTCGGCGATTGGCTTGAAAATATTCAGGACTGGGGAATTTCACGTAACCGTTATTGGGGCACGCCGCTCAATGTCTGGGAATGCGAGTGCGGCAGGCAGGAGTGTATCGGAAGCCGCGATGAGCTTGCTAAGAGAAGCGGCAATCCCGATGCGGCAAAGGTGGAGCTTCACAGACCTTATATTGATGAAATTACTTTTAAATGCCCCGACTGCGGCAAGGAAATGCACAGAGTTCCCGAGGTTATCGACTGCTGGTTTGACTCAGGCGCGATGCCTTTTGCGCAGCATCACTATCCGTTTGAGAATAAGGAGCTTTTTGAGCAGCAGTTCCCCGCGCAGTTCATATCGGAGGCTGTTGACCAGACGCGCGGATGGTTCTACTCGCTGATGGCGGAGTCTACGCTTCTGTTCAATAAATCGCCCTACGAGAATGTAATCGTGCTTGGTCATGTGCAGGACGAGAACGGTCAGAAGATGAGCAAGTCGAAGGGCAACGCCGTAGATCCGTTCGAGGCGCTTGAAACCTACGGGGCGGACGCCATACGCTGGTATTTCTACATTAATTCCGCGCCGTGGCTGCCGAACCGTTTCCACGGGAAAGCCGTGCAGGAGGGGCAGCGCAAGTTCATGGGAACGCTTTGGAACACCTACGCGTTTTTTGTGCTTTACGCGAATATTGATGATTTTGACGCGACAAAATATAAGCTTGAATACGACAAGCTCTCCGTGATGGACAAGTGGCTTTTGTCTAAGCTGAACACCGTGGTAGCGGAGGTTGACGATAATTTGGGTAATTACCGTATACCCGAGGCGGCGAGGGCCTTGCAGGAGTTCGTTGACGAGATGAGCAACTGGTATGTGCGCAGAAGCCGCGAGCGTTTTTGGGCAAAGGGCATGGAGCAGGACAAGATAAACGCTTATATGACGCTCTACACCGCGCTTGTGACTATCTCAAAGGCAGCCGCGCCCATGATACCGTTCATGACGGAGGATATTTACAGAAACCTTGTGTGCAGTATAGATAAATCCGCGCCCGAGAGCGTGCATCTGTGTGATTTCCCCGTATCGGATGCAGCGCTTATCGACACGCAGCTTGAAGCCGACATGGAGGCGCTGTTAAAGGCAGTAGTCATGGGACGCGCGTGCAGAAACACTGCAAATATCAAGAACAGGCAGCCTGTGAGCAAGATGTTTATAAAAGCTCCGTTTGAGCTTGGCGCGTTTTACCGTGAAATCATACAAGACGAGCTTAATGTCAAGGAGGTTGTGTTCACGGACGACGTGAGGGAGTTTACGACCTATACCTTCAAGCCGCAGCTCAAGACGGTGGGACCCAAATACGGCAAGCAGCTTGGCGGCATCAGGGAAAAGCTTTCTTCAATTGACGGAAATGCCGCGATGGACGAACTGAAAGCGAACGGATTACTTGCGTTTGACATAGACGGCGTGGAGGTTAAGCTTGCCGAGGAGGATTTATTAATCGACATTTCGCAGAAGGAGGGCTATGTAACAGAGGCGGACAATACTGTTACGGTAGTGCTTGACACCAATCTCACGGATGAGCTGATTGAGGAGGGCTTTGTCTACGAGGTCATAAGTAAGGTTCAGACCATGCGCAAGGAATCCGGTTTTGAGGTGATGGATCATATCACTGTTTATATCAGCGGAAATGACAGGATTGCCGGCGTCGTAAGGAAGCATGCGGACGCCATTGGCGAGAAGGTGCTTGCCGACGGGTTCAAATTCGAGGAATGCAGCGCTGCTAAGCCGTGGAATATAAACGGCGAGCAGGCTTTGATAGGGGTAATTAGAGGTTAATGTCATATACAGCGTTATACAGAAAATTCCGTCCTGATGTGTTTGAGGACGTAAAGGGGCAGGATCATATCGTCACTACCCTGCGCAATCAGATAAAAGCGGACAGAATAGGTCACGCTTATCTGTTTACCGGGACTAGGGGAACCGGAAAGACCACCATCGCAAAGCTTTTTGCAAAAGCCGTGAACTGCGAAAATCCCGTGGACGGCAGTCCGTGCGGGGAATGCAGAAGCTGCAAAACAATTGCATCAGGGGCGGGTGTGAACGTTGTGGAAATCGATGCGGCGTCAAACAACGGCGTGGATAACATCCGCGAAATTGTTGACGAGGTGTCCTACCCGCCCGTGGAGGGCAAGTATAAGGTCTACATTATAGACGAGGTGCATATGCTTTCAATAGGCGCTTTTAACGCGCTCCTGAAAACACTTGAGGAGCCGCCCGCCTATGTGATTTTTATTCTTGCCACCACGGAGGTTCACAAAATCCCCATTACCATACTCTCACGCTGCCAGCGCTATGATTTTAAACGGATTACGATAGAAACGATTGCGGACAGGCTGCGTGAGCTGATGGAAAAGGAACAGGTCAGCGTTGAGGATAAGGCTCTCAGATATATTGCAAAAACGGCGGACGGTTCCATGCGTGACGCGCTTAGCCTTTTGGATCAGTGCATTGCGTTCCACTTCGGCGAGGAGCTGACCTATGACAAGGCGCTTGACGTGCTCGGCGCAGTGGATACCGAGGTTTTCGCAAGACTTTTGGATTTGATACGCGGCCGTGACGTGGCAGGCTGCATTGAGCTTTTGGAGGAGGTCGTGATGCAGGGACGCGAGCTGACGCAGTTTGTCGCGGACGTCACATGGTATCTTAGAAACCTCCTTCTTGTAAAGACGTCCGACAGCGGCATTGAGGACGTGCTTGACGTGTCGAGCGACAGCCTTGCGCGCCTGAAGGAGGAAGCGGATATGCTTGACACGGAGGAAATCATGCGGCAGATACGCATTTTTTCCGAGCTTTCCGGACAGATAAAATATGCCGCGCAAAAACGCATTTTAATAGAAATAACACTCATAAAGCTGTGCAGACCCGAGATGGAAACCACGAACGACGCAGTCGTGGCGCGGGTGCGCGATTTGGAAAATAAAATGGAAAAAGGGATTGTGCAGGCAGTCCCCGCTGCTATGCAGCCGGCTTTGACCGTGGTGCAGGAAAAAACAGCGCCGGCGCTTCCGAAAGCGATTCCGGAGGATGTGGACAGCGTTGTGAAAAACTGGCATGCGATTGTGGCGGAAGCGCCGCAGCCGTTAAAAACAAATCTCAAAAGCGCGAGGCTGAGCTTGGGAGGGGACAATCGCCTGATGATTGTCCTGGAGGACGGCTATGCCTGTGATTATCTGAGCCGTCCCGAGAACCATCGCCATCTTGAGGATATGATATCCGCATTTATCCAAAAGGAGGTGTCCGTGCAGGTACAGAGCATGCCGCAGGGAAGCCGGTTTGAGGATAGCTATGTTGACCTTGAGCAGATTATCAGCAGGGAAATTAACATGGAAATAGAGATAGATGAATAAAAGTAAAGGAGGATTAATATGGCAAAACGCGGAGGCTTTCCGGGAGGAATGATGCCCGGCAATATGAATAATTTAATGAAGCAGGCGCAGCGTATGCAGCGCCAGATGGAAGAAGGGCAAAAGGAGCTTGAAACAAAGGAATTTAGCGCAAAATCCGGCGGCGGAGCCGTGGAGGTAGTCGTTTCGGGCAAAAAAGAAATTTTGAAGGTGACTCTCTCCGAGGAGGCAGTAGACCCGGATGATATCGAAACGCTTCAGGATATGATTGTGGCTGCCGCAAACGAGGCGCTTCGCCAGGCGGACGAGGCAAACAACGAGCTTATGGGAAAGATGGCGGGAGGCCTTGGCGGACTTGGAGGTCTGTCCTTCTGATGGAACTTTACAGCGGATATATAAATAAACTGATTGAGCAGTTTTCAAAGCTTCCCGGGGTGGGGAGCAAATCAGCCCAAAGACTTGCCATGCATGTTATCAATATGCCGCAGGAGCATGTGGAGCGCTTTGCGCAGGTGATGATTGACGCAAAGAAAAATATCCGCTACTGCCGCGGCTGCTACACGCTTACGGATAATGAGATATGCCCGATATGCGCCAATCAGGCGCGCGACCACGGCACCATTATGGTAGTTGAAAACATACGTGATTTGGCAGCCTATGAAAAGACAGGCAAATATGACGGCGTATATCATGTGCTGCACGGAGCTATTTCACCCATGCTCGGCATTGGGCCAAACGACATTAAGCTCAAGGAGCTGATTAAGCGGCTGGAGGGCGACGTGCATGAGGTCATTATCGCAACCAACTCAAGCCTTGAGGGCGAAACCACGGCTATGTACATCTCAAAGCTTATAAAGCCCACAGGCATAAAAGTGACGCGCATAGCAAGCGGCGTGCCCGTAGGCGGCGACCTTGAGTGCATCGACGAAGTGACGCTCCTGCGCGCCCTCGAAGGCAGAACGGAACTTTAAAAATGACACAAATGTCATAAAAATTAAAGAAAGAAGGAACATCAAATGGCAATAACAACCAAAAGCTTTGGATGTACGCCCGACGGGACAGAGGCAACACTCTACTCAATAAGCAACAGCAACGGCTTTACGGCGGAAGTGACAAATTTCGGCGCAATCGTTGTCAAGCTCCTTGTGCCGGATAAGCACGGGGAAATGGCGGATGTGGTACTCGGCTATGACAGCGTGGACGGATATCTGACAAACAGCGACTTTTTCGGCGCAACGATAGGGCAAAGCGCGAACCGCATTGATAACGCAAAAATCAACATAGACGGCGTAACCTATTCGCTTACTGCCAATGACGGCACAAACAATCTCCACAGCGATGCCGATTCGGGCTATCACAAAAGGCTGTGGAACGCCGAGCCTAAGGATAACTGCGTCATATTTACGCTTGAGGATGCCGACGGAAGCATGGGATTTCCCGGCAGCAAAAAGGTTCGGGTTACATATACGGTTACTGATTACAATGAGCTTAAGATAGAATATAGCGTGATAAGCGACAAGCCGACATTGATCAACATGACCAACCACACCTATTTCAACCTTTCGGGGCATGCTTCGGGCAGCATTGAAAATCACAGGCTCTACATAGACGCGTTCCATTACACGCCGGTTTATGAGCGTCTGATTCCCACCGGAGATTTGCTCCCCGTGGAAGGAACGCCCTTTGATTTTCGCATTATGAAAACAATCGGCGAAGACATCAACGCGGACGACATACAGCTTAAATACGGACAGGGCTATGACCACAATTTTGTCATCGACAATTACGATGGAAGCATCAAAAAAGCGGCGGAGGTCGATGACCCCGCATCAGGCAGAAAAATGGAAGTATACACGGATCGGCCGGGCGTACAGTTTTATGCCGGCAACTGCATACATCCGCACACCGGAAAGGCCGGCGCCGTATACGGAAAGAGAAGCGGTCTTTGCCTGGAAACGCAAGCCTTTCCCGATGCGGTCAATCAGCCGCATTTTCAGAATGTCATATACGGCCCCGAAAGACCGTATAATACAACCACCATTTATAAGTTCCATAATTAAACGCACATTACGGAAGCCCCTCAGATTGCCCGGGAATTTGAGGGACTTCCGCCTTGTTTTGACAAAATTCTCGCTGCCTGCGTGCTATCATATTCCTAAAACGGAGTATAACGCTTCAGAATGGAGGAAAGATTGAAAAAATCTCTGATGAGTATTTTTTCAATCTCGGATTTGTGCCGAAACGTCACAAATCCCTTTATCGCAGAGCCGAATTTGAGATTCGGCTCGCGTTCCTCAGCGTAAACGCTTCAGAATGGAGGAAAAAATGGACAGGCAGACAATCAATATTCCTGTAAATACCCGCGTGGTGGGTGATGCAGGCAACATTTCCGAGGGAATTTACGTGCTTTATTTAGAGGACTATGTGCATACCTTTATCAAAAAGCTGATTTATGAGCAGGAGAATGGCGCCGCGGCGGATGCGGCGGTGGCGGGAACAGCCATAACAATATATGGCAGCAGCTTTGAAAGAGCTTCGCAAAAGATAATGGTCGTGTCGGGCGCGGCAGACTCAGAGTGCGCGGACGGCAATTATTTTCCGGCAAGCGTACCGCTTGGGACTGCGCTCGCAGGGCTGAACAAGGACAGGGGAATACGCCTTGAGCTGACGGTCAACAACACCACCGTAATCCTTGATGATTTCTATATCTATTATGACCAGAATGAGGAAATGCAGAACTACCTGATTGACTGGAACAACAAAAGGCATGACCGAAACGGGCAGGATTTTTTGCAAAAACCGGCGGGGCGTATCCGGAATGACAACGCGGTGAAGCTTGGCAAAATCGCTCAGGCGTACAATAAGGAATCCGCAAGAGTAAGCATGGTATGGGGAGTTATGAACATATTAAGCTTGGGGCTTGTCGTTTGCATCCTTGCATACGGAGTCATTTCACTCAACAGCTATACAAAAATGCAGAGTATGCAGGAAAGCATTGATTATTGTATGGCACTCGTGACGGAAAATATCGAAAACTCAGGCGGGCGGATTACTGAAAAGCATGAGGAAACACAAACGGCTGCCTCCGCCGTGCCAACAGAATCATCAATGGAAACATCCACGGAAATATCTGCGGACATGCCAATTGAAGCATCTGTGGAAACATTCGCGGAAACACCTGCGCAGATTTCTGCGGAACAGTCAGCGGACAGCGCCGCTCAAACGCTCCCGCAGGAAACGCAGGCACGGATTTCAGACCAAAGCACATCGGAGCCTCAATATTATGTAGTACAGCGCGGAGATACCCTTCGGGGCATCTGCATAAGCATATACGGAGATTACTCGCGGATAGACGAGATATGCGTGCTGAACGGATTGGAGGACCCCGACAGTATACTTTACGGTCAAAAGCTTTTACTTCCATAGAAAATATGCTATTATATAAAATATAGTAAACGACTTGCTTTTAAGGGATTAATACAACGGGCAAATAAGCCGTGAGGAAACGGAGCGCAAATATGGCAGAAATAAGGGACTTTAACAGAAACCGATATCTGTTAAAAAGCGAGGGGCTAAAGGACGACAGCGCTGACAGTGATAAAAAGCCCGGCTCCAAAAAACAGGGAACAATGGACACCATGCTTGCAAGGCACCGCCATGTAAAGATATATACCGCGCTTATTATTTTTGCGCTGCTGATATTGATGGCGCTGGGGATGTATTGGAGCTGGAAAACCAAGGTATATGCAGACTATGAGGTTGTGCAGCAGACAGAGTGGACAAAATCCTCCGAATCTAAATGCATCAATTTGGCGGGTTTTCTTTTTCTGTACAGCAATGACGGTATGAGCTGCACCGATACAAAGGGAAAAGTAATATGGAACAGGACATATGAAATGCAAAACCCCATGGTGCGCACGGCGGACAAAACCGTGGCGGTAGGGGATTATAACGGCAGGAATATATATATCTGCGATACGCAGGGAAGCCTTGGAACAATAGAAACAACAATGCCCATAAGAGATTTCTGCGTTTCCTCAAACGGAATTGTTGCAGCGGTTTTGGATGATTCCACGGTTACGGCAATCTACCTTTACAGCAGCGCGGGAGAGCAGCTTGCTTATTTCAAGACCACCATGAGCAAATCGGGATATCCGATTGCCATCGATATTTCCGATGACGGCACGCAGGTGGCTGTTTCATATATAAAGGCGGGGGGCGGCGAAATATCTTCAAGCATAGGCTTTTACAATTTTGCGGCAGTCGGACAAAACTATACTGACAATCTGGTCAGCGCTTACGGCTATTCCGACGCGGTCGTCCCGCTGATAGGATTTATGGACAATGATACCGTGTTTGCGGTGGCGGATAACCGTCTGATGTTTTATCAGGGACGGCAGAAGCCCGAAAGCATATCGGATATTCTGATTTCCGATGAAATACAGAGCGTATTTTATGATGAAAGCCATGTCGGGCTGGTGTTTTTCAATTCTGCGGGAGAAACCGCGTACCGCATGGAAATTTACGATACCAATGCCGTTAAAACGGGTGAGCTTGACTTTGACCTGGAGTACACCGACGTCATATTTGACACGGCGTCAATCGTCATACGCAACGATAATGAGTGCATAATCTATGACTGGGACAACAGACTGAAATTTGAAGGAAGCTTTACGGAACGTGTTATCTGTATGCTTCCTACGGGGAATATTTCCCGCTACACGATTGTTACCGAAAACGCAAGGCAGCTTATAGAGCTTCAATAGACTGCTGCGCGGATACGCTATAATTGCAGAAAACAGGAGGCATGGAATTGAGCGTTAATTTATTGTTTATAATAGCGGCAGCAGTATTGTTGGCAGGAGCCTGGCGGGGCTGGAAAAGAGGACTTTTGGAAGGGCTTATCCGGATTATCTCATGCATATTGGGAGTCCTTGTGCTTGTGGTCGTTGTGAAAGGGATTGGAAGCTTTATGCAGGGCAGCATCGCCAGCGTCATAATAGCAGTCCTTCTTTTGGCAATCATAAAATTGATACACAAGCTTGTAAAATTCCTGATTGGCACCTTCAGGCTCGTAAGGGCAATCCCCGTGGGCAGGCTTGCGGACAAGCTTGCGGGAGCAGCTCTTGGCGCCATTGAAGCCGTGCTGATTTTATGGCTCCTCTTTTTGCTGATCGGCAGCTTTGACTGGTTGAATCTCAACGGGTGGCTGATGGAGCAGGTAAGCCAAAACAGCTTCCTGACAGCATTGTACTATTCCAATTATTTAGCGGCTCTTCTTCAGCAAATATTGTAACAAATATTGTAAAAAAAGTGTTGACAAGTTCAGATTAGAGTGATATTATAAAACACGTTGCTAAGACAGATTTACAAAGAATATAAAAAATATTCGAAAAAATCAAAAAAAGTGCTTGACAGGAAAGGCGGCATGTGTTAATCTAAATAAGCTGTCGCAA
>JAJQDE010000021.1 GCA_021202335.1 Lachnospiraceae bacterium
AGGTCGATTATATGACGCTGCTGCAGAGAGAAAGGGAAATTAGAAAAGAAGGCCGTGAGGAAGGACGTGAAGAAGGCCGCAAGGAAGGTATGGCGCACGGTGAAGCCAAGATGATTATAAGGCTTTATAACAACGGCTACTCGCTGGAGCAGATAGCGGCGGTGGCGGAGAAAAGTGTGGATGAGATACGTGAGATTGTGGAAAATGGCGGGTTTCCCGACAGCGGAGAGTAAATGTCCTTTGCGTATGGAAACCGGGATGCTGCATTGTTAATGCGGCATCCCGGTTTTTGTCATATAGTAAAGCTCGCGATAAAACGCTCCGCCCGGGTAGAACTGCGAAACTTGCCTATGCGCAAAGAACAACGCAATAATTATGATGAAATATGTCGCAAGTCACCGCGCTCGGCGCGAGAATGAGCCGTTAAAGATATGAGCTTTATAAATATTCCACAAAAATGTAAAAAGCCGGGAGAAGTTCTCTCAAACGGATTCCTTTCCCCCATGCTCTCTCTTAGTTAAATGCTCCATCGCCGACTCATACAGCACATCGCTTATACGAATATCCAACATTTTAAGCCTATCAATGCAACCCGCCACTTCATCCCGATTAAGCAATCCTTCGTCATACGCCTGAAGCAAAATGCCGATCGTTCCGATTTTTCTTATCTGCAGCTGACTTGCTATCGTTCTGCCCTTGCGTTCATCAATAGCCAAAAAATCGGCTTCTTGCTCATCATAAAGCACAATCGCCTCACTTTCACCTGCATCTAACCCCGTGACATCTCTTAATATCTTTACAGACTCCTTGTTTTGTATATCCTTAAGCAGCAAAAAACTGCACTCTCTGATTTGCACGGCTTCAGCTTCAAATTTAGCGTTAATAGTCAGCTCCTCATACACAGCCCTCGGAAGCATCACGCGTCCAAAGAGCTTTTGCAGCAAGTCCAATTTTCCTATTTTTACAAGTGAAATAATCGGCGTAGTATCAGATACCACCAGCATCATTCAATCCCCCTGTACGTCTTCATCAATTCCAGTTCTTCTTCCAATTCTTCCGAGGTTTCGTCAAAATAAGCAAAGCCTAGCTTTCCATATAACTGTATCAGCTCAATTTTAGACATTCCAAGCAGCTCTGCGGCTTTGCCGTATGAAATAATCTCTTTCTTTATATATGGGTAAACCAGCATGGCATTTCGTATCTGTAAGTCGTCATTATCGTATAAAACTGTATATTTTTCTATACTCTCCGGAATTTTTATTTCCACTGTTTTCATTACCATAACATCAACTCCTTTTTTCATAGTATATCACATACTCGAAAGCACGCGCTTTCGCGCTCTTTATATTTTATACTCCGCCGTGCATCATTCTATTCACGGGCTTACGCCCTATATCTGACGTCATAGTCAAATTCGGCTGCAAGCAGCCAATTTGCCTCTGCCGCCATCTGCACGGCTCATTGCTTTCGTGGACATTATATCACATTTCCAGATCCACAACAACCACAATTCCCCGCTCTTTGCCGTCTTGTCCGCGTACTCAAAAACAGGGCAAAAATCCGTCGCGCCAAAGCCATCAAGCGTTCCCTCTCTCATAATCAGCGCTTCCAACGCTCTGACGTATACTGCATTTTTGTAAATATTCCACAAAAAAACACGAAAATATTTCGTGACGGATAAAGCATATTTGTGAACAAAATGTGAAATTTAAAGTTGAAATGTAAAAAAATATCTGTTATCATTTAAGAAAATGGATTTTTTTAGTCACAATATCCAAAAAGACCGATGATGCGCCGGGAAGGAGAGGGATTGATAAAGGCAGGCAGCCGGGGTATTTGGAGAAAACGTAACAGCTCTTTATTTGTTGCGTAAACATTGCTTTATGCGAAAAGAGCATCGCAGGAATGGAGGAAAAATGGGTAATTTAAAAAAGAAATTCGGAAGGCGGTTCTTGGCGTATCTTCTTTCGGGCGCCATGGTCATGTCGAGTATGACAGCCTTCGCAAGTGAAACCTCTTCGACTACCGGGGGGGGGTATTACGAGGAGACAACGGAAGAGGAAGCTGCTGAAACCCCGGACGCTTCGGAAGAGGAAACGGAGGACGATGCCGAAACGGCAAACAAGAGCAGCCTGTTCGCGGACGCGTTCGCGGATAATGACTCAATAGATTACAGCAGCAGTACGACCACAATCGATGTTTGGGATTTTGGCGGTGTGGAAGAATCCGACACAAACACGTACACCAATAATATCACAGGAAGCGATTGGGACGACTGTGATGATGTTGGCTCGGATGGTAAGTTTGTTGCGGGAACGACGACCTTTGATGATTTATCGATTACGCATAACGCTAATGACAGGTTGTACAGCGCGTACAGCACCAAAACCTATGCTTCTGCTGCCAATTTTTCAGCATGGGCTACCTATGCGTATGACGACGGCTATACGGCGGCGGGCGCCTATTACTGCAATGGTACAGGCACAAGCAGCACAAGATATTTGACGCTTTCCAATGTTTCTGAAAGCGACAGAGTGGATGTCTATATGGGAACGAGCAACTCTACGGAAACGCCTGTTTATTTCACGGACGGAACGCAGGAGGACACGGTGACCTTAGGCACAAGCAACGAGAAGCTCTCCTTTATCGCTGAGGAGTCAGGCACTTATACGATATACACAAACGGCGGCGGCAAACCAATTTACAACCGCGTGGTGCGTGTGCCGGCAGTTGACGTCAGCGGAACGATTACGCTGTGCGACGGTCTAAGCTCGCTTGGCGACGCGACTCTTAAATTCGTCAATCAGACAACAAAGACTGAAACGGAAGCAGAGCTTGACGGCACAAGCTTTACAGTACAGCTTGCGGCAGGCTATGACTACAACGCAGTCCTCAGCGGATTGACAGGTTATGGATTTACAAGCGCCACTAAGGTGGTAACGACCACGGATTCCGAGGCGGTAAACGGCAAGGATGCGATTACGCTTGCCGTGGAGGTTAAGGAAACCTATACGTATTCCGGTAAGATTACGGGATTTGCGGACGATTATGATACTTCAAAGCTGGCTGTTACGATGGTGGCTGACGAGGAATCGCTCTGCGAAGACGTGGAGCTTACCATCGCGGACGATTTAAGCTTTACGGCGACACTTGAGCCGGATGTGGAATATACAATCACGCTTGAGGGTGTGAATGATTATGAAGTAAAGAGTGAGCAAACGGTAAATCAGAGCGCGGAATATACGGCTGACATCGAGGTGGGCTTAAAGGATATGTATGAGGTCAGCGGCGGATTTATCGACCTTGACGGAAACGCCGTAACGGGAGTGAGCGCCCTTGTGTTTACGAATGTCGATGATGAGTATACATACACGGCGACAGTTACGGACGGCGCGTCATACAGCGTTTCGCTGCGCGACGGCTCATACAGCGCGGCTGTCACGATTGACAATTATACGACAAGTACGCACGTTGTAGTTGACGGGGCGGCAGTAGAGAAGGACTTACTGCTTGTTTCGACGCTTGCGGACGAGTCGCTTACTTTGGTATCTGACCTTTATGTGGGATATTCGGACAAGGACAACAATTATGAAACGGTAAGCGCGGCTGTAAAGGCTGCAAAGCTTATGAACCCTTCAAGCGAGAGCGAGCGTATTACCATTCATATAGCGCCCGGCACATACAGGGAACAGATTACGGTTGACGTGCCTTATATTACCTTTACAAATGACAGCTCGTCAGGTGAGGTGCTGCTTACATGGTACTATGGCATCGGTTATCAGTATTACAGTGTAGGCGACGACGGCTATTACGATGCTGAAAAGGCATATGACCAATATGAAAAAATTACGGTCAGCCAAAGATGGGGCAGCGCCGTGAGGGTTAAGGGCGATTATTTCAAGGCTGAAAATATTACCTTTGAGAACTCTTTTAACCGTTATGTTACGGATGAAGAGCTTGAAGATGGCGTAGAGGCTGACGGAAGCGGAAATACAAGCGTTGAAAGAAAATACAGTACGGACGTGCAGAGCAAGACGGCGACGGAGCGCGCGGCGGCAATAGCTCTTGACGGCAGCTACGCGGAGTTTTATAAGTGCTCCTTCTATGGCAGCCAGGACACGCTCTATACGGGCACGGGCCACTCGTATTTTAAGGATTGCCTTATTGAGGGCAACACGGATTATATCTTCGGCGACGGAGACGTTGTATTTGATAACTGCGAATTGAGCTTTGCAGGGTACAGCTCAGGAAGCGTGGGCGGTTATATTACGGCGGCTAAAGCGACAGCTTCAGTATACGGTTATCTTTTCCGAAGCTGCACGGTAACGGCAAACGACGCGCTTACCGTAACGGCAGGGTATTTCGGCAGACCGTGGGAGCAGAACGCGAGAGTGACCTTTGCAGGCACAAGGCTGGAAACGGCGGATATTATTACGGCGGCGGGCTGGACGGATATGTCCGGAGCCACGGCTGAAGCGGCGGAAAATTTTGTTGAATATAATTCGATCGCGCTTGACGGAGAGGAAATCACGATGAGTGATTTAAGGACGAGCAAGGTTGTGACGGAAAATCCGGTAAGCGATGTGACGGTATATTTTGGCGATTGGACGCCGACCTATTATACGGAGGACAGCAGCGACACGGTTTCGTTTACGACAGAACCGTCCATAAGCGATAACGGCGATTTGAACGCGCCTTATCCGGGACATACATTTACGGCAGTTTATGAAGTGGACAGCGACAATGACGCTTCAATCATTAAATGGTACCGTGTGGATAGTGAAGGCGTTGAAACGCTTGTCAAGGCTTCAACGGCGACGGCAGGAAAAACCTATACCGTGCAGACGGCTGATATAGGCTATTACATAAAGCTGGAGATAACGCCGGCGACTACGAGCGGGCTTGAGGGAACGGCTGCAAGCTGCATTACGGAAAGCGTGATTTTGGACGGCTATGAGGTTCCCGGCTCAGGAACGAGCGCGGCTCTTGGAGATGGCGTGAATATTTTCCTTGCCGGCGATTCGACGGTAAAGGACTATTCCGCAAGCGGAATGTACATGAGCGGAACGGCTTCGGACTTAGGCTCATGGGGCGAGTTCCTTCAGGACTTTTTCAACGATGATGTGGTAACGGTCGTAAATTACGCAAATGGCGGCAGAAGCTCAAGAAGCTTCATCAATGAAGGAAAGCTTGATACGATAGCGGAAACAATCGGAGAGGGTGATTATCTCTTTATTCAGTTTGGTCATAACGATTGCTCAAATGCTTCCGGTTATCTTACGGAGCGGTATGTGCCGCTTGGAGAGCCTGACGACGACGGGACTTATCCGACAACTGCGGGAACAAAGACCGAAACTCCGGAGAGCCTGCAGTCGTCTTATGGTGATACCTATTATTCTTATGATTGCGGCGGCACGTTTAAATGGTATCTGCTGCAATATATTGAGGCTGCAAAGGAAGCGGGGGCGACGCCCGTGCTGGTGACGCCGGTATCAAGGATGTACTATGATTCGGACGGAACAATCAAGGCGCACCATGACGCTACCGATGATACGACTGACACGCAGACGACTGAAAATAATGCGTATGTGACCGCAGTGCAGCAGCTTGCCGAAGAGCAGGATGTTCTGCTGATTGACGGCTTTGAGCTTACAAAGGCGATGTTTGAAACGGCTTATGCGGCGGATGAGAGCGCGTCAAGCGGTACAAGCGAGTATGGCACTCAGCTTATGGCAAGCGGCGACAAGACACATAGCAATAAGCTGGGCGGATTTATAACGGCTGCATATTTTGCTCAGGAAATATATGAAACGAGTGGGCTTTCTGACCTTGCGACGGCGATAGAGGCGCCTGCGGGAGTCCTGGCGGAAACAACAGACGGGGGTACGGTATTTACCGTTTCAAATAAGAATGTCCTTACGGCATACAGTATTACGGACGACTATGCGTCAAAAGCTGATTATTGGATGACAGTCGGTCAGGGACTGATTGATACAATTGCCGATGAAACAGCAGCGGATGAAGGCGGAAATGACGATGATAATACAGCCGGCTCTGACGATACGGACGACGAAGAAGAGGAGGAAACAGAGGACACAAAGATTACCGCAGGCAGCTCGACATCAGTATCAATGGACGACACAAGCATTGCGGTAAACGCGGCAAACCTTGTATACACCGGCAAGGTGCAGTATATGGTAACTGTAACGTATACATATACGGTTACGGCGTCAGACGGAAAGACAACATCCTACAAGCAGCAGCTTACGGAGGGCGAGCATTATACGGTCGCTCCTGTTGGCACAAGCGACTGCATGAGTGCGACAACTCAGAAACTTAAGATTACGGGAACCGGAACGGAAACGGATTTGATTACGCTTAACGGTTCAACGACTGTGGAATATACGATATATTCTAAGGAAGAGGCAAAGACGAACAGCTCGTATAATATCGCGAAGCTTAGCCTTGGGCTTAGCCAAAAGAGCTTTTCATACACTGGAGATTATATCCTGCCTGAGGTAACGGGGCTTAACGGTCTGACTGAAGGCACGGATTATGTAGCAACCTACAGCAACAACGTAAATGTGGGAAGCGGGACGGTGACTGTCCTCGGAATGGGAAGCTATTACGGCTCAAAGACATTGAAATTCAGCATAAAGAAAACAAGCCTGGCAAAGTCGATTGGTACGCTTACTCTTAAAGCGTCAAACGCTTCATTTAGCGTAAATGATAAAGGCAATGGCTATGTCGCGACGACGACGGACGGCAAAGACTTTACCTATAAGGGAAGCGCTGTTAAATTCAGCAGCTTTGCGATTATGCTTGGCGGCGTAACGTTAAGCTCTCGTGAGGATTATACCGTGACCTATAAGAATAACGAAAAGGCAGGTACGGCGACCGCGACAATCAAGGGCGCAAACAACCTTTCAGGCTCCATCAAGGTGACATACACAATCGGCGCGGCTGATTTGGCATCGGCGCTTACGGCGGCAACTTTGGATAATCCGCTTGCGGCTGAGTATTCTTCAAAGGGCGCAAGGCTTACGACCATTAATATTGACGGCGCGGTATTAAAGGAAAAGACAGACTATACCGTAAAATATCCGACGGAGGCAAAGACGGCGGCTGTCGGTGATACAATACCGGTGACAATAAGCGGAAAGGGCGCGTACAAGGCTGTTAAAAACCAAAGCGCGTATATTAAGGTCGGCGAAGGCTCATACCACCTGAAGAAGGCGGGCGTTGTGGTAGATTCCTCTAAGGTAATCTCTACCGATACGGCGAACCTTATCAAGAAGGCAAAGATTGTGGACGCGGCAGGAGCAGCGGCTTCGGCGGACACGGTTACGGTTACTGCCGAACCAAACAAGCTTACCGTAACACCGGCGGATGGAAACACCAATTACGTCACAACTACGCTTACGGATTTCCGCTACGCGGTAAAATTCAAGGGTAAGCAGAACTCAAAGGCGATAAAATCGTATGTCTATGACGGCGTAAATTCGGTGACGCTGACAAAGGCGGAAATTGCGGAGCAGCTTAGACTGACGACGAATGAGGACGGCAGTATAGCGACATCTGACGACTTTACGATAACCTCATACAAGAATAATAATAAGGTCGGCACGGCGACTGCGACAATCACATTCAAGAGCACAAGCAATTACTACGGAACCGCGAATGTGAAATTCAAGATAGTAAAGAGTACGGCTGCGCTTGGGGAAAATGAGGAGGATGAAGAGGAGTCTGAAAGCGGAAGTACGGACGAAAGCGGAAGTACGGACGAAGGCGGAAGCACGGACGAAAGCGGAAGCACGGACGAAGGCGGAAGCACGGACGAAAGCGGAAGCACAACGGAAGCGCATACGGTATACCTTGTAGGCGATTCGACAGTATGCTCATTCAGCGATTCCTACTACTATCCCCGCTACGGCTACGGCACGCAGCTTGCGAATTATTTGGATTCGGACGCATATACGGTGAGCAACCTTGCATTGTCGGGCAGAAGCTCAAAGAGCTTTATATCGGAGGGAAATTATACCACTCTGACAAGCAGCATTTCAGAGGGCGATGTGCTTATCATCGGCTTCGGGCATAACGATGAAAAAGCAGATGATGAAAGATACACCAATCCGAATAATGATTATACTACGGAAGGCTCCTTTGCGTATTATCTGTATAAATACTACGTAAAGGTTGCGCTTGACGCGGGAGCGACGCCGATTCTCTGCACGCCGATTGTAAGAAGAAACGGCAGCTCGGACACGCTTACCGATGCAAACTGCCATATAACGTCAGACAGCGGCGATTACGCGGGCGGCGACTATCCGCAGGCAATAAGGGATTTGGGTTCGGCGGTGAATGTCCCGGTGGTTGACCTGACTGCCCTTACAAAGGAGCTGTACGAAAGTATTGGATGTGCGGAAACGCTGTATCTGCACGCATGGACGAGCAGCAAGGAAACCTCGGTAGACAATACGCATTTGAACATATACGGCGCAAAGAAAGTTGCTTATATGCTCGCGACACAGATAAGCAAGCTTAGCGCAAGCGATTATACAACCTCAAATGTGGATTTGTCCATCGCGGACAGCACTAACCTGGACACCGAGCCTGCAAAGGATAATGATTTAGTGTCTAACCCTGATTACACCGAGCCTGATTATACAGCTCCGACGGCAACCAGTACTATTTGGTCGGATTACGGCATATTCCACGGCACGGTGTTCGGCTCAAACTCAAGCAAGTCAAATGCCACGCTGGGAACAGACGCCAGTGGAAACATGGAAATTGCGGTTACAAGTAACAAGGGAAAAATCGCAAGCGCAAATGACAGTATAGCGATGTATTTCTATCGAATACCCGCGACAAGCACATTTACGCTTACGGCTACGGCAACCATTAACAGCATAGATGTGAGCAGCACCGGCACACAGGTGGCGTTTGGTCTGATGGCGCGCGATGATATGTATATTGACGATACTTCCACGACCGTTGCTTCGGATTACGTGGCGGCAGCGACCTTTGGCTCAAGCGCGACTAACTGATTCCGCCGCCAAGACGGCACTCTGTCAAAGGGTTCATCAATTACAGACCCGCAAGCAGGCGAATCCTATGAGCTTAGCATCGTAAAAACGTCGGATGGGTATACCTGCACCTTTGGCGAAAACGACGCGCAGTCGGGAGGATATGATTACCAGCTGACCTCGATTGACACGGAATACCAGTATATCGGTATGTTTGCGGCAAGAAACATAGACGTTTCATTCAGCAACATTAAGCTTATCGTTGACGGGGAAGAGGTAGATACTACTGCCACTGACGACACCTATAGCAGCACCGAAGAAGATACCACTACCGACGCTACGGTAGAAGGCGACGGCGGAGCGGTTGAGATTTCAACAACAGACGGTCTTTTGACAGACACAAAATATGGTTACAGCGAAGTAGCGACCTTTGAGGTGCTCACGGCTATGCCGTTTCTGACGGAATCATCAGGCGGAACATCCTACGAATTTACTTTGGACGAGATAACCTATACGGGCGTCGTGCAGGGAAGCAGTAATCCGAGTGATTCGCACGCGGTACAGTCCGGTACATCGGCGTTTGAGATAACGGCGGTCGCTGACAGCACGATAACCTTTATTACAAGAGAAAACGAAAAGAACCTCTACTTTGTGAACGCCTCTGATACCGCGGACACATCTCAGGATATCGCAAGCAGTTCCAGAGGAAGTGATGGAACCGGAGCAAGCTATACCTTTAATATGACTGCGGGAAATACATATTATTTCTATGCGGGCAAATCTAATGTAATGGTAGCGGCAATCTCGATTGCAAAGGCTTCCGACACAACCACTGACTGACCCACTCCAATTAACTAAACAAACTAAAGTCCCCGGCTTTGCCGGGGACTTTTAATTTTCTTTCTTTTTTATTCTTCCGTTTCTGCTTCCAATTCTAATCGTTGCAAAATATCTTTGATTACCCCTTCGTCTTGAAGAAGACTTACTGCAAAGCATTTTTTTCCGGCGTCTTTTAAAGAAGCGCCAATATGGTACGCAATCTTTTCATCAAGAATCAGAAAGCGGTCATGATCAGCGCAATGCTTTTTTCGGCTTTTTGTATAAGACTGACCAACAAGCCAAAAGCATCGTAAATCTGTCCATCAAAGAAAACTTTTTGTGTGGACTCTTCATGCTTGGATATGTATTCAAATATCTGCGCCAATTTTTCGTCTGTTTGTTGCTGATACTGAAGCTGACGTAACTCTACAGTGCTAATTCGCTCAAACATCACTGCGTTATTAGAAATAAAACGACGCATTTCTACAAAAGCTCGCATAATACCAATGCTTACATTTACGGCAATTTCGCTATGAAGTACACTTGCAAGCATGGATATGCCTTGCTCAGTGAAAACATAAGGTAGATATCGTCTGCCGCCTCGTCCTTCCGTGGTGTTTTCCGTGTCTGTTTTTGAGGTGCCAATTTGACACCTCAAAGTTTGATACTCGTCTTCAGACAATTGAAACATAAAATCTTCCGGAAATCGGTTAATATTTCTTTTTACTGAACGATTCAAAGCTTTTGTTTCAACCTGATACAGAATTGCCAAATCGCTATCCAACATAACTTGTTGGCCGCGAACAACATAAATCAGGCTGCGTATATCGACCTGCACTGACTCGGCAACAGCAATGTCTGTTTTCTCTTTTGTGACGACCTCATTTTTTTCTGCTGTCATCGATTATCCTCCCCTTAGTTTCCTTTCGTTGTGATTTCCATAGTATAACGCAAAGCGCCAAAATACGACAGTATCTTTTGAACTTTTTGAAAAGAAATAGTAGTGCAAAAAGCTTCCGCAAAAGTCAAGGCATATTTTGTGAACAATGTTAAAACTCGCACTTGAAGTGCATATATTCTTTGATGTATAATGCAAGAGGTAAATAAATTGGAAAGCAAGACTAAAGGGGGTATGCGTCATGTTGGCGGCGGTAAGAGGAGTCATACAAGGCAATACAGTTGTAATAGAAAATGAAGATATGCGGGCATATGACGGAACAGAGGTTATTGTTACTCTGTTGGAATATCCGGCACATTTAAAGAAGAAAGCGCCTGTTGATTGGGATAGTTTTGTTAAACCGAGCGAAAGAGGAAAACACGTTGATGAATATATGAAGGAGATGCGAGAGGATGACAGAATGTAGGAAAGTTTTCATTGATACGGTACCGTTCATATATTATATAGAAAAGAATGAGGACAATCCGCAGTATTTTGATAAGGTAAAGCGTTTCCTGATGAAATGCTATGATGAAAATGTACAATTTGTGACATCCGTAATCACAATGGAAGAATATATGGTATTCCCGTATAAGAATAATAAGTTTGAATATATTGAGATATTTGAAAATTTATTGCAGACATTAGAATTTGATGTAATGGATATTGACAAAGCGAAAGCAAAGAAAGCCTCAAGAATAAGAGCAGAATATAAAGCGTTTAAAGGAATGGATGCTTTACAGTTGGCAACAGCCTGTGAAACTAAATGCGACTTGTTTCTGACAAATGATAAACAGTTAAGGCAGTTTGAAGAAATCCGATGCATTACTGTAGATGAATTAGAATAAGGTATAAATACGGCACAGTTGGAGAGTTCCTGCTGTGCTTATTTTTAATTTTGCTCAGGGCGTATACCGTTAAAGATATGCGCCCCCTTAAACGGGCTTTTTAGGCTATAGCATAAATCCCGGTTCAAAGGGCGGCAGGCAACCCGCCCTTTTTGGTTCTGAAATGTCAAAAATCGCACTTGAAGTGCACATCTTTTTTAATGTATAATGCAAAAGCAAACAATTTGAAATTTTTTCTAAAAAATCTTTCAAACTGCAAGTTTGAATCGTTGATGCGTTCGCATCGGATTTCCAAAGATATAATGAACGCAGTACCTGCGCTCATCAGCAAGTTTCTGTGAAACTTGCATTGTGCGCAAAGGACAGCGCAATAAATATGAAGTTTTAAATTATTATGTTTTAACTCAAAAAAGCCTGTGCTATAATATGAAAGGAGAAGTAATTTATGCCAAGCACGCAAAAATCCATACAAGACCTGAATCTGGCGGACGATTTTCTTTTCGCCAAGGTAATGGAAGATAAGGAAATATGCCGTAAGGTGTTGGAAAAAATCCTCGGCGTATCAATCCGGAATGTCACAATGCCGGACACACAGAAAACCCTTGATATCCTTTATGAGGGGAAAGGAATACGTCTTGACGTGTATGTGAACGATGACAAGGGAACGGTATACAACGTGGAGATGCAGCAGCGCAGCCGCAAAGGCTCACTGCCCAAGCGTACAAGATACTATCAGGGGAGCATTGACCTGAACCTGATTTCCGCAGGTGAGGACTATGAGAAGCTCCGGAAATCGTTTGTAATCTTCATCTGCACGTTTGACCCGTTCTCGGACGGGCGGCATGTCTACACGTTTGAGAACCGCTGCCGTGAGAACCCGTCCCTTGTGCTGGGGGATGAAACCGTAAAAATATTGCTTAACACACGGGGGAAGTTAGACGACGCGGATGAGGGACTGCTGGAGCTTTTGGCATACGTCGAAGATACCACTGATGATTTTGCCGGGAGAGCGGCAGACCCGTTAATCCGGGAAATACAGACACATGTCAACAAAATCAAGCTGAGTAAGGAATTGGAGGTCGATTATATGACGCTGCTGCAGAGAGAAAGGGAAATTAGAAAAGAAGGCCGTGAGGAAGGACGTGAAGAAGGCCGCAAGGAAGGTATGGCGCACGGTGAAGCCAAGATGATTATAAGGCTTTATAACAACGGCTACTCGCTGGAGCAGATAGCGGCGGTGGCGGAGAAAAGCGTGGAAGAGATACGTCAAATTGTGCTTACGCAGAATGAGAGCAGTTCGTTCTAAATTTGCAGGTTTGAACAGGAATGGGGGATTTATATGACGCTGCTGTAAAGTGTAACAGATAACGAAGGTGGCGGAGAAAACCGCGGATGAGATACGCGGGATTGTGGAAGGGTAAAAATTTTAATGTAAGCACTTTCATTTTTCATAAAATCGTAGTAAACTGGAAATATCAGATTTGTATTATTGTATATTGGAGGTAAACACATGAACATTTTAGTTATCAATTGCGGAAGCTCATCACTCAAATACCAGCTTATCAACAGTGACAGCGAGGCAGTTCTTGCAAAGGGGCTTTGCGAGCGCATAGGCATTGACGGAAGCGTGCTCACGCACACGCCCGCAGGCAGGGACAAGGTAAAGATAGAAACGCCCATGCCCAATCATACGGTGGCGGTAAAGCTTGTGATTGACGCATTGACAAACGCGGATCACGGCGTTATCAAGTCGCTGGACGAGATTAATGCAGTCGGACACCGCGTAGTGCACGGCGGCGAGAAGTTTGCATCATCGGTTATCATCGATGATGAGGTTATGAAGGCAATTGAGGAGTGCAACGACCTTGCGCCGCTGCATAACCCCGCAAACCTGATAGGCATTAATTCATGCAGGGAAATCATGCCGAATGTCCCTATGGTTGCGGTATTTGACACGGCATTCCATCAGACGATGCCGGAGAAGGCTTATCTCTATGGGCTTCCTTATGAATATTATGAGAAGTACAAGGTTCGCCGCTACGGCTTCCATGGTACAAGCCATGACTATGTTTCGGCAAGAACGGCTGAAATTCTCGGCAAAAAGAGAGAGGATTTGAAAATAATCGTTTGCCATTTGGGAAACGGCGGCTCCGTATCTGCGGTTGACCACGGAAAATGCGTAGATACCTCAATGGGTCTGACTCCTCTTGAGGGCGTTATCATGGGTACCCGCTCCGGAGATATTGACCCTGCCATCTGCGATTTTATCTGCCAAAAGGAGAATATCTCATCTGCTGAGATGAACAATATTCTCAATAAGAAATCAGGCGTGCTGGGGCTTTCAAAGGTTTCCTCTGACTTCAGGGATATTGAGGCTGCGGCAAACGACGGCAACAGGCTGGCAAGAGTCACGCTGGACGCTTTCTATTACAGAGTTGCAAAGTACATAGGCGCATACGCGGCGGCTATGAACGGCGTTGACGCGATTGCCTTTACGGCGGGCGTTGGCGAGAACAACATCTCCGGACGTGTGGAAATAGCGAAGTATCTCGGATACCTCGGCACGGAAATAGATTTGGACAAGAATAACGTAAGAGGTGAGGACACGGTTATCTCTAAGGACGGCAGCAAGGTTACGCTCCTGTGCGTACCGACAAACGAAGAGCTTTCCATCGCCCGTCAGACACTTGCGCTTGTAAAATAATCCGGCAATATATTTAGTTTCTCTTTTTCTCAAAACCGCTGATTGAATTATCAGCGGTTTTCGTGTATATTAAACTTATGAAGATGCAGATACAATTACCCGAAAAAGTAAAATACATTATAAATAAGCTTGAAGCGGCAGGCTATGAGGCATACGCCGTCGGCGGCTGCGTGCGGGATTCCGTTCTCGGACGCAGACCCGACGACTGGGATATCACAACCTCGGCGACTCCCATGCAGATAAAGGCAGTTTTTCATCGGACGATTGACACGGGAATCCGGCACGGGACAGTGACGGTGATGCTTGAGCACGAGGGCTTTGAGGTCACGACCTACCGCATTGACGGTGAGTATGAGGACAACAGGCACCCCAAGGAGGTAGTGTTTACCGCGAGCTTACGGGAGGATTTGAAACGCCGCGATTTTACAATCAATGCTATGGCGTACAATGATGCGTGCGGGCTGGTGGACGAGTTTGGCGGAATAGCGGATTTGGAAACCGGAATCGTGCGCTGCGTGGGCGATGCGGGGGAGCGCTTTACGGAGGACGCGCTCCGCATATTGCGCGCGGTGCGCTTCTCGGCGCAGCTGGGCTTTGAGATAGAGGGGGCGACCAAACGCGCCATAGAGCAGCTTGCGCCAAACCTTGCGCATATCAGCGCGGAGCGGGTTCAGGCAGAGTTGGTGAAGCTTTTGATATCCCCCAATCCCGATTATATGCGTACGGCGTACTCTTTGGGAATTACGAAGGTCGTGCTCCCGGAGCTGGACACGGCGTTTGAAACGGCGCAGAATAATCCGCACCACATGTACACGGTGGGCGAGCACCTTATGCATGGCCTTGTCAATACAAAGCCGGATAAATGCCTGCGGATAGCCGCGCTTTTCCACGATATCGGGAAGCCCGCAAGCCGTAAGACGGATTCGGACGGTACTGACCATTTTCACGGGCATGTGGAAATCAGCGAGGAGATGGCGGTAAAAATCCTAAAGCGGCTGAAATTTGATAACGATACGATTACAAGAGTCAGAATTTATATCCGCTACCATGACCGTCAGATTGAGCCGGACGAGAGGTCGGTCCGCCGCGCCGTGAGCAAAATAGGCGAGGCGTATTTTGACGGGGTGCTTGCGCTGAAACGGGCGGACTGTCTTTCCCAGAGCACATACATGCGGGAGGATAAGCTTGACAGGCTGGACAAAATCCGGGCGCTGTATTTGGGCATTTTGGAAAAAAATCAATGCGTGTCGCTCAAAGACCTTAAAATTTCCGGAAACGACCTTATCTGCGCGGGAGTGCCGCAGGGCAGGAAAATCGGCGAGGTTCTCGGCAGGCTTTTGGAGGACGTGCTCGAGGAGCCGTCGCACAATACGCGGGAATATCTGCTTGAGAGGGCTAAGGCTTTACAGGCATAAATACATTTCCTTCCACATAATTATAGAATACGATTACACCTGTTCATGTGTGCTCGTGCTGAACAGTTGCTGAAATTCTATGATTATGCGGAGGGGATTTTTTAGTGAACGACAGGGCAGTGAATGTATTGGAGCAGTATGACATAGCGGTGTCGCGCACCTTTAAGGGCAGGGGTACGATAATCTGTGAAACAGATCAGGGGATGTGCGTGCTGAAGGAGTATAGGGGAAAGACGGAAAAGCTCGAGCTTTTAAATAAGCTGCAGGAGAAGGCGGCGGACAGCATAAGAACCGACACGCTTATCAGGAATAAAGAGGGCGGGCTGTCGGTGAAGGATATCGACGGCTGCGGTTACATATAAAAAAAGCAGATTGCCGGAAGAGAGTGCAGCTACAAAAATGAGGATGATATGTTAAAGGCGTTTGGCGCTATGGCAAGGCTGCACCTCAAAATGACGCAGGTACAGGCAGAGTATGAAATGCCGGTATTTTTTTATGGCGATGAGATGGAGAAGCATACGCGGGAATGTCGCAGGGTGAGAAACTATTTGGTGAGGCTGCGCACAAAGACGGAGTTTGAGCGCAGGCTTTTGCAGGAATATCCCTATTTCCTCAAAAAGGCGGAGGAGGTTACTGCGCTTGCGCGCCTTGAGTCAAAGCCGGAGTATGAGGCGTATGTAAAGAGCAACGGTCTATACTGCCACGGGGATTTTCAGTATCATAATGTCATTTACCCAAAGGACGGGGGCGGCATGTGCCTTATCAATTTTGAGCATTTTGCGCGCGACACGGGGGCGCGCGACTTTTATCTTCTTTTCCGGAAAATATCGGAGAAGAATGATTGGTCGATAAAGCTGGCGGAGGAAATGCTGGACGCTTATCAGAACAGGCGGCTACTTACGCCCATAGAGTGGCAGTCGCTGCGCCTGCGGCTGGCATATCCTGAAAAATTTTGGAAAATCATCAATTTTTATTATAATTCGCGAAAGTCGTGGGTGTCCGGCAGGAACTATGAGAAGCTGGAGGGGCTTATCAGTCAGGAGCAGTCAAGGCAGTGCCTGCTGGAAAAGCTGTTTGGTTGACAATGCCGGCAAATTTGTATAAACTATGGGCATATACATGGAAACATAAACGGGCAATTTGTAAATGAGGAAAAGAGTGAAAAATTTGAAATACAGACCGGTATATGCAGCCGCCCTTATGTGCCTTATGCTGCTTGCGGCAGGCGGCTGCGCTGACAATACGGATGCGGACACGCAGGAAGCTTTGGAAAGCATAACGCCCGCAAATATATATGATTCAGAGGATGCGGCGGTTGTCGTGCAAAAAGACACGGAGGCGGGCACGATCAGGCTCCAGAATATCGCCACCTCCAAACGGTATACGCTGAATTACAGCGGCACGACGGCAGCTTATAATAAATACGGCGAGGCAATCTCAATGCAGCAGCTAAAGGAAGGAAGCGTGGTGACAGTGCGCTTTTACAAGTCTACAAAGGCGCTTTCCTATATTCAGGAAAATACCGATGCTTTTTCCTTTTTGGCTTTGTCCGGCTATGAGCTTGACCTTCAGAACGGAAAGATAACCGTCGGCGGGACAGCCTACACCATGAGCAGCAGCGTGGTGGTCGTGTCGGACGGCGCTGAAACGGAGCCGTGGGAGCTTAACGCGGTGGACGTCATAAGCATGTGGGGATATCAGGACAGGATTTACGGCATCAATGTGGAAAAAGGGCACGGCTATCTGCGCCTTCAGAATGAGGATTACTTTGTGGGCGGCTGGATTGATGTGGGCGATAAGGTAGTCAAAAAAATCGAGGAGGACATGCTTCTTGTGGTGCCCGAGGGCACATACAGCGCGATGGTCAGCAATAATGGCAGCAGCGCCACACAGGAGATAACCTTTGCAAGGAACGAGGAAATGCTTTGGGATTTGGGCGACGTCGAAATCACGGTCGTGCAGACGGGAAAAGTCATATTTACCCTGACGCCCGTGACGGCTGCAGTGACGATAGACGGGGCGGCGGTCGACACCTCGCAGCCTGTGGAGCTGGAATATGGCATACATTCCATGCGCGTGTCGGCGGACGGGTACGACACGGTAGCGCAGTATATAAAGGTAGCGGAGCCGTCAGCGTCCGTAAATGTGGAGCTGGAAGAGAGCAGCGGGGAGGAAACGCAGGACGAGACCCTGACGGACGCGGATAAAGAGGGCGGGCAGGAAAACGGAGAGGAGCCGCCCGAGGGAGAGGAGTCGCCTGACGGAGAGGAGCCGCCCGAGGAGTCGCAGGCGCAGAGCGGTACGGACGCCGTCGCGTCGTCGTCCGGTTATCGGGTTTATATAGACGCGCCCGAGGACGTGGAGGTCTATGTTGACGGCAGCTACATCGGCATTGCGCCCGTGGATTTTGCCAAGAAGGAGGGCAGCTATGTGGTGACGCTTCGAAAGACCGGCTGTCAGACAAGGAGCTATACGCTCCAGATTGACGGAGAGGAAAAGGATGTCAATTATTCCTTCGCGGAGCTGCTTGAGCTTGACGAATAGCCTGAAAATGAAAAACTTATAAAAAACGGCAAAAAATGGGCGTTTTTTCTTGACAAAACACAGCTTTTCCCCTATAAATAGATATAGGCGCGTAAAAACGCGCAGGCTGTTTGGCAATCGGACAGTTTTCATTGCAAAAAGAGTATACAGTAAAACTAAGAGGAGGAGTTCAACAATGAACAAAACAGAATTAGTAGCAGCAATTGCAGAGCAGGCTGAAATGCCAAAGAAGGATGCAGAGAAGGCTTTGACAGCGTTCACTGAGGTTGTTACAAAGGAATTAAAGAAGGGTGAGAAGATTCAGCTCGTTGGATTCGGTACGTTTGAGGTAGCAGAGAGAGCAGCCAGAGAGGGAAGAAATCCGCAGACAGGCGAAACAATGAAGATTGCTGCATCAAAGGCGCCCAAGTTCAAGCCCGGCAAGGCATTGAAGGATGAGGTAAACAGATAATTGCGGTTAGATAAATATTTAAAGGTGTCGAGTCTGATTAAGCGCCGTACCGTGGCAAACGAGGCGTGCGATGCGGGCAGGGTCCTGATAAATGACAAGCCTGCAAAAGCGTCCGCGAATGTCAAGGTCGGCGACATATTGACCATTCAGTTTGGAAACAAGGATGTCAAAGTGGAAATCCTTGATGTCCGGGAAACTGTGAAGAAGGACGATGCCACGGAGCTTTTTAAGTATATCCAGGTCTGAAAGCGCCCCTTTTCTCATATATTGAAATATGAGGAGAGGGGTGCTTTATTATTATGATAAATACCGGATTTGAGAACAGCGGCTTCGGAAACATCGGCTTAAAGGGCGCAAATGCGGGGAACGCGGATGCCGGGGCGCATAAGCTTTGCCTGGAGCAGCGCAGGGATTGTAAAATAACGAGTGTGATTAACGTTCACGCGTTTGATGAAAACAATATATTGATGGAAACTGTTGATGGAATGTTGGCAATCAAGGGAGCAGGTCTGCATGTCAGCCGCCTTAATCTTGAGAAGGGGGAGGCAGATGTGGACGGAAGGGTGGACTCGCTTGCGTATTCGGATAAAAATACGCTCGCTAAAAAGGGAGAGGGGCTTCTGACACGCCTGTTTGGCTGATGAGTGAAAATATTATTGCTGATTTTGATTTATGGCTCGCATCCGTGGCGGCGGGCTTATGCATGGCGTTTGCCTACGATCTGCTGCGGCTGCTGCGGCGGCTTGTGCGGCACGGCAGGCTTGCCGTGGATTTTGAAGATTTGCTGTATTGGACGCTCTGTTTTTTTGCAAGCTTTACGCTTCTTTATTATGGAAACAACGGAGTAATCCGCTTTGTGGCTGTGCTCGGGGCAGCCATAGGGATGCTGATTTACAGTGTTTCCGTCGGGCGCTTTTTCGTGCGGCTTGGCTGTTTTCTGATAAATAAGACAATTGGAAGCATTTTCCGGCATTTGTGCAGGATTTTCGGAAGATTGCATAAATTGATCCGTTTTAAAGCCCGAAAAATCCGAAACCGGGTGGAAAATGTCGGAATTTTTAACAAAATTAAAAAAAATTCGCCGCGACAGGTTGACGCAAAAGCGGTATCGGCATAAAATAGATGTACACCGTGATTTTTTCATAGCTAATCGCAAAAATAAGGAAAGGAGCGGACCGCATGTCAGGAAGAACGGCAAAAAGAAGAAAAAAACCAAAATTTCGACGCAACGGGAATGAAAATCGTCTTGGCATGACGGCGGCAATGATTGCCATTGTCATAATGACACTGGTGGTCGGCGTTAATTCCATTTCCTTAAAACAGAAGGAAGAGAAATACGCGGCGCGGGAGGAGGAGCTTTTGGAGCTTATCGCCGATGAGGAGGCAAGGACGCAGGAGCTTGAGGAGCTTGCCACCTATACGAAAACTAAGAAATATGCCGAGGAAGTGGCAAAGGAGAAGCTCGGGCTGGTGTATGAGAACGAGATTATTTTTCAGGAGGTTGATTAGTGCGCTCTGCGGGGGCGCACTTTTTGTCAACAAAAATATGCGGCAAGGGTCTTTGGTTTGACAAAATAATATTCCGGAAACCCTTATACTTGATACAAAATACCTTTTGGCAGGGGAGGATTAAGGGTTATGAAAACAAATCTTACGGAAAATAAATCGTTGTTTACGGGTTACAGCAGAAAGAAGCTTTACTGCCTGGCGCAGACCTATGAGGAGCTGGCAAAGCTTTACAGGGACGGTCAGAGCGTGGACAGGCTGTCTTTTACCGGCAATATGCCGGACAGAAAGGATATTCTGTACCGCATGGAGATGAATGAAACAAAGCAGATATTTGCGAGCTATCTGGAGGAAATATCGGAGGCGTTTACCGACGTGGCGGACACGGTAATGCAGGTAAGCCTTCCGCTTGAGCACAGGAAAAGGGCGTTGGTGCAATACCTGAAAAAACAGGGAATACAGGTGAAGGAGATTATTTTTATCGAGGGCGGGCAGTCGCGCCGCGTAAGCCTTGAGGCGCGGGCGCTCGGCAGGGGGCAGATACCCGTGCGGGAGCTGGCAGGGCTTTTGTCGGTGTATTTTGACAGGAGGCTTATGCCGTCGCTTGAGAGCGCGGAAACGCTCGGCAGAGGCTATAATCTTTTCGTGCTTGAGGACGAGCCGCGCTATTCGGTATTGAGCGCGATGTCACGGGCGGTAAAGGAGGACGAAAAAGTTTCAGGTGACAATTTTTCGATTGAGGAATATAATCAAAATCAAACAGTCGCGATGATATCCGACGGCATGGGCAGCGGAGAGCGGGCGTGCGGCGACAGCCGCCGCGTGATTGAATTTATGGAAAGATTTTTGGAGGCGGGATTTTCAAAGGAAAGGGCGCTTAGCATGGCAAACGGGGCGCTTTTCTCACAGAACCCGTTTGGAAATCTTGCGACGCTTGACATCTGCAGCATCAATCTTTTGAACGGAGAGGCGGAATTTATCAAGGCGGGAGCCGCCTCAAGCTTCGTGAAGCATGGGGGCAGGGTCGAGGAGATAGCCGCCGACACGCTGCCGCTTGGCAGCATGGAGGAGCTGAATACGATGCAGCTTGACGTGCAGCTTTGCGATACGGATATACTGATAATGGCTTCCGACGGAGTGACGGACGCCTTTGATGGTATTGGGACAGGGAGGCTTGCGGATATTATTGCCAAAACCGCCTTTGTCAATCCGCGGGAGCTTGCGGATTATATCCTGCAGTATGCGATAAGCTGCCGGGGAGGGCATATACGCGACGACATGACGGTGCTTGCGATGTATGTGAACAAGGCAGATTGACAGGCGCACGGGGAGTGTACAAATGATTGCGAAAAAGGTATCGGAATACGCGGACAGGCATCATATGCTTGAGGAAAATGATTACGTGGTGGCGGGAGTATCGGGCGGCGCGGACTCGGTATGCCTTATTTTTATGCTGCAAGAGCTGAAAAAGAAAATTCCCATAACGCTGCATGCGGTGCATGTAAATCACATGATCCGGCAGGACGCGGCAGACGACGCCGCTTATGTGGAGCGGCTCTGCAAAACGCTTAACATTCCGTTTACGCTTGTGGAGCGCAACGTGGAGAGGCTTGCCGCAGAGCGGCATATTTCCGTCGAGGAGGCGGGAAGGGATGCGCGCTATGAGGCGTTTAGCCGCGTGCTGGATAACAGGCAGGGGAAAATCGCTGTCGCGCACAATAAAAACGATTGCTGCGAAACCTTTCTTTTCAACCTGTTCCGGGGAAGCTCGCTTAAGGGGCTTTCCGGAATACCGCCCGTGCGCGGTCAGATCATACGTCCGCTCCTGTGCCTTGAGAGAAGTGAAATCGAGGAATTTTTGGATAAAAACGGAATAAAATATTGTATAGACAGCACAAATTTGGAGGATAATTATACAAGGAATAAAATCAGGCACCGTATATTGGGGACGGCAGCGCAGGAAATAAGCCCCGCCGCGGTGGAGCATATTGGCGATGCGTGCGAGCGGATAAGCGAGGCATATTCGCTCCTTGACGATATGGCGGGGAGCGCATATTCCGCGTGTGTGTCCGCGGATACGGAAGGACTCAGCATAGACGGCACAGGCTTTGCGGGGCTGCACCCGACAATTCAGGGCTATGTCATCATGGAAGCGCTTGCAAGGCTTGCGGGCAGCAGAAGGGATATCGAGTCGGTCCACATCGGACAGGTTAAGGCGCTGTTTGAAAAACAGTGCGGGCGGAAAATAAATCTGCCGTATGGGATATGCGCGCAGCGCGGTTACGCGGGAGTGACGCTGCGTAAGACAGCTTGGGCGCCGGCAAAGGCAGGCGCCGCGCGGGAATATAGGGTGACGCCCTCCGACACGGAGCGCCTTTTAAGGGGGGAGCGCGTGGAGATAAGCCTGCGCGCGGGCGAAACGCTGTTTCTGTGCGTAAAGGACGCTGCAGCGCAAAAAGAAAAAAATATTCCGCAAAAAAAGTATACTAAATGGCTTGATTATGATAGAATAAAAGATAATATTGTCGTAAGATGCAGAAAAGAGGGGGATTATCTCACTATCGACATGCCCGGAGGGGAAGTCCGGAGAAAGACCCTCAAGTCTTACTTTATTGATAATAAAATACCCGCAGGCGAACGCGGCGAAATTTTCCTTGTGACGGAGGGGAGCCATGTTCTGTGGATTGCGGGCGGACGCATCAGCAGCTTTTATAAGGTAAGCGGCAGCACAAAGCGCATTTTGGAGCTTGTGCTGGTGAAGGCTTAAAGGAAAGCGGACAATTAAAAGAAGGCGAACAAAGGAGGAACGCAAAATGGCAGAGCATGTGCGGGTCATGCTGACGGAAAAGGAACTGGATGCAAGAATACAGGCGCTTGGCAATGAAATCAGCCGCGATTATGCGGGGAAAAGCGTGCATCTTGTATGTGTCCTTAAGGGCGGCATTTTTTTTATGTGCGAGCTTGCAAAGCGCATTACCGTCCCGGTTTCGATAGACTTTATGTCAGTGTCAAGCTACGGGAAGGACACAAAGTCGAGCGGAGTAGTTAAAATTGTGAAGGATTTGGATGAATCGCTTAAGGATAAGGATGTAATCGTGGTGGAGGATATTGTGGATTCGGGGAGGACTTTGAGCTATCTGTTTGAGCTTTTGGGGAAAAGGGGACCTAAGAGCCTTGCACTGTGCACGCTCCTTGACAAGCCGTCAAGGCGTGTGGTCGACATACGCGCGGACTATACCGGCTTTGAGATACCCGATGAATTTGTGGTAGGCTATGGTCTGGACTACAACCAAAGATACAGAAATCTGCCATATATAGGGGTAGTTGAATTTAACTAGAAAAGAGGAAAAGCATTGGGAAAAAATTCAAGAAGCATTAATCTTACGTTTATAGTGATCATGATTTTGATAGGCGTGACAATCTGGCTGAGCTTCACTAAGGAGAGTGAAGAGCTCTATACGAGAGGCGAGCTTATCACTCAGCTTGAAGCGGGCGAGGTGGTAAGCGCGGAGATACAGCCGAACGCACAGGTGCCTACAGGAACCGTGTATTTTACGCTGAGAAGCTCCCAGCAGGTGAAAAAGCTGTATGTATCGGATGTTGTGGAGATACAGGAGCTTTTGGAGGAATATAATCTGGATCCAGTGGTGAATGATGTGCCGCAGGAAAACTGGTTTTTGACGGAGCTGCTGCCGCTGTTGATGCTTTTAGTGGTAGTGGTGTTTATGTTCAGCATGATGACGGCGCAGAATTCCGGCGGTGGCGGCGGAAAAATGATGAATTTCGGCAAGAGCCGCGCGCGCCTCACCACGGGAGGCGAGGTCACGTTCAAGGATGTCGCGGGTATGCAGGAGGAGAAGGAGGATTTGGAGGAAATCGTTGATTTTCTCAAGGATCCTTCAAAGTATACAAAGGTGGGCGCGAGAATCCCCAAGGGCGTGCTGCTTGAGGGTGCGCCGGGTACAGGTAAGACCCTGCTTGCAAAGGCGATTGCTGGAGAAGCGCATGTGCCGTTTTTCTCTATTTCAGGTTCGGATTTTGTGGAAATGTTTGTCGGCGTGGGCGCGTCGCGCGTGCGCGATCTGTTTTCGGACGCTAAGAAAAACGCGCCGTGCATTGTTTTCATTGATGAGATTGACGCCGTGGCAAGACGCCGCGGAACAGGTATGGGCGGCGGACATGACGAGCGTGAGCAGACGCTGAACCAAATGCTTGTTGAGATGGACGGATTTGGCACGAACGAGGGGATTATCGTCATGGCGGCGACAAACCGTGTGGATATCTTAGACCCTGCGATTTTAAGACCGGGGCGCTTTGACCGCAAAATCAGTGTGGGACGCCCTGATGTAGGCGGCAGGGAGGAAATCCTGAACGTACATGCCAAAAACAAGCCGCTTTCCGAGGATGTTGACTTAAAGCAGGTGGCGCAGACCACAGCAGGCTTTACGGGAGCGGATTTGGAAAACCTGCTGAACGAGTCGGCAATACAGGCCGCGAAGGAGAACAGAGCCTATATTGTGCAGGAGGACATCAACAAGTCCTTTATAAAGGTGGGAATCGGCGCGGAGAAAAAGAGCCGCATTATTTCTGATAAGGAAAAAAGGATTACGGCTTACCATGAGGCGGGGCATGCGATACTGTTCCATGTGCTTCCCGATGTGGGTCCGGTGCATATGGTTTCCATCATTCCTACCGGATTGGGCGCGGCGGGCTATACGATGCCGCTGCCGGAGCGGGATGAGATGTTCAACACAAAGGGGCATATGATGCAGGATATCATGGTATCGCTGGGCGGGCGCATCGCGGAGGAGCTTATCTTTGACGATGTGACGACGGGCGCGTCAAGCGATATTAAAAAAGCGACTAAGGAAGCAAGGGCTATGGTGACGCGCTACGGATTTTCCGAAAACATCGGCGTGATCAACTATGATGAGGACGACAACGAGGTGTTTATCGGCCGCGACCTTGCACACACAAGAAGCCATTCCGAGGCAGTCGCAAATGAGATTGACATTGAAGTGAAGGCAATTATCGACGAGTGCTATAAAAAGGCGAAGGATATTATTTTGAAGCATGAAAATGTTCTTCACTCCTGCGCGAAGCTTCTGCTGGAGCGGGAAAAGATAGGGCGCGCTGACTTTGAGGCGCTGTTTGATACGCCGGCAGAGGGCGCGGAAGCTGCGGAGTAATAAGCCTGAAAAACCTTCAAGCCCGAGTTGGTGTCGCAGATGGGTGAAAAGTGCACAAATAAAGCTCATAAAATTTGTAAATTTTGTGGAATAAATGGATAGATTTTACAGGGGGTTTATGCAATAATACATATTGTAATCCCCAATATATATAAATATATTACTTATAGTAAAATCTAATTTTACTATACCCCATAAAGAAATACCTTCTCTAAAAAGAAACAGCTTGAAATAAGCTGTTTCTTTTTTATGAGCAACTCCTATTATTTAGTACGTAAACAATTGCACCCAGTAATTTATGCCGTTGGTATCCTGATAATGCCCTATGCCGATATTTTTAAAATTGACGTTTAAAATATTTGCGCGGTGTCCGTCGCTGTTCATCCAGGCGTTCATCACCTCCTCGGGGCTTTTCTGACCCCAGGCAATGTTTTCGCCGCTGCCACGGTATGATACGTTGAATTGGCTAAGTACGCTGCTGAAGCTGCTGCCGTCAGGTCTTGTATGAGAAAAGCTCTGTTTGATTTCCACGGCTCTTACGTCTGCCGCCGCAGATATATCCTCTGACAGGGTAACTGCTGAAAGCCCTGCTTTTGCGCGTTCCGCATTGACAAGCTCTGCAATCTGTTCAGCATAGGATAACGTGTCCGTGTCGGAAACCTCCGTGTTCGGAATATCACCGCCGGACTCGCCGGCGCTTGGAGCGTCCGAGGCAGGCGGAACGGTCACATTCGGTTTATCCGTGCTGCCTGAATTTCCGCCTGTTGTGCAGCCGCTGATGATTTCCGAGCAAATATCCTTTAAGGTCTGCGGCAGACAGTCAAAGCCCTGTCCGACATAAACCGTATAACAATTTCCGGATGAAACGCTGCTTACCTTCAGCTCCGCCGCAGAAGCAGTCAGCGGCGCGGCGCTCATCAAAGCGGTTGATAACAGTGTCATTAAAAAAAGATTCTTTTTCATGGTAATCCTCCAATCATTCCCCTTAAATATTAACTATTTGTTACAAAAGTTATGCTAACATATTACAAAGGGAAATGATACAGGAAAATACCGGTATCAGGGCTGCCCTGTTATGACTGCGCCGTTCAGATTAATATTTTCGTCCTCCGCAATCGGCACCATGAGATATTTCTGCCCGTCGATGATTTGGCATTTCACCTGTTTTGCCTTGTCGGGCTTCATGCGCAGAAAGACCTCCGCCCAATTTTTGGCTTCCTCGGGGTTGAGAGGGGCTTCCATACTTACAAGGGTGTCAATCTGCTCCGCCTTTTCAAGATTTTCCTGCTTGAGAGCGGCAACCTCCTCAAGAAGCCGGATTTCCTTTTTCTCCTTATTGTTTTTCTCGATAGCTTTTTCGTTGATGAGATTTTTCACTGCGGGCGGCGTGTCGCCAAACTCCTCCGTGACATGCTCCTGTATCAGCGCAGCCGTGGCGTCCGGAATTTCCCTGTCTGCAAGAACGTCTTTTATGATTTCGGCAGTCAGTGTCAGCTCATCAGGATCGATGACCACCAAGTCCTCCATAGCCGCCTCGTGCTCGTCTACGATATCGTTCAGCTTTTCCTGAATATCAAGAAGCACGCCTTCGCTGTCCTCAATGACAGGGGCGACGGCTGCCTTTACAATGCTGCTGAAGGTATTCAGCTCTTCTGTGGCAGTGCGCTTTGCGCCGCATCCCAGCGCCGCTTCGATGAAGTCCCGGTGAGAGTCGTTTGCGTCGCGCACATAATATGTAAGAGTGTGGATATCAGAGGAACGCTCCACAAACGATGGGAACATAAAGCCCACGTCGGGCGCTCCGACAACCCTATCCTGAATCCGCACGCCGATGCGGTTTTCGTCAGCGCGGTAGCCAAGCCCCGGCTTCGAGAGATTGACCGGACAGATTGCACACAGCAGATAGGTGAACACTTCCTCGGACTCGTCTGTTTTCAGATTGTCATTGGTCTTTGTTATCACGTCATAGGCGTCATGAAATATTAAAATCAGATAATTGCCGGCGTAATCATAGTTCTCAATGATCATGTCGTAGAGGTGCTCAAGCAAATCGGGGTTTTTGAGCCCGCTCTCACGCAGCCCGAGCAGATACTGCTGCTTCCCTCCGCTTTCCGCCTCCTTTTTCTCAAAGCTGAGCTCAAGAAGATTATTTCCTATGGTTCCGGAAAGCGCCTTTTTGGCAATTTCCAGATACTTATAAAATTCCTCTTCATCTAAATTCAGAAAATTTTCATTCAGCTCCACAATCCTGTTTTTATTGGAATCCACGTAGCAGCCGCACATTCTTGTGATGGTGCAGGCTTCCTTTTTAAAACGTCTTTTTAATTCAAGTAAATCTTTGTTTCTTAACATTGGCTTCCTCCGTTTCGACCGGTTATTAAAAAATATTTCAGCAAACATGTCTGTTACAGACAGATATATTATAGCACTGTTTTTTTCCTTTTGACAATCCTGACGGACGGCTCGGGCGCAAAGGCGGCTGTGATAAACTTATAGGAAACGACTTTTGTCGTTCACTATAATAAAAACGGCTTCGGCACAAAAAGGGGAGATTGTTATGAACACGGCAAAAGCGGATATCCGCGTAAGCTCGTCGGACCAAAACGAGGACAGGCAGCTTATCGCCATGCAAAGAATCGGCATTGTTAGGGAAAATATTTATATGGACAGGCAGTCGGGAAAGGACTTTAACAGACCTGCCTATGAGAAGCTTATCCGGGATTTAAAGGAGGGCGATCTGCTGTACATCATGAGCATCGACAGGCTGGGAAGGAACTATGAGGAAATACAGAACCAGTGGAGAATACTGACAAAGGAAATAGGCGAGGATATCTGTGTGCTGGATATGCCCCTATTGGATACGAGAAACGGAAAGGATCTGATGGGTACCTTTATAGCCGACCTTGTGCTGCAGATTCTTTCATTTGTGGCGCAGAAAGAGAGAGAAAATATCAGGGAACGCCAAAAGCAGGGAATTGCAGCGGCAAAGGAAAAGGGCATCCGCTTCGGGCGCCCGGAGAAGGAAATGCCGAAGGAGTTTGAAAAAATCGAAAAGGAATGGGAGCGGCAAAAAATCAGCACCGATAAGGCGCTAAGCCAATGCGGAATGAGCAGAGCCACCTTCTACCGCAAGCTCAGAAAATACAACATCGGGAAAAATAATAAAAAATAACTGTATCAAAAGGTGTACTTTTTGATACAGCCGATATTCTTTCAAAATTGACACTAATATAATAGCATAAATCGTAATTAATGTCACTAAAACATCTTTTTTTTGTATTTTTTGTGCACATTTGCCAAAACCGGCGTTTGCATTTTGGGAGTCAGGCATACATGGATTTACAATCTCAAAAAGTACACTTTTTGACACAGCTGCGCGGGGGAAAAGTATGGCAGCAGCGCTCATATTTGCCGGAGGAACAGGCAAAAGGATGAATTCAAGGACGAAGCCGAAGCAGTTTTTAGAAATGCACGGCAAGCCGATTATCATATATACATTGGAGCATTTTGAATACCATAACGAGATAGACATGATTATCGTCGTCTGCCTTAAGGAATGGATACATGAGCTTAAGGGGATGCTGGAACGCTATGGTATCACTAAGGTAAGGCGGATTACTGAAGGCGGTGAAACGGGACACGATTCCATATATCTCGGGCTGGAAGCGATGGAGGGGATGGTGGATGATGAGGAAATTGTGCTGATACACGATGGAGTGCGCCCCCTTATCAATGAGGAGCTTATATCAAAAAATATAGCTGCGGTCAGAAAATACGGCAATGCCATTACGGCGGAGCCTGCAAGGGAAAGCATTGTCCGCAGCGTGGACGGGCAGTCCGTTGCGGATGTCCCCGCAAGGGGGCAGATGTATTCGGCAAAAGCGCCTCAGAGCTTTTATTACGGCAAAATAAGAAGTCTGTACCGTATGGCGAGGAAGGACGGAATAAAATCCATTGACTCCGCGCATCTGTGCAGCCTGTACGGGGAACCGATGCACATGGTAAAGAGTACGCCCAACAATCTGAAGATAACGGAGCCGGCGGATTTTTATATGTACAGGGCTGTCTATGAAGCACTTGAGGGGCAGCAGCTCTACGGGATATAGGATAAGGGATGGGGAACGTTGACATGAAGAAAAAAGAAATGCTTGCAATGGTCGTGGAAATGGATAAGGCAAATGACGACTGCCGGAACCAAAATAAAGCCGTATCGGTGGAAGAGCTGGCGCAGTGCCAGCAGACTGCCATTACGCTCGGCAGCGAACTGGAAAAAAGAGGGGAACGCGGCGAACAGCTCATGCATATGCTTGAGGAATACTGTGAGTATATCTGTCAGTTGGGAACGGATAAGGGGGACGCTACTGCCCGCAGGAAGCTGACAAAAAAAATCAGGCAGCAGCTCTCGCGGGTAAAAAACGCAATCACTTATGACCTTCCGGATGACAAAAAGGAGATAGTTTTCCTGCCGTACAAGGCGTCCATGTGGGATTCACTGGAAAGCATATGGCTTGCTGCAAAAGAGGATGACACATGCGAAACCTTTGTCATACCGATTCCGTACTGCGATAAAAACCCCGACGGGAGTATAAAGCAGTGGCACTGAGAAGCCGGTGAATACCCCGATTATGTGCCGGTGACGCCGTGGGAGGAATATGACATTGCGGAAAGGAAGCCGGATATTATATTTTTCCATAACCCCTATGATGAATATAACTATGTGACCGGCGTGCATCCGAAGTATTATTCGTCTGAGTTAAAAAAGCATACGGATAAGCTGGTGTATGTCCCCTACTTTGTGGCGCTGAATGACGTGAGTGAGCATTTCATTACGGTACCCGGTGTGGTTAATGCTGATTACGTGATAGTACAGTCGGAGAAAGTGAAGGAAACATATGCAAGGGTGTTCATTGATTTTATGGGAAAGCAGCAGAAGGAGCTTGAAGAGCGCACGGGACAGGTAAACAGGGAGTTTTGGAAACGGCTGAGGAAAACGGCGGATGAAAAATTCCTGCCGCTAGGCTCCCCCAAGACCGATAAGGCGGTAAATACCAAAAGGGAGGATGTCTCGCTGCCGGAGGAATGGGAAAGACTCATCGTAAGTGAGGACGGTACGCGCAAAAAAGTAATCCTCTATAATACCACTATAGATGCATTGCTGAAAAACAGGGAAGCCTACATAAAGAAGCTGCAGTCAGTGCTGGAGGAATTTAAGGAAAACCGGGAGGCAGTCCTGTGGTGGAGACCGCATCCGCTGCTGCAGAGCACGCTCGACTCTATGATACCCCGGCTCTCCGATGATTACCGCCGTATTGTCTGGCAGTACCGGGAGGCGGGCCGGGGCATATATGACGATACCGCGGATTTAAACAGGTCGATTGCCGTGTCGGACGCATATTATGGGGATTGGAGCAGCGTGGTGGCGCTGTACCGTGAAACGGGAAAGCCAGTCATGATACAGAATACTGACGAAGCCGTTGTGCTGGGTGAGGATATGCGGAGGAATGACGCATACATACTCTACGGAGCCGGCGTTGTGGCTTATGAAACATACAATGCCGTTTTAAGTCTGTATGGCAGGAAGCCCGCGTGTGTGGTTGTGTCGGAAAAGAACGGCACCGGTGGAAATTGGATGCCGGAGGGGATGGACATTCGAACCCCGGAGGAGGTTGACGCGCAGCTGTGGGATTATCCTGTAGTGATAGCGGCGCCGGAGCCTTATCATGATGAAATCCGCAGCGTGCTCGGGAGATATCCGGCAAAGAACATATACTGTGTGACCTCACATTTGGAGTATATGCTGACAGGGGAATATTTCAGGAAGAACGGCAGGTTTTTGCTGGCGGAGGATTTGCGGGGCAGTGAGGAAACGCCAAAGCCGGATGCTGTCAGGTGTGTGCGGGTATATATGGCAAAATCGCATAAGGATGTGGAGCTTAAAAACCTGTATGAAATCCCAAAGTGGATTAAGCCCATACAGGCGGGATATGCAGTTGCGGATGCCGACCTGGGGATACTCAGGGATGATACGGGCGAAAATATTTCCGTGAAAAATGCGGATTACTGTGAGCTGACAGTCACCTATTGGGTCTGGAAGAATGTTAAAAGCCGATATAAGGGAGTCTGCCATTACAGGAGGATGCTCATACTGAGTGAAAACCAACTGGAGCGCTGCATCGCGCAGGATGTGGACGCCATCCTGCCGCTGTCTTTTACCTGTTATCCTGATGCGTCCGGACAGTATCGCAGATACATTTCCGGAGCGGATTGTGAAGGGCTGAAAAAAGCCCTGCGCGATGTGTCGCCCGAATATTTGGAGGAATGGGAGAAGCTCGACAGTCAGCCGTATTTTTATAATTACAACATGCTGATTGCTAAGGAAAATGTGTTTGACAGCTACTGCGGGTGGCTGTTTAGTGTGCTGGAGCGGGCGGAGATATATTGCAGACCGGGCGGAGCGGAGCGGGGGGACCGCTACGCGGGGTACCTGGGAGAGCTGCTGACGACGCTGTATTTCATGAAAAACAGCGACAGTCTTAAGATTGTACATGCGGAGAGGAACTGGATGGTATGAATGACGCAATAGACATTGTTATCCCGTGGGTGGATGGCAGTGATGAAAAGTGGAAGGCTCAAAAGGAGGAAGCATTCCATGCCGCAAAAGCGGATATGGCTTCAGATAGCAGCATACGCTTTGAGAGCTGGGGGAATTTGCGATACTGGTTCCGTGCGGTGGAGAAATTCATGCCGTGGTTTAACCGGATTGTGTTTGTCACATGGGGACATCTGCCAAGCTTTCTGAATACGCGAAATCCGAGGCTTAAGATTGTAAAGCATTCCGATTATATACCGGAAAAGTATTTGCCGACATTTAATTCAAACACGATAGAGATGAACTACCACCGGATAGCGGATTTAGAGGAAAATTTTATCCTGTTTAATGATGATTTTTTCCCGTTACAGCCTATAGAGGAAACGTATTTTTTTAAAAATAACAGGGTGTGCGATGAAGCGGTCGAGGGTGTTGTCGTTCCCGTGAAGGAGGACGACAGTACGCTCATGACACGGTATGTGCAGATAAACAATCTGAGTATCATTAATAAATACTTTAACAAAAGAGAAGTGCAGAAGAAAAATCACGATAAGTGGTACTGCGAGGATTACGGTGAGCTGCTTGAGAGGACCATAAGTATGTCATACTGGGATAATTTTATGGGAATACGCGACCCGCATCTGCCGAGTGCGCTGAAGAAATCAACGCTTGCACGACTTTGGGATTTGGAATATGAAGCGCTGGACAGAGCCTCGCGCAACCGATTCAGACACCATAATGACATCTCCCAGTGGCTGATAAGATACTGGCAGCTGTGTGAAGGGGATTTTGAACCGAGAAGGACACAGGGGAAATTTTACGTAGTTGATATAAAAAACTGCAATGATATTGCACAAGTGATAAGAAAGCAATCTCAGAAGATGATAGGGATAAATGAGAATTGCACTGAAGAGGAATTTAGGACAATAAGGGAAAAAATCAACCGGGCATTTGAAGAAATACTTCCGGAGAAGAGTTCATTTGAGTTATAGGAGAAGCAATGAAATATGTGATATGGGGCTGCGGAAAACAGGGGAAAAGACTGTTTGACGCATTCGGGAAAAACTGCATATGTGCTTTCATTGACAGCAGCGAAAAGCTGCAAGGCTCTTACTATGAAGGCATTCCGATTATTTCGTATGAAACATATCTGCGCGAGTTTCGCAAAGCAGTGATTATAATATCGCCGGCGCGGAATACTGAAACAATTGTGGAGCGGCTGACGCGGGACGGTATTGATTTTTTGGGAAATGCGTCAATACCGAAGGAAATAATAACTGGATATCATGACGGGTCGTTTGCAGATTTGGAAAGGCTTGCGGAGGGCAGGGAGGGTCTTTACCTGTATTGCTTTACCGCATACAATGCACTGCTGTACGAGTATTTCACAATGCGCGGGAAAAAGGTGAGCATTGTCTTGGACGGCGCGCACGATGAGAAAGTTCCCAAAGCGTTTGAAAGTGTGACAGTGCCGTATGAAGCAGGAAAATACGATGCGCTGTGTGTGACAGACTTTGAGCTTTGCGACAGTTTAAATGGTGAAAATATTTTGCCGTTTTATTTATTGGAGAATTACCCGTTTATCAGCAGACCGTCGGAGGCACTGGAAGTTCCGAAAGGCTTTCTGAATACGCAGAGCAGGGAAAAGAAGATAATCGTTTCACTTACGACATACGACAAAAGGCTTGACGCTGTGCCTTACGCAATAGGGACAATAATGAGGCAGACGATGAAGCCTGACAGGATTATTGTTTATATGGCGGAGAGCAACAGGGATAAGCTCCCGCAGGAGCTGAAAATACAGATATCGCAAGGGGTTGAGGTGCGCTATGTGGAGGATTTGAAGCCGCATACGAAGTATTACTACGCCATGCGGGAATATCCTGAGGATATTGTGGTAACTGTTGACGATGATATTTTTTACAGACTGGATTTGATTGAAAGACTATACAAATCCTATCTCAAATTTCCCGGCTGTGTGTCAGCTGTGCTTGCGGAGAAAATTACCTTTGACGGGGCGGGCAGGCTCAGACCGTACAATGAGTGGGGCAGATACGGCGCGGAAAATTATGGGGAAGCGGGACAGCCGTCCATGGCTTTAAGTGCAATGGGAGCAGGGGGCGTTTTATATCCTCCGCACTGCATGACCGGTGAAGTGTTTAATAAAGAAAATTTTATGAAGCTTTGCCCCGGGGCAGACGATTTGTGGCTTAAGGTTATGCAGACGCTGAACGGAACCGCCGTAGTGCTTGCCGCCGATGAAAGGCATCCGCCGATAGAGGTCGGAGCCGTGCAGAAATACGGTCTGCGTAACGCGAATATTGAGAATAACGGGAATGATGCGCAGATGAAAGCAATACTTGAGGTGTATAACGAATGTGCAGAGGGCGTGACTGTTTTGGAGAAGATAATGAGAGGGTGACGGTCAAATGTGGTATTTGGAGTCGGGGCTGCTCGGTGACAGTGGGTTTGGAAGGGTACAGAAGGAGATTCTTAAGGCAGCAGGAATATTCGACTGTTACATAGGGGAGCGCACAGAGATAACAAAATATACTTCGGGGCCGGTTATAAGAAGGCTGTGCCGTTTCCGCGAATATGATAACGAGGGTGGCAGAAAGGTGTTTCATTTTCCCTACAATTTCATACCGGAACAATGCTGTGCGGGCGTTGCCATTGTGACAATCCATGACATTATCCCGTTGCGGTATCGGACATATGACAATGATTCGGAGTACGAGGAATATAAAAGAAACATTATTTGGACGGTCAGGCGCGCGGATTATATTCTGACGGTGTCGGAAGCTTCTAAAAATGATATACAGGATTATTTTGGCATTGAGGAAAAACAGATAACCGTGATACACGATTCTATTAATGAATATTTCCATAGATTGGATGAGGGGCGGATAAGCACTTTTAAGGACTCGTTCACGGAAATATCAGGTAAAAGGATTATACTGACGATGGCAAACAGGTATTTGTATAAAAATCTCCATAAGACTTTGGAAGCGTTCGCAATGCTGTGGGACAGGAATGTTGTGCTGGTTGTGGCAGGGAACCTGAAGGAGAGGGAAACGCATTACTTAAAAAAGACCAAAGAGCTGGGGATTGAAAAAAGCGTTATCTTTATCGGAAATATTCCGGATGAAGAGCTTCGTCTTTGGTATAATGCTGCGGATATATTTGTGTTTCCATCACTTATGGAGGGTTTCGGGCTGCCGCCCGTGGAGGCAATGGCGTGTGGGACGCCCGTAATCACGTCAAATGTTTCATCGTTGCCCGAGGTTGTCGGTGACGCGGCTATCTTGGTAAATCCAAATGATGAAAAAGAAATAGCGATGGCTATGAGAAAGCTGCTTGAGGATGGGCAGACACGTGAAAAGCTGATAGCAGCCGGATATGAAAGGGTGAAGCTGTTTTCCGGCAAAAAGTATCGGGAAAGAATGAGAAGATTTTATGCGGAGATAGCGGAGGACATCCGAAACGACGGCATACCCGTTAGGGATTTTTCAGGATATACGGTTAAGAAGGATGAAAAAGAGAAAAGCATTTATAAGTTTAGTATGCTGTTTGACATTGCCGCATATTGGCTGGAATTAAAAAATAAAAACATCAGTGTTTCCGAATATTTCCTTTTACGGAATTACCGTAAAATAGCCATATATGGAATGGGAAAGCTTTCAAAGCTTTTGGCTGAAGAACTGTCAGGCAGCGGGATAGAAATACTATATGGCATAGATTGCAGTATACGTGGGACGGTCTGCGGGATTGAGGTGTATGATTCTGATGAAATCGGCGTGCTGGAAAGCCCCGATGTTTACGTTGTTACCACGCCGTATATTTTTGACGAGATAGAGGCAATGCTTTTAGAAAAATCGGGGCAGGAAAAGACCGCCATAATCGGCATTGACGAGGTAGTTTTTGATTATTCGATTTAAATAAGAATGAGGAGATGCATTATTGAGTGGGAAAAAAATAAGAGCAGGGTATGTTTTGGTTAATATGGAGAAAAACCCGACAGGAATTAACAGATATTCACAGGAGATTTTGAAAAACTTATTAAACCATGAGGAAATCTCAATGGAAATATTGGGAGAAAACTTTCTTGTTCCGGGGAAAATCAGAGAAAGATACGGTTTATATACCCGTTTGCAAGGTGACATAAGGAGGCAGAAGGAGATTTGGGCTGCGGCAGTCATGGACAGGCTGGATATTGTCCATTCATTTTACCACCCTGTACCTGATAAAAAGGGAGTGGTAAAAATTTTGACAATACATGACCTTTCGCCGCTTGCAAATGAGGAATGGTTTGCGGATAAGAAATCCTACCGGTATTTTAACGAAAACATTCGCCATTCTGCGGAAACGGCTGATGCCGTTATTGCGGTTTCCGAGGCGACGAAACGGGAAATCCTGCATTTTTTTCATATTCCTGAAAATAAGATACGGGTTATTTATGAAGGGTTGAACTGCCATCAGGCTGGGGAAGAGCATCCGCTTGATGTTCATGATAAATGGGGAATAGAAGGGGAATACATTTTGTCGGTAGGGACATTGCAGCCGAGAAAAAACCTTGTTTCGCTTATCAAAGCTTTTTGCATTTACAAAGGCCGGCACAGAGCTTCCGATGTTAAGCTGGTCCTGACAGGACAAAGGGGTTGGAGCTATAATGCAATATTTGATGAGGCCGAGGCGGGCAAATATGTTAATGACATTATTTTTACAGGCTATGTGTCGGATGAGGATTTAAGCCATTTATATAAAAACGCTTTGGCGTTTGCGTATGTATCTTTTTATGAAGGGTTTGGACTTCCGATTTTAGAGGCAATGGCGCATGGAAAAGCAGTGCTGTCCTCAAATACGACATCAATGCCGGAGGTTGGAGGCGATGCAGTGGTATACTGCAATCCGTATGATTTGGAATCCATTTGTGATGGGCTGACATGCCTGATAGAGGACATCGGTTTAAGGAACGGACTGGAGCAAAAGGCGGAGTTGCAGGCTGCAAAATTCTCTTATAAGAAGGCTGCCGAAGAAATCTGTGATTTGTATAAGGAGTTTGTCTGATGGTTAGAAAAGAGGAATATGACCGTATTATTGATGAATTAAAGGAATGTGAGAAAGTCAGTTTCAAGCTGGAAAATGGAAGCGGCTTATCGATGCTGGAGAATAAGAATGTTTTTATGATTCGTTCCGTGCGTGAGGAAACCTTTAGGCAGATATTGTCAAAGCTGAATAAGCAGGCACCAAACTGTAAGTTGTGTATATTGGGGCGTGCGGGAGATGGTGAAATATTAAAGCAGGAATTTCCACATGATTATCGATTGTTTGAAGTGCATGATGATAAACAATATGACGTGGCGGGCATAGGTGGAATTTTAGATGAAATCAGGGCGGTAAATTTTAATGCATGCCTGTTTATGACGAAAGAGTCGATTAGCTTTAGCCAAGTAAATCTGATGGAAATTTTATATAAGCTTCCATGCAGTATGAAAGGAGTCGTTACCAAGCATTGCAAAGTAAATTTATTACAGACTGAATGGGAACGATACATCAGAATAAAAGCTGATTATGACATGTTATGTGATGAAATTTGGAAAATGTATGATTAGTGACAATTACGTTAAATCAGGGGATAGTATGATACATATTGTTTTTATAACGGATGAAAACTATATAATGCCGACCAAAGCGGCGATACGCTCAATTATCAGAAATGCGTCAGGAAATACACAGGGGACAATCTATGTGGTAGGCGATATTGAAACGGATTTGCAAAATCATTTTGCGGGATTGGCAACGGACAGATTTTATATAAATGTTATACCGGTCATTAAAGAAAACAGGTTAGCATATAAAAAAGAGCATTTATATGTTTCGTCCGCCGCATTGTACAAATTTATGCTGCCTGAACTTTTGGGAAAGCTGGATAAAGTGCTTTACCTTGATGGGGATGTAATCGTGGAGGGCGATTTACGGGAATTGTTCGACACGGATATAGAGGGCTTTTATCTTGCAGCTGTCGAGGATATGTGTGCAGTCAAACAGGAGAACGTGTTGGAGAAAACAGGCAATGAACGTTATTTTAATTCCGGTGTTATGCTGCTGAATCTTGCAATGCTTCGGGGCGAGAATATGCCGAAGGAACTGATTGATGAGCGGATGCGGGATGAAGATATGCGTTTTATGGATCAAAATGTATTTAACAGGGTACTGGGGGGCAAAGTGAAATATCTTTCAGCAAAATTTAATTTTATGAAAGTAAATCTAAGAAATTTTACGGAAAGAGAGATTGGATATTTTTACGGAATTTCATCTGCTGAATACCGGACGGTATGCAATAATCCGGTTATTTTACATTTCACGAATAAGGAAAAACCATGGAATACATATGAAGCTTTGGATTTTGAAAAGTGGTGCATGTACCTTGAGGGAGAGGAAATACCACTGGTGTTAAAAAACTGTTACGGGAGATTCAGAGATGATATAAGAGAAAAAGTTGCAGAACTGGAAACGATGTACTCTCTAAGTATTCAAAGGCTGGAGCGTTCAATGATGTTCAGAATACGGCAGGATAATGAAAGCCAGGCTTATTTATTGAAAGAAAAGCAGAAAGAGATAGATAGTCTGAAAATGTTGGTTAAAAAATATCTGCCGGAGGAGAAATCTGACTTGGAGGCGGAAGATGGCAGACCGGAGAAAAGGTATGTAATATACGGTGCAGGGGATTATGCAATGCAGGTATTTAAAAATTGCCATGCCGCGAAAAAGGATAAAGAAATTTTGGCGTTCGCAGTAACAGAGCCGGAAAAAAATCCTCTTTATCTTTACGGAATACCGGTGGTTTCCATTGGGGAACTAAAGAAGCAAAAGGATAAAGTGACGGTGATTGTGGCGGTAAGTCAGGCATATTTGCCGGAGATTTGCGATAAACTTTACGCGTTTGGATTTACGGATATTGTGGAGAACGGTTTGCAGTATAAGTGGTGAAGCTTAATTTGCACTAAAAAAGTATACGAAAATAAGTGAAACTGGGAGATTGGAGGATGCTGCTGAAATGAAAATAGTGGTATATGGATTGGGAAATAAAGGAAAAGCTTTTTTAGGGCATATGATTGATGTATTAAAACAACAAAAAATTGAGTTACTTGCAATTTCAGACAGTAATGTTGATTGTGATATGAGCACTGACAGAAGGTTTGTCATGCCGCAGCAGTTGGTAAACTGTGTGTTAGATTATGTGGTTGTTACCACAACGGAAATGTATTTTGAAGAAATCAAGGAGCAGCTGGTAAATTTAGGTATTCAGTGTGGGAAGATTGTTTCGATAGATGAGTTTGTGAATATTGCTGCGCCGTTTGAGTGTAATATGTGCGGTTCGAGGAACCTTGCTTGGAGAGAAACGGGGTTGGATTTATCATTTATGAATAAAAGGATAGTTGGTGGAGGAAGAAGGAAAGGTGTTTGTCCTATTTGTGGAAGTATTGATAGAACAAGATATGTGTATCACTTTTTGAAAGAATATACAGATATTTTTAAGAATACTTGCTCTGTGCTGCATTTTGCGCCTGAGGAATGCTTGACTAAGAAGTTGAAAGAAAACAAGGCGTGCAGCTGCATATCGGCTGATATAGAGCTGGGAAGGGCTGATGCTGTTGCGGATATAACGAACCTTCAATTTGCAAATGATACATTTGATTATATCATATGTAATCATGTATTGGAGCATATAGTAGATTTGCCAAAGGCTCTTTCAGAGTTAAAGCGCGTGTTGAAGAAAAATGGAAAAGCGATAGTGACAGTGCCTATATGTTGGGAAATTAAAACGTATGAGGATAGCAGCATAATAACACCTGAGAATAGATTTGAAAATTATGGGCAGGAAGATCATGTTAGGTTGTTCGGGTGTGATACTGCAGAAATAATAGAAAACGCCGGATGGAAAGTAAATGAGTATAAATGCAGAGATATTGCGGATGCAGAAACCATAGAGAAAAGAGGTTTTATTGCAGATGATTGTTTGTTTGAGGTGACCAAGGAATAACGTTGCTGTATTAAAAGGATTAAAGGGAGGCAATTATTATGGAAGAAATTATGGTTTCAATAGTATGCGTTACATACAATCATTCGCAATACATAAGGGCGGCGTTGGATGGATTTTTAATGCAGAAAACAAATTTCAAATATGAAATATTGGTACATGATGATGCTTCAACAGACGGCACAACAGAAATTTTGAAAGAGTATAAGGAGAGGTATCCGGATAAAATCAATTTGATATTGCAAACGGAAAACCAATATTCTAAAGGAGTAAAAAACTCTGTGAAATATATGTATCCTGTAGTACGTGGAAAATATGTTGCTTTGTGTGAGGGAGATGATGCATGGATATACGCCGGCAAGCTGCAGGAACAGTTTGATTTTTTGGAAATGCATTCGGATGTGGCGATGTATATACATAACGCTTTAAGGATTGATGCAAGGACCGGAGAGAAAGTTTTACAGATAAATGGTATGGATTCGGGCTATATAAGCGATGAAGAAATAATTTTGTGCACAAAAGGAAGTGTACCGACAGCTTCTTTTTTCTATCGGAGTCAATACATAAAAAATTTGCCGGAATGGTTTGACAAATCGCCGGTCGGCGACAATCCATTACGTTATCTGTGTGCACTGAACGGGAAAATATATTACCAAAATGAGGCTTGGTCTGTCCGTAATTATATGCATGAAGGCTCGTGGAACAGCACAATGGCTGATGATGTCGAACGGTATAATTTAATGGCTAACAGAAATATTGCGTTTTTATCACTATTTAATGAGTGTTCGGGAAAGAGGTTTGAAGCTTATATTGATGTGTTGATTGAAATTTATTGTAGAGAGATATTTAACAGGCAAATGGGAAAAAAATGCAGTATAGGTGAAATAAAATGTGTCGTGGAAAAGTGCAAGGAAGATTCAATGCATAAATTTGATAAAATTTATCAGAGTATTTATAGCAAAAAGATGCTGCATGAAATTGATTGTTTACGGCAAAGTGTTGATTATTGGGAAAATATCGAAGAAGAAATCAAGGATGCAGGATTACGGGGAGAGAAGGTATTCATATATGGAATAGGTGCAGAAGCAGAAGAAAGATATTTAAAGATTGGCAGTTTGTCGGCGTACATAGACGGTTTTGTGGTATCAAAGAAATCGGATGTCGCGGAATTTAAAAATCGCAGAGTATATGGATTAGACGATTTGGCAGACAGCAAGGAAAACACATTTTTGTGGCTCTGCATGAATATGAAAAATACATTGGAAGTGATTGAAACCCTAGATAGTAAGGGATTTAAAAATTATATCATATAAAGTGCGTTATATAAAGTGTGTTAAGAAAGGGCAGGTGGAATGGTGAAAGCGGATATATATTATCTTTCGGCGATGAATGGTGTAATAATCGATGATAAGCTGATAATGGTAAATATGCTTTATGGGATTGTGCTTGAATATGATTTAAAAGATTTTAATTATACTATATTAGGTTACATAAAGCTGCCGGAGGAGTTTGATATGGTGCGGGTCACATCAATCATTCCTTATGATGGATTTTTATATATGACCTTGGAAAATGCACATGAGATATTACGGTTTTCACGGGACACAAAAGAAATATGCGTGCCGGGAGGAACAAACGGCGAGCTGCGCATGACGTCTCTGAACAGGTCGAAAGCATATTTACACGGTGATGTTATTTGGAGTCTGCCATATGACTGCAGTGAGTATATTTTGAGATATGATATCCGGTCGGACAGGCTTGAAAATTGGAAAAGCATAGAGGAGCTTTTGACGGGTGAAGACGGCTGGGAGAAGGATTTTATTGTGGATTCGTGCTTAAGGGAGGGCAGATATATTTATCTGGTGATAAGAAATACGGATATGGTGATTGTGATAGACATGGATTTGGAAAGCATTGCGCTGCATCACATTGGCAAAGAGTACCACATTAAATGCATTGAAAGATTGGGTGAGGATTTAAGCCTGACTGTAGACGACGGCAATTTTTTCCTGAGGCTGAAGGAAGATTGCAGTGTCGAAAAAATCTCCTATGAGTATATGGGGATAAGCCCGGATGCAGAGCTGCGGACAGTATTTATGGATAGCGGCAGGTATGTGGCAGTTATGTCACATGACCCTGTTGTATATATGCTTGACGAAAATACTAAAGCTTTAGGCAGATATGATTTTTCGGAGGGTTTTCGTCATATTATAAATGAAAAAAGAGCTTGCATCCTTAATTTAATTCAATATGAAAATTACTTGTATTACATCCCGTTTTCAATGAACTGCATTGTGAGGATAAATCTTGATTTATTGAAAGGGGAAAAGCTTTCGGGCGAATTGCGGAGGCAGGATGTGTTTCGGTATTATCGGATGGAGCGCTTAAAATCCGAAAATGCATTTTGGGCTGAGGGTGATGACTTAAATTTAGGTGAGTATTTAGAATATGTGGCATGTTCTATAGCAGAGAGTGATAAAGAAAAAGCGCATTCTCAGGCGGGAGAGCTTATATATCATACAATTTGCAATTAGGGAGGGAGAGAACCAACTTTGTTGGTTCTGCAAGTTTGTGACTGCGCGTTGCTTGCACAAACGTTGCTTTATGCGCAAAGAGCAGCGCAGAAATGAGGGAAATAATGAAATTATGCAGGAGAGGCGTTCATTTAATTCAGATAATAAATGCGCAGGGTGATGTACGTGTGTGTGGCTGGAATTGTAACAATATTATAGGGAATATTTTGAAGGATGATTTTCGGACAATCATGCACAGCGAAAGGGCAGAAAGTGTGCGCAAGCCATTGATTGAGCAGACTTATACGGATTGTCCTGCTGATAATTGCCCGTATTTAGCAAATAAGACAATGGGGGAACATCTTATTGAGTTGGACGAAATCCCTGATTATCCGGAGGAGCTTTACTTGGGCTACGAAGGGGTATGTAATTATAATTGTACATGCTGTACCAGCAAGGACAATATGGATGATGCAAGAACTCATGATTATGAAGAAAATTACAGATTAATAGCAGAAAAACTGAAACCGATTTTGCCAAGAGTAAAGAAAATTTCAGCAAACGGCAGAGGTGAACTGTTTGCAAGCAGGCATATCATGGAGCTTTTGGCGCAATGGGAACCGGAATATCCCGCAGAGGAGTGTTCGGTGATTTTGGAAACCAATGGTTCGCTGTTTAATGAAAAGAATTGGGAGAAAATATCGAATTTAGGGAAATATCACTTAAAAGTTGCGATAACAATCATGAGCTTTGACGAGATGATTTATCGGCATTTGTCAGGCACAAAGCTGCCAATCAGCAATATTGAAAGTAATTTGCGTTTTGTAAAATCTCTGCGTGAAAAGGGGATTATCAATGAATTGGAGCTTGCGACTGTTCTGCAGGAGGAAAATTTCAGGGAGATGCCGGAATTTACCCGCAGGTGTATTGAGGAATTTGGGGCAGATTGTGTCAGAATAAGACCTATTAGACCGGGAGGCTGTTATGACAAAAATATACAGTGGTTTATGGATGTAAGAAATCCGCGTCACCCATATTATCATCAATATAAGGAGATTATGAGCAATCCTATATTTAAAAATCCAAAGGTGTTGCTATGGTCGGGTGAGCTTGATAGCTGCGCGGGCAGGCTTCCGGCGGTAGAGGAGTTGGAGAAAAAACAGCAGGAATTGCTGAAAAATCAAAAAATACAGAGGGTAGTGGATTGTATTTTGACAAAATGCAGTTTTGCAAATTGCCTTGAAGCTCAAAATTTGAAGTCGGATAAATATGTAATATACGGGATAGGGACAATAGGTAAGCTGCTGATAAGGCTATACAAGGATAAAATCCAAATAGAGGGCGCTTTAGACATTAAAGGTGGTGCTTCATGGAGGTTTGACTGCTTTGATGTTATGAAGCCCTGCGAAAAGCGGGAATCGTTTTTAGATGCGAATATAATTGTGACGACTTACGGCAAATATGAACAGATTGAAAAAATGCTGCGTGAGTATGGCTATCGGGGTACGATAATGAACATTTTCGATATTTTATGAGGTTCAAGCTATGGAAGAAACAAAAAACATATACGTAACACAATCCTCGATGCCGCCATACGAGGAATACATAGAAGCCATCAAACCGTTATGGGACAGTCATTGGCTGACGAACATGGGAAAATACCATAAAGAACTGGAAGCACAGCTGAAAGAGTATTTGGATGTGCTGGAGCTGTCGCTCATGGTGAACGGGCATATGGCGTTGGAGCTTGCAATACAGGCTTTTGGGTTCCCGGAAGGGGCGGAGGTTATCACGACGCCGTTCACATTTATTTCAACGACGCACGCCATTGTAAGAAACCGCTTAAAACCCGTGTTCTGCGATGTAAAGAAAAGTGACGGCACGATTGACGAAAGCAAAATCGAAGATTTGATTACGGAGCGCACTGTCGCAATCGTTCCGGTGCATGTATACGGGAATGTCTGCAATATAGAGGAGATACAGAGGATTGCGGATAAATATAATTTAAAGGTAATTTATGATGCCGCGCATGCATTCGGCGTGAGATACAAGGGAAAGGGAATCGGGAGCTTTGGCGACGCTTCGGTTTTCAGTTTCCATGCAACGAAGGTGTTCAATACGATAGAGGGCGGCGCGGTAACATTTTCAGAACGCAGATTGTATGACAAGCTCTATAATCTTAAGAATTTCGGCATACGCAGCGAGGAGCTGGTGGCGGAGGTCGGAGCAAACGCCAAAATGAATGAATTTGCGGCGATTATGGGCTTGTGCAATTTAAGACATATTGGTACCGCTTTGGATGAAAGAAAAAAAAGATATGATTTTTATATGGAAAATCTGAGAAACGTCAAAGGAATCAGAATGTTTGAGAAGAAGGATGCTGCGACAAATAATTATGCGTATTTCCCGATTCTGATTGAGGACGGCTATGGGAAATCGCGGGACGAGCTGTATATGTTATTAAAAGAAAGCAATATATATTCGAGGAAGTATTTTTATCCGATTACTGCTGACCACGCGTGTTTTAAAAATAAATACAGAAAAGATGATTTGGGAAATGCAAGGGAGATTTCCCAAAAAGTTTTAGTGCTGCCGCTCTATGAAATGTTAGGAATGGATGATATTGCCGGAATTACAAAAATCCTAAGAAAAAATGTGTGAAAGGTGGGGTGGCTATGAGAGTTGCAATAATGCAGCCATACTTATTTCCGTATATTGGATATTTTTCATTGATAAAGAACACAGATTATTTTATGTTCTTTGACACGCCCCAATATATAAGGCACGGATGGATAAACAGAAATCGGATATTGGACGCAAAAGAAAATGATATTTACTTTACGGTGCCAATAGAGAAAAGCCATCGCGAAACAGCAATTAAGGATGTAAAAATATCATACAACAGCAATTGGCGTAAAAAACTAATAGGGCAGTTGACTGTATATAAAAAACGTGCGCCATTCTATAATACGGTCATAGATTTGGTAAGGGAAGTAATAGAAAAGGATTGGGTTTATATTTCGGAGCTTGCAATAAACAGTATTGTAAAAACAAGTGATTATCTAAGGCTTGATATTAAATATGATATATATTCAAAAATGCAGTTTCCTGAGTTTGAAGTGAATGCTCCGGATGAGTGGGCACTTAGGATTACAAAGTATTTAGGCTATGACACATATGTAAATCCTCCTGGTGGAAAAAGCTTTTTCGACAGGCAAAAATATAAGTCCGAGGGAATAGAGTTGCAGTTTTTAACGCAGGAGCTTGTGGAATACAATCAAGGAATGCCAAGCTTCTTGCCGGGGTTATCCATCTTGGATGTTATGATGTTCTGCTCACCTAAGGAGATAAGGGAAATGTTAGGGAATTGTACATGGGAGTAGCTTTTACTTGCTTCCGATAAAAACGTTATTAATGGAGTATTAAGCGCTATAAGCCTGCAGAACAATTGTAGAATGGAGAATATAAATGAGAAGTATTTTGGTAACCGGATTATGTACTTTGCACTGGGGAAGGTTGCAATATGGCAACGTTGGAAACTACTATATTGTAGAGCCATTATTCCGTCAGTTGAGCAAGCATTTTAAAAATTATAAAATAATTACTACATTTCAGATGGATGATAGCTTTATCGAAAAGGAACATATTGAAGTGCTTCCGATGGAATTTTACTATTCTTGGAATAATGATTTAGATTTACAAAATGCATATCACGATGTGGAAAATGCAGAGAAGTTCGTACATCACCAATCATCCTGTGCATTAACACCATATCTAAATGTGTTGCTTGAATGTGATTACGTTATTGACGTTTCAGGCGATATGTGGGGCGATAACGCTGAGCACGTGGGGCACAATCGTTTTATTGTAGACTGCCTAAAAATGAAAGCCGCACAGATTCTTGGTAAGAAGACAATTCTTTATGCCGTAACACCTGGTCCCTTTTCTAAGAGAGAAGAAGAATTACTGGCGAGAGAAGTCTTTCCCAAATTTTCCTTGGTTCTCATTCGCGAGAAGGTGTCTGAGAAAAATTTGCAGCAATGGGGGTTCCCTGTGGATAATGTACAATGGGCTCCTTGCCCATCTTATCTGTTTGAGCCAAATGCTTCTTACAAGTCACAGTGGACTCAATGGATTGAGAAATCACAATTGCAGGGAAGTAAGGTAGTTGGATTGACTTTTGGGGGATTTAATATGCCTCAAGGTCCTTATGATATGTGGCCGAGAGAAAATTCACAGTATGACAATTTCGTCACGTTGGCTGAATATATTGTGAATGAATTGAGCGCAAATATTATTATTTTTTCGCATACAAATGGATTTGAACTTCCACCTGAATTTAAACTGAAAAATGGCAGAGACTTTCTCATACTTAATCAGTTTTACAATATTCTATTAAATAAGCAAGCGACATATAAAGAAAAAGTGGCACTAATAGATGAACCGCTTTTGCCGTGTAATCTTAAGGAAGTTATTGGGGAATTAGATATGTTGGTTACCGGAAGGGTACACGCTTCTGTGGCAGCTACCAGTCAATATGTACCTACGGTGTACATTGAGTATGACAGGAATGTCATATATAGTGATAAGATGACAGGCTTTTCAGAACAGTTAGGAATGGCTGAATTTGTATGTAATCCAAAGAATATAGATGAATTGAAGAAAAAAACTGCTAAATGTTACTATAATCTAAGCAGTGTAAGAAAGCGGTTGCAACATGAAATACCAATTATTCAGAAAAAGGCAGAAGAAGTATTTGAGGAAATAAAAAAGGTATGAATAGATTAAAAAAGGAGTGGGTACAAGGAAACGCATATAATGATAGAATCGCAGATTTCTTAAGAGAAATAGATTCAGAGATGATACCTGAATTAAGTGGCAGGGTGAAGATAGAAGAGTATGCATTAAAGTTATCGGAGACAGCGCATAATCTTTTCATAGTTTCTGATGGGATAGATATAGCATCAAGCTCTGTTTATTGTAACACGAAGAATGCGTATATTTCTTCTATTGCGGTTAAAAAAATTTATTTGCGGCAGCATATAGGAACATGCATGATGCAAGAGATAAAATCGTATGTTAAAGAGGAAAAATGCAGTATAATTCGTTTGCAAGTATGGCATAGCAATATACCGGCATTAATTTTCTACCAAAGAAATGGTTTTCTAATACAAAACAATATAGGGGATTGGCTTGAGATGGAGTATGTGATAGGTTAAAAATGAAGCAAAGGGGCTGTTTCCAATACACTTATAGTGAACGACAAATTATTTTTGCCGTTCATAAACATGAGGTATTCCTGCCGCTGTTCCTACAGCGGCAGCTCCTCCAATCCAAGCTCCTCACGGATTTCCTCATCCGATTTGCCCTGGTTGCGCAGTGAACGGATGGCAAGGGAAAGAGTGCGCTCATTTGGGTGTTGCCTATTTGTCATCGTAATGACCTTTACAGTGTGCAATATAAAGGCGGCCATTTTCCATGTGGTAAACAAGCCTATCCTTGCTGTTTATCTTGCGGCTGTATTCACCCTGCAGATTGCCTGACAGGAGCTCGGGCTCTCCAATGCCTTTGTTGCACCCGTTGCGCTCAATATCTTTAATTAATTGATTGATGCGCTTCAAAGTTTTTTTATCCTGTGTCTGCCAATACAGGTAGTCCGCCCATGCATCGTCAGACCATATTTTTTCACTCATCGTCCACCTCTATCAGCTCGTGCGGAGTACCTTTGCCGTTGCGAAGCTCTGTGACGGATTTTTGTACATAGGCGATGTTTGCGCTTGAAAAGAATGGATCTGCGTTTTGGGTGATTTCAAAGGGGATGCGGTTTTCACGCAAAACGGCTTTTACGAAAAGATTAATTGCGCTTGATGTATTTAACCCTACGTTTGAGCAGAAAGCGTCAAAGCTGATTTTGTCCTGTGCGTCCACACGTGCTGTTATTGTTGAGAGTGCCATAGTATCAACTCCTTTCATGTGCATCGTTGCTATAGTGAATGGCAAATATTTTTGTCGTTCACTATAGGCTGATTATATCACTATCGTGTGCGGATAGCAAGGTTATATAATACATTTCATCTTATGTCGCGACAGCAGGATTATTATTTATTAAGCTGACAGAAAGGACTGATTCAGATGGAATTTTATCCCAAGCATTCCTGGCTCATCACCGGAGCCACCGGCTATATCGGCTCCATGCTTGTGAAAAAACTTAATAACGAAACCCCGGATGCTGATATTACCGTCATTGTCCGCAGCCGCGCCAAAGCGGAGGCGATGCTGCCGCGCGGCATCCGTATTCTTGAGGCCGACCTGACCGATACGGGGGCGGTGTCGCGGATTGACGGGCGTTTTGATTACGTCGTACACTGCGCCTGCGTTACGAAATCGCGGGAGATGGTGACCCGCCCTACAGAAACGGTAAAGAGCATCGTAAACGCGACACAGAATGTTTTGGATCTCGCAGTCCGAAATCACGCAAAAAGCGCCGTTTATGTTTCCTCAATGGAGGTCTACGGGGATATGCGCTGCCCGGACGGGCGCCGCTGCGGGGAGGACGAGGCAGGCGCGGGCAGGGTGGACATACTGAGCGCGCGAAGCTGCTATCCGCTGGCAAAGCGGATGGCGGAAAACATCTGCTGCAGCTTTTACGTGGAATACGGGCTGCCCGTGAAGATTGCGCGGCTTGCCCAGACCTTCGGAAAAGGCGTGCTGCCCGGGGAGGGCAGGGTGTTTGCGCAGTTTGCGGAATGTGCCGCACACGGGCGCGACATCGTGCTTCACACTGAGGGAAAATCCGTCGGGAACTATTGTGAGATTGAAGATGCGCTTGAGGGCATCCTTACGGTACTGCATAAGGGTAAGCCCGGTGAGGCGTACAACATAGTGAATGAAGCCTGCACCATGAGAATCCGCGAGGTTGCGGGGTTTGTCGCGGAGCGGATTGCGGGCGGGGAAATATCCGTGCGGTTCGACATTCCGGAAGATGACCGTTTCGGGTACGCGCCGGACACCGGGCTGATGATGTCCGGGGAAAAGCTTAAGGGTCTCGGCTGGGAGCCGCACAAGGGGCTTGAGGAGATGTTCCGGGACATGCTGAATTCGCGGGCTTGAGCAGGAATGGGAGGGTTGACGTGAGGGCTTCAGGGAAGGAAAACACGCTCTGCAAAACGGCGCAGCAGTTCAGCAGGCGTCCGCTGTCCGCGGAGGAGATGGGAAAGCTGCGGGACATAGCAAAGGACGCCCGCACGGTAAAAAATTACGTATACCGGCGCTACGGCGGGGTAAAGAGCATCGGGAAGCTTTACTCCGGCTATACCGTTCAGAACGAGATGACGGCATGCGGGCTGCGGGAGGAGCTGGGGCTCCCGTCGGCGTTCTATTACAGCGCGATGAATGACGCGCTGGCGGATATCAGGGCACAGTGGACGCGGGTCGTTTCCGTGATAAGGGATAATGCCCGCAGGAACCCGGGCTTCTGCGACGGTGACAGGCATTACATAAGGTTCGTGCTGAAATTTGAAAGCTGCTATGCAAATATCTTTAACGGCATGGAGCCGGTGATCGATGATAAGTTAAAGGACAGACTGGACGCCCTGCGAAGCGGCGCCGACTGCAAAAGGCTTGACGGCTATATGCGCAGGCAGGCAAGGAGGCATGAAAAAAAGCTCCGCGCCGTCAATGCTTCGGGGTTTTCCGTGACGGAGAAGGGCTACAGGTACGGAGACCACGGAATATACATCACCACGAAGGAGCGCCGGAAGAGGATATACGTGGAGCTGACGGACACGGCGCGCTATGGCGGGCGGCTGTATATCCTGTTGGATGAGGAGCGCCGCATGATAAACATTAAAGCTCCGGTCTACGTGCATATAAAAAACCGCGGCGGCCGGTCCGGAAGCGTGGGGCTTTCCCTCGGGGTGGAGCATATGCTGACCACCGATGCGGGGAACGTGTACGGGGCGGAGTACGGCGCATACCACCGCAGGCTGGTCGGGTACGTGAAGGAGAAGGGCGGCGGCAACCGGCGCGAAAAGGAAAACAATCCCGGCAGCCAAAAATATTCCGCCGGGAAAAGAAGGCTGGAGGAAGGGCTGCATAATTACGTCAATCGGGAGGTGAACAGGCTGCTGAGGGAGGAAAAGCCCGGGGCGGTCTGCCTTCCGAAGCTCCCCCCGAACCCGGCGTGAGGGGGGAACCGGCAGGCGAACGCCTCACTGACGATGTGGCAGAGGGGGTACGTCACGGAGCGCATAAGGCAGAAATGCCTTGAAAACGGCATCCTGTTCGTTGAGGTTTTCGGTAAGGACATCGGAAAGGAATGCAGCGCGTGCGGGGGAAAGGACTTTACCCTTAAGGAGGGGCTGTATATATGCGGGCGGTGCGCGCTTGAAATCGACAGCCGCCGCAATGCCGCGATAAATGAGCTCCGCCGTGGGGAACGGATCATACCGGAACCGTGACAGGTGAACAGGCTTCCCGGTGAACGGGACTCCTGTTTTACCGCGTAAAGCGGACTGCTGCGGTAACGATGATATATAAAAAGAAGAGTCGGCGTTAGGAGGCGCCCTTTGGGCGCGTAATAGGTACGCCAGGACCCGGGGAACACAGAATAACCTGCAAAGCAGGTTATTCTGCAGGTTGTTACGCAACTTGTAATTATTTTACAGGTTATTCTGCAGGTTATTCTGCAGGTTGTTCTGTGATTAACCGGGAGCGAAGTGGGAGACCACATTACCGGAAGGTAACTATTGTGCCTTATTTTGTAAAAGCAAAAAATTTATTTTTCATATCCCTCATTCCTGCTCAAGTCCGCAAATTTGTGCTTGCCAATCAAGCGGTATAGGGTTTATCATAGAATAAATGGCATTAGAGGGTATGAGGTGATTATGATGAAGCAGGCAGACGAAAGAAACATTACGATGGTAATGGATTTGTACGAGTTGACAATGGCAAACGGCTATTTTAACGATGGCGACATGGAGTCGAGAGTCGCCTTTGACGTGTTTTACAGGAAAAATCCTGACAGAGGCGGTTTTACAATCTTTGCGGGTCTTGAGCAGATTGTGGAGTATATAGAAAACCTTCATTTTTCGGAGGCTGATATTGAGTATCTGAGCTCGCTGAACACATTTACGGACAAATTTTTGGATTATCTGAAGGGCTTTAAATTTCATGGGGATATTTGGTCTTTCCCGGAGGGCACGATTATGTACCCCAACGAGCCGGTCATGACAATCGTGGCTCCCCTGATTGACGCGCAGATTATTGAAACGGCAATCCTTGCGCAGGTAAACCATCAATCGCTTGTGGCGACAAAGACGGCGCGCATCGTGAAGGCTGCGGAGGGAAAGCCGGTGTCGGATTTTGGAGCAAGGCGCGCACACAATATGGACGCGGCGGTTTACGGCGCAAGAGCCTCATATATAGGCGGTGCGGCGGGTACGGCGACAGTGCTCGCGGGACAGATGTTCGGCATACCCGTAAGCGGAACTATGGCGCACAGTTGGGTAATGTATTATAAGGATGAGTTTGAGGCGTTTAAAAACTACGCCGTAAATTATCCCGACAATACCGTGCTTTTGGTGGACACCTACGACACTATTCAGTCAGGTATTCCCAATGCAATCCGCGTGGCGCATGAGATTTTGGAGCCGATGGGCAGGCGCCTCAAGGGCATCCGCATCGACAGCGGAGATTTGGCATACCAGTCTGTAAGAGTCAGGGAAATGCTTGACAGCGCGGGGCTTGAGGACTGCAAGATTATTGTGTCAAACAGCTTGGACGAGCATACCATTTCTTCTTTAAATTCGCAGAAGGCATGCATCGACAGCTACGGAGTGGGCGAGCGGCTCATCACAGGGGCGACAAGCGATTATTCTGACGATACGCTGGCTCTTTTGGGGGCGGTCTATAAAATAGCGGCGGTCGAGGAAAACGGCAGCTTTGTGCCGCGCATCAAAATTTCGGGAACGGTGGAAAAGATAACAAATCCGGGGCTGAAAAAGGTTTATAGGATATATGACCAAAAGGGAAAGGCAAAGGCAGACCTCATTGCAAAAGCGGACGAGGTCATTGACATGAGCGGCGAGTTTAGGTTTGTGGACCAGCAGATGCCGTGGAGAAATCTCAAATTTACCAACTGCACCGCAAAGGCGTTGCAGGTAAAGGTGTTTGAGAACGGAAAAAGAGTGTATGAGCTTCCCACGCTGGAGGAAATCAGGGCGTATGTCCAAAAGCAGCTTAGCGAGGAAATCTGGGAGGAGGAGCAGCGTTTCATCAATCCTCATGTGCACTATATGGACATGACTCCCGATTATTATGAGCTGAAAAAGAGCCTGCTGCATGAGAAAGGGAAAAATACACAATAAAAATGCGGAATGATATGCAAAGCAGGGATTAAAATGTGCAGGGAAACAGGGAAGAGGATTGGAATACCCAAAATGGGGATACCAAGAATTGGAATACCAAGAATTGGTATGCGTATCACAAAATCGGCAATCGCGATTTTATTGTGTTATTTTATCTCTTTTTTGAGAGGAAACAGCGGAATTGTCGTTTACTCACAACTGGCGGCGCTCTGGTGCATACAGGGATATGTGTCAAACAGCAAAAAGAATGCGCTGCAGCGTTTTATCGGGACGGTAATCGGCGCGGTTTACGGGTTGGCATTTCTGCTGGCGCGTCAGGCACTGGAGCGGCTTTGCGGCAGAGAAACGGGCGGCTTGGCAAACGCGCTTGCAGTGTCCGCGTTTATCATTCTCGTGCTCTATACGACGGTGCTCATTAAGAAAAAGCAGGCGTCTTATTTTTCCTGCGTGGTTTTCTTAAGCATCGTCGTAAATCATGTGGCGGACGCTAATCCGTATCTTTTTGTTTGGAACCGTTTTTTGGACACCGTTATCGGTATTTGTGTCGGGATCGGCGTGAACGTCGCGTCCCTGCCGCACAAAAAACGTCGGGATATCCTTTTCGTGTCGGGGCTTGACAATACGCTGCTCAGCGCCGGCGACAGACTGAGTGATTACAGCAGGGTTGAGCTGAACCGTATGCTGGACGACGGAGTAAACTTTACGATATCCACCATGCGCACGCCCGCGTCGCTTATGGAGCCGATGCGCGACATCAGGCTGAGGCTGCCCGTGATTGCGATGGACGGCGCGGTGCTCTATGACATTCGCGAAAAAATGTACCTCAAGGTCTATATCATTTCAAGGGAAACGGCAAGGCGCATACGGGCTTTGGCAAAAAGTGAGGGTCTTTGCTGCTTTACCAATGTGGTCATAGACGATATGCTCGTCATTTATTATGAAAAGAGCGGGGACGAGGTGCACCAAAGGCTTGTCAGTGCGCTTAGGCGTTCACCGTACAGAAATTATGTGTGCAGAGAGCTGCCCGAGGAGGAGGATGTGGTTTATTTCATGCTCCTGTACCCGTCGCAGGTGATAGAGGCTTTTTACGATACGCTTTCCGCGTCGGGGCTTGTCAGCGAGCTTAAAATCCTCAAATACGACTCGGACGATTATCCCGGATATTCCTATATTAAGATTTACAATAAAAATGCGACAAAGGAAAACATGATGGCGTATTTGAAAAATATGACACAGGTGTCGGAAATCGTCACCTTCGGAAGCGTCGCCGGGCGCTGTGACGTGCTGATTGAAAACGGGGATTCAAACAAGGCGGTGCATGTGCTTAAAAAAATGTATGAGCCGGTAGGGATAAAAAAGAATGTGACTTAACACAGAATGTGCTAACACATTCTTCTTTTTTTTTGACAAATATTTTCGCAGTGTTTATACTATAAATATATTAAAGGGCGAAGCTGTTACGTAAGCCTGCACCGGGTATGCCGGATTGCGCAGCAGAACATGCGCGGAAAGGAAGTCTTTACATGTCAAGCGTAAGCATTGCAAGAGTAATTGAGAAGCTCAAGCTCACTAATCTCACTCCTGAAATAGATATTTCAGGCATTAAAATACACCAGCCGGATATCAACAGACCCGCGCTGCAGCTTTCGGGCTATTTTGAACATTTTGAGGAAACAAGACCGCAGATTATCGGATTTGTGGAATTTTCCTATATGGGGAATTTAAGCGATGAAAAAAAACGGGAGGTATACCCGCACGTTATCTCGGAGAAAACCCCCTGTATTATTTTTTGCAGGGATTTGAGGCCCGACGATATTTTTATTGAAATTGCGATGAAGAACAACGTTCCGCTGCTGAAAACCGCAAAGCCGACATCGGCGTTTATGGCGGAAATCATCCGCTGGCTGAACGTGGAGCTTGCGCCCTGCATCTCCGTGCATGGTGTGCTTGTGGACGTTTACGGCGAGGGCGTTTTGATTACGGGCGAGAGCGGCATTGGAAAGAGCGAGGCGGCGCTTGAGCTTATTAAGCGCGGGCACAGACTGGTATCAGATGATGTGGTGGAAATCCACAAGGTCAGCGACGATACGCTTGTCGGCTCCGCGCCTGAGATCACAAGGCATTTCATCGAGCTGCGCGGCATTGGCATCATAGACGTAAAGACGCTTTACGGTGTGCAGAGCGTTATGGATACGACCAACATCAACCTTGTAATCCGCCTTGAGGATTGGGACAAGGAGAAAAAATATGACCGTCTGGGGCTTGAGGAGAGCTATACGGAATATCTTGGAAATAAGGTCGTCTGCCACAATATTCCCATCAGACCGGGGAGAAATATTGCAATCATATGTGAATCGGCGGCAATCAATTACCGTCAGAAAAAGATGGGCTACAATGCGGCGCAGGAGCTTTACCGCCGTGTGCAAAATTCATTGACAAAGCCCCGGGAAGAGGATGAATAAATGAATAATTATTGTTTTGGTGTGGATTTGGGAGGCACTACGGTAAAAATCGGATTGTTTGACACGGAGGGCACGGCGCTCGACAAGTGGGAAATTCCGACAAGGAAAGAGGCTGGCGGAAGCAGAATCCTTCCCGATATCGCGGCGGCGGTGCGCGCGAAGCTGGAGGAGCGCGGTATTGCGAAGGAAGCCGTGACGGGCGTGGGAATAGGCGTTCCCGGCCCCGTGGACGATAACGGCGTGATATATAAGGCTGTCAATCTTGGCTGGGACGTGATGAATATTAACGAAACGCTCGGCGGCTTGCTGGGGCTGCCCGTAAAGGCGGCAAACGACGCGAACGCGGCGGCGCTTGGCGAGATGTGGGCAGGCGGCGGCAGGGGCTTTAAAAGCATGGTGCTTGTGACGCTCGGCACGGGTGTCGGCGGCGGCATTATCGTGAACGGAAAAATCGTGTCAGGCTCTAAGGGCGCGGCGGGAGAGATCGGTCATATTCCCATTGAGGATGGGGAGCCTGACGAGTGCGGCTGCGGAAAGCACGGCTGCCTTGAGCAGTATACGTCTGCCACGGGCATTGCAAGGCTTGCCGAAAGAAAGCTTGCCGCCTCGGACCGGGAGAGCGTGCTGCGCAATGTGCCTGCGCCGGGCGCAAAGGCGGTGTTTGACGCGGTTAAGTCCAAAGATGCGCTTGCCTGTGAGATTGCGGAGGAGTTTGGCGCATATTTGGGCAAGGGACTGGCTTCGGTTGCGGCGGTCGTAAATCCTGAAGCGTTTGTGCTCGGCGGCGGCGTGTCAAAGGCGGGCGATGTGCTGTGCGGATATGTTGAAAAATATTATGGAAAATATGCCTTCCATGCCTGCAAAAATGCGGTATTTAAGCTTGCGACGCTTGGAAACGACGCGGGCATTTACGGGGCGGCGAAATTAATTCTTGGGTAATGGAGATAGTTGATTGAATAAGGATTTATTGTTTAATGAATTGACGGCAGCTTTAAAAAAAGGCAGGGTTCTTGCCGATGAGCCAATGAATAAGCATACGACGTTCCGGACAGGCGGCGCAGCGGCAATTTTTGCAGAGCCGTATGACGCGGATGAGCTTAGAAGGGTGTTGGAGCTTTTGGACGGTAAGGTTTTTTGCCTGATTGGGAACGGCAGCAATCTTCTTGTGAGCGATGCGGGGATTGACGGTGTGGTTATCAAGCTTGGCAAAGGCTTTTGCCATGCAGAAGCAGATGCGGATAATGCTTTTATTTCCTGCGGCGCGGGAGCAACTCTTGCGCAGCTTGCGAGGTCGGCGCTTGACGCTTCGCTTACCGGGTGTGAGTTTGCGGCGGGAATACCGGGGAGCCTTGGCGGCGCGATTTTCATGAACGCGGGCGCCTACGGCGGTGAGATGAAGCAGATAGTATCGAGTGTGACGCTTATGGACTATAATGGAGGGATTTTGAAAAAGAGCGCAGATGAGATGAGGTTTTCCTACCGCAGCAGCATTTTAAAGGAAGAGCCATATATAGTCCTTGGAGCCGGGCTGAAGCTTTGGCATGGCAAAAAGGAGCAAATCAGGGAAAAAATGGATGAGCTTGCGGCAAAAAGGCGCGAAAAGCAGCCGCTCGAATACCCCAGCGCAGGCTCTGCATTTAAACGCCCCGAAGGGTATTTTGCGGCAAAGCTGATAGAAGATGCGGGGCTGCGCGGCTTTTGCGTCGGCGGGGCGCAGGTGTCCGAAAAGCACTGCGGCTTTGTGATAAATAAGGGAAACGCCACATCTGCGGATATTTATGCGCTGATAAGTGAGGTTCGCAGCAGAGTCAGGGACAGCGCGGGAGTGGACATTGAGCCGGAAGTGATTATGCTGGGGGATTTTGACCGGGAGGAGGCTTATTTGCAATGAGATTCGTGATTGTCACGGGTATGAGCGGCGGCGGAAAATCTACCGCGATGAAAATGCTTGAGGACGCAGGCTTTTACTGTGCGGACAACATGCCTGTATCTCTGATTGAAAAATTTATGGAGCTTTTGGCGATGCCCGATAACGGCATCAGGAAGGTGGCGCTTGGGCTGGATGTGAGGGCGGATCAGTCCTTCGAGGAGGTGCCGCGGCTGATTGCAAGGCTTCGCGATACCTATTCCTTTGAAATACTTTTCCTGGAAGCATCGGATAATGTGCTCCTCAAACGCTACAAGGAAACGAGAAGAATCCACCCGCTTTCGACGGACGGGGACTTGATGAGCGGCATCAGGCGCGAGCGGATACTGCTTGGGAGCATCCGGACAGAGGCGGATTATGTAATCGACACTACAAATTTGCTGACGAGGGAGCTGAAGGCTGAGCTTGATAAGATTTTTGTGAACGACCGTGCATACAACAGTCTTATGGTGAATGTCATGTCCTTTGGCTTCAAATATGGAATACCGCAGGACGCCGACCTTGTATTTGACGTGCGGTTTCTGCCGAACCCGTTTTATATAGAAGGTCTGAAGCAGAAAACCGGACTGGACAGGGAGGTTCAGGATTATGTCATGGGCTTTGATGAGGCGCATGTTTTTCTTGACAAGCTTGTGGACATGCTGAGCTTTTTGATTCCGAATTATATTAATGAAGGGAAATATCAGCTTGTCATTGCAATCGGCTGCACGGGGGGACAGCACCGGAGCGTGACGCTTGCGGGGGAGCTTTACAACAGGCTTAAGGATAAGGGCGACTATGGGCTTACGCTGCGGCACCGTGATACGAAATGAGGTCTGAGTATGTCATTTTCGGAGGATGTGAAAAGGGAAATATCGCAGAAGCGATTCCTTCTGCAGGGCGCGATGAGTCCTGAGAGGGAGTTTTTGTGCAACGCGTTTTTGGAAACGGGTTCAATGAGCAATCCTGAAAAGGGCTATCATTTGGAGTTTGTCTGCGAAACGAAAGACCGGGCGCAGAGCATACTTGATGCGCTGCAAAAATTCGGCATAGAGGCAAAAACCGTGAAACGAAAGCGCTACACGGTTGTTTATATAAAGGAGAGCGAGGACATTGTCGAGCTTTTGAACGTGATGGGGGCGCACGTATGCCTGATGAATTTGGAGAATGTGCGTATTTTAAAGGACATGCGCAACTCAATCAACAGGCAGGTCAATTGTGAAACGGCGAATATTTCAAAAACCGTCAGCGCGGCAAACAAGCAGATAGAGGATATCCGGTATATCAGGGAGCATTACGGCTTTGACAACCTGAGTGAAAATCTGCGCGAGGCAGCCGAGGCAAGGCTTAAATATCCCGATGATACGCTCAAGGAGCTGGGAGAGCGGCTTGTGCCGCCTGTCGGAAAATCGGGGATAAATCACAGGCTGCGCAAGCTCGGCGAGCTGGCGGATAGTGTGAGAAGAACTTCTAACACTCATGCCTAATGGCATTTCGTGAAGAAGTTCTAAATCTCACACGGCGAATTTGCAAAGAAGCGCAAATTCGCGGGTTTGAACAGGAATGGGGGATTAGAATGAAAAAAAAGGCGCTTTTTATAGTAAATCAACATTCGGGTAAGGGGCTGATTAAAAACCGGCTTTTGGAGATAACGGATATTTTGGTGAAGGCAGGCTATGAGGTGACGGTCTATCCCACTCAGAGCAAGGGGGACGCGAAAGAAACGGTAAAAAACCGCGATAAAAGCTATGAGCTTGTGGTGTGCAGCGGAGGCGACGGGACGCTTGATGAGATTGTGTCGGGTATGATGCAGTCGGGCTTTCAGACTGCAATCGGTTACATTCCGGCAGGGAGCACAAATGACTTTGCAAACAGCCTTAAGCTGCCGCTTGCGATGAAAAAGGCAGCCGAGGTCATTGCGGCGGGCAGGGAGTTTGCCTGCGATGTCGGGCGCTTTAACGAGGAGATTTTTGTCTATATTGCGGCGTTCGGGCTTTTCACGGAGGTTTCGTATGAAACGCCTCAGGGAATGAAGAACCTGCTCGGGCATATGGCATATATTTTGGAGGGTGTAAAGCAGCTTGCCAATATCAAGTCTTACCCGATGCGGGTGACATATCTGACTGAGGATGGAAGCGAAGCGGTGATTGAGGACGAATTTATTTATGGCATGGTCACGAATTCACACTCGATTGGCGGCTTTAAGAGCATTGCGGGCAATGTCTTTAAAGGAAATATTGATTTGAACGACGGGCTTTTTGAGGTGATTTTGATTAAAGTGCCAAAAAATCCGCTGGAGCTTAATTCCATTCTCGCCGCGCTCACAATAGCTGACATTGACACGGAATATATGTACAGCTTCAAGTCGGCAAGGCTTACGTTTGAAGGGGAAAATGAAACTGCGTGGACGCTCGACGGCGAGTACGGCGGCATATGCAGAAAGGCTGTGCTTCAAAATGAAAAAGAGGCAATGCGGATTATGACATGATGAACGCAAGGACAGCGTTCATCAGCAAGTTTCTGCGAAACTTGCGGTATGTGAAAGGACGGACGCGAAGCGGCATTTGTTTTTCTTGCGTGATTAACGGGGAAACGCGATTGATATTCATTTCCGAAATGTCAAAATCAGCACTTGAAATTACCTGATCGATATGATATATTTTAAACGAATTTTGGTTCTTTTGAGGCTCCGGCTTCAATCAATGATGTGATCACATCACCAATCCAATATTTATACCCCGGCTCGCAAATGACGGACTTTGAAGCCTTGCCACGGCAGTTTTGGAATGTTATAATGTA
>JAJQDE010000014.1 GCA_021202335.1 Lachnospiraceae bacterium
GCATTTTTGCATGGAAAAGGAGCTGTGCACTAATGCTTAGTGCGACAGCCCCTTTCCTCCATTTTCTTTTACCATATAATGCCCGCTTTTTCCGCCCTCTTTTTCAATCAGGTGAATGTCCGAAATGCACATTCCCCGGTCAAGCGCCTTGCACATGTCATAAATCGTAAGGAGCGCGACGCTCACACCCGTAAGCGCCTCCATCTCCACGCCTGTCCGTCCGGAAAGCTTCGCAGTGCATATACATTTTATCTGTCTTGTTTCCTCTTTAAACTCAAAATCAACAGTTACCTTTGTCAGCATAAGCGGATGGCATATGGGAATTAAATCAGCAGTTTTCTTTGCCGCCATAATGCCCGCAATCCGCGCAGTCCCGAGCACATCGCCCTTTTTTGCGGTGCCGCCCTTTATTGCCGCATAGACCTCCTCATTCACGGCAATAAGACCTCCTGCCACCGCCCTTCGCTGCGTAATCTCTTTATCCGTCACGTCCACCATCACGGCGTTTCCACTGCTGTCAAAATGTGTCAGCTCTCCCATGTCAATTCCCTCCGCTTTTATTTACCAAATCCACAGTTCGGGAAGCGACATTCCTTACAGCCAAGGCACAGACCGCCCTCGCCGTAATTCCACAGATCCTCTCCCGTCACATGCTCTCCTGCCGCAATCCTGGGCAGCACTAAATCAAAAATCGTGCGCTTTGCATACATCACGCACCCCGGAAGCCCCATAACAGGCACCGTCCTGCCGTCATAAGCATAATACCCGAGCAGAAACATTGCTCCCGGGAGCACGGGCGCGCCATAGCTTTCAATCTGAGCGCCAAGCTCCCTGATTGCGCCCGGCGTGCAGTCGTCGGGGTCAACGCTCATGCCGCCCGTGCAGACAAGCATCTGCGCCCCCTGCTCCAAGAACTCCAAAAGCGCCTGAATGATGTTTTCCCTGCCGTCGTCCACGATTTTCTGTCCGATAACCTCTATGCCGTACTCCGCAAGCTTCGCCCGCACGACAGGTCCGAAAGCGTCCTTAATACGCCCCTTAAAAACCTCGCTGCCCGTCGTGACTATTCCCGCCCGCATCGGCAAAAACGGCAGAATTTCAAGAAGCGGCTCTTTACCTGCAAGCGCGCACGCCCTGTCCATTTTTTCCTGCTCAATCACAAGCGGAATGATGCGAGTCGCCGCAATTTTATCGCCCTTTCTTACCGGGAAATTCCCATGCACCGTGGCAATCATAAGCTCGCCCATCGAATTTAGCGCGCGCAGCCTGTCGGAACGGATTTTCAATAATCCGTCCGTGTCCGCAAGGATTTCTATTTTGCCCTCCTTTGGCTGCGACGCTTTCATTCCGCTATTGATACAGATATCGCGCAAAAGCTCCGCCGCCTCGTCCTCATGCAAAATTCCTTCCTTTTTCTCCCAGACATACAAATGCTCCTTGCCCACGCTCAAAAGCACCGGAATATCCTCCGGAGTTACGATATGCCCCTTTCTGAAAACCGCGTCCTTCACAACGCCGGGGATAATCTGCGTGATATCGTGGCAAAGCACCTGACCGACCGCATCCTCGGTTTTTATCAGTTTCATGTCAATCTCCATTTCTGAGCATCTTTGCGTGTGAAAAATTTATTTTTCACACTATCCCCCTTTACAGCCGAAGCCGTCTTATTGTTACAATATCGCCCTTCAATACCTGCGCCCCCGCAGGCAGATCAATCAGGCAGTTACACTGCGTCATGTTGGAAATCACGCTCGACATATGCGCTGCCGTCGGAAGATATACGGCTCCGTCCTCCTCATACGCGCGCACCAGCCGTCTGAGCCGATTTACCTTCGGATAATCGCTTTGAATCCTTGCCTGTTTTACAATCGGTCTGTAAGCGTCCGTGTGCAGCAGCGCGCAGGCAAGCTCCCAAAAATACAGCTCGAAATTTGCAATCGCCGCATACGGATTGCCCGAAAGGCTGAGCACGGGCTTTCCCTTAAGCATACTTCCGATTGTGGGCGTGCCCGGCTGAATATTCGCCCTTGCAAAAAGCCGCTGCGCCCCCGCCCTTTCAAGCACGGCGGGCAGCAAATCCTTTTTTCCCACCGACACGCCGCCGGTCGTGACGACAATGTCCGCGCACTCCGCCGCCTCAAGAAGCATACTCTCAAGCGCTCTCTCCTCGTCGGCGCACGCCCTTTCATAAACCGTCAAAAAGCCCTCCCGCTCAGCCGCCGCCTTCAGAATATATAAAATACTGTTATAAATTTTGCCCTTTTGCGGCTCTTCCCCGAGGGACAGCAGCTCAGACCCGGTGGAAATGATTGCCACACGAAGCTGCCTGTACACCTGCACGTATTCCACGCCCGCGCCCGCCAATAGTCCGATATGGAGCGGCGTAAGCATACTGTCCTTTTCAAACACCGTTTCCCCTGCCTGCATGTCCTCTCCGACCCGGCAGTAATTTGCGTAAGGCTTTGCTGAGGCGTACACCGCAGCCTGCTCCATGCCGTAATCAGTGTCCTCCTGCCGTATCACCGCGTCAAAGCCCTCGGGAATATACGCGCCCGTCATCACCCGCACCGCGCAGTTTTTTTCATATCGGAACTCACCGCAGTCCCCGGCGCAGTTCTCACCCAAAACCTTTAGGATTGCCGGCTTTTCCCTTGAAGCGCCCTGCGTATCTTCGGCGCGCACGGCGTAACCGTCCATCGCCGACTTTGGAAACGCCGGCACGGGACGGCTTGCGCGAACGGCTTGCGCCGCCACCCTCGCACATGCCTCCGTAATATGCACCTGCTCCGTTTCCGACACGGGCGTCACATTCTTCAAAAACAGCTCCACACATTCTTCAATTTCCATATGCTTATGATAATCTCCCTTCCTGCTCAAGCCCGCAGCTTACGGTAAATACTCCACATGCAAAAGCTCATGCGCCCTGTGCGACAGCGGCTTTTCCAAAAAGTCCCTATAGCATGCGATAATCTCCGGATTTTCGTGGGAAAAGCGTATCGGATTTTCCCGGTCAAGCCCGTAAAGAACCTTAGTCCTTGCATCCACGTCCGCGCCGCCGTCATGAATCGGCTGCCCGCCGCCGTTGATACAGCCTCCGGGACATGCCATAACCTCAACAAAATCATAGTCTGCCTCATGCCTGTCAACCATTTCCATAAGCCTGCGGGCATTCGCAAGCCCGCTGACTGCCGCCACCTTAACCTGCGTCCCGTCAATATCAGCCACCGCCTCCTTTATTCCCTCTGGTCCGCGCACATATTGGAACGCATCCGCATCAGGGTTTTTCCCGGTCACAAGCCTGTAAGCCGTCCGAAGCGCCGCCTCCATCACGCCGCCGGTCGCGCCAAAGATAACGCCCGCGCCCGAATGGACTCCCAAGGGCTTGTCAAATCCGGACTCCTCTACAGCTTCAGGCTTAATATAATACGCCTTTAGAAGCCTTGATACCTCTCGCGTTGTAAGAACCGCATCGACATCTCTTCCCGTACCCGCCGAATCCATGCCGTCCAGTGTAATCTCCCGTTTTTTGGAAGTACACGGCATCAGCGACACCACAAAGAGCTTCGACTGGTCGACTCCCAGCAGCTTTGCATAGTAGGTCTTTGCAATCGCGCCAAACATCTGCTGCGGCGATTTTGCGCTTGAAAGCCTGCTCAAATACTGCGGGTACTGCGTTCGCATAAAGCTTACCCAGCCGGGACAGCAGGACGTGAACATCGGCAGCTTCTTTTCCCGGATTTCGGGAAGCCTTTGCAGCAGCTCGCTCCCCTCCTCCATAATCGTCAGGTCGGCGGAGAAGTTCGTGTCAAATATGTAATCAAAGCCGATTTTCCTCAGACAGCCGACCAGCCGGTTTTCCATCGCCCGCCCTCTGTCAAGCCCAAGCTCCTCGCCCCAGCCCGTGCGCACCGCCGGCGCAATTTGGACAATCGTGATTTTCTCCGGATTTTCTACCGCATCCAGAACCGCCCCAACGTCGTCGCGCTCTCTCAGGGCGCCGACAGGGCAATTTATCACACACTGACCGCAGAGCGTACAGTCCGATTCCTCAAGCGTTTGCCCGCAGGACACATTCACCGTTGTTCTTGCCCCGGTGTCAGCCAAATCCCATATGTTCATTCCCTGAACCTTATCGCAGACCTGTACGCAGCGCATACACTTGATGCATTTGCTGCTTTCACGGACAATCGGAAACGTTTTGTCCACCGGCGTTTCCTCCGGGATAACATCGTAAGGCATATCCGTGATGTTTAAATCGTTTGCGAGGGACTGCAAAGAGCAGTTTCCGCTCCTTATGCATGTGGCGCATTGGAAATTATGCTGCGAAAGAATGAGCTTTACGTTAGTCTTTCTCACCATTCTTGCCTTGCGGCTGTGAGTGTAAACACACATGCCCTCATAAACGGCGCTGTTGCATGCCGTCACGCAGCGTTCAACGCCCTCCACCTCAACAACGCATACCCTGCATGCGCCGATTTCGTTAATGTCCTTCAGGAAGCAGATCGTCGGTATATTGATTCCCACAGACCTTGCCGCTTCCAAAATTGTAGTTCCCTCTTTGACCGTTATGTTTTGATCGTTAATCCGTAAATTTACCATTTTTCCCTGCGACCTCCCCTGAACGAACCGTAACCGTACCGGTCACAGCGTAAGCATCTGCCTGCTTCCTGACATGCCTCCTCGCAGGTCATTGACAGCTCAATCGGTTCAAAATCCTTTTTCCTTTCGCCCGCGCTGCGGAAAGAAAGCTCAACTCTTCCGCACGGGGGAGCTCCTCCGACTGCCGGCAGGGGAATGTCCACATCGCTTACAATCTCATGTCTAAAGCCCAGATATTCGTCGATATTGGCAGCCGCAACCTTTCCCGCCGCGATTGCCCGGATTACGGTAGCAGGGCCCGTCACGCAGTCGCCTCCCGCAAAAATCCCCGGGATGTCCTTAACCTCGCTGCTGTTCAGAGCGTCAATCGCGCCGCGCTTAATGCTTATTCCAAAATCCTCAAACGGCGCCGACACAATGCCCTGTCCGATTGCCACCAAAATCAGGTCACATTCCATCCGCTCCTCAGGAAGCTGCGCCTTTTGCGGCGACGGCCGCCCATGGGAAACATTTCCGATAATCTGCGGCTGCACCACAAGCGCCGTCACATGATTATCCGGATCCTTTTCTATACGCACCGGCGCCTTCAGCTCAACAACCTCACAGCCTTCCTCCTCAGCTCCCGCAATCTCCTCCGCAAGCGCCGTCATATCGGCTTTTCGCCTGCGGTATACAATGCTGACCTTCTGCGCGCCAAGCCGCACCGCGGAGCGTGCAACATCCATCGCGACATTACCGCCTCCCACCACGATGACCCTTTTGCCGGTATAATCCGGCATCTCCTCGTCGCCGATGGCGCGAAGCATTTCAACTGCCGGAATGACACCCTTTGCGTCCTCGCCCTCAAGACCTATCTTTTTGTCCGTGTGTGCGCCTATGGAAATATAAACCGCGTCATATTCCCTTTTTAAATCCGCCATTGAAATATCCGTGCCGACGCTTATCTGCGTTTTGACCTCTATTCCCGCCGACAGGATTGCGTTGATATCCGCGTCCAGCCTTGCACGGGGAAGTCTGTAATTGGGAATACCATAGCGCAGCATTCCGCCAAGCCGCTTTCTCTGCTCAAACACCGTCACCTTATGCCCCATAAGCGACAGATAATATGCCGCGCTCAGCCCTCCGGGGCCGCCCCCGATTACGGCGACGCGCTTCCCTGTCGCGGACGCGCACTCCGGAATCGGCACCTCGCCCGCCATATCGACTGCCACGCGTTTCAGCCCCCTGATATTCACCGGAGCGTCTGTCATTGTGCGCTTACACCTGTTTTCGCAGGGATGCTCGCATATGAACGCGCAGACCACCGGCAGCGGATTATCCTTTCGTATAAGCCTTACCGCATCCGCATACCGCTTTTGCCCTGTCAGCGCCACATACCCCGGAATGTCAACTCCTGCCGGGCACAGCGCTGCACATGGTACAGGCTGGCTGCTGTTACATACGCATCTGCGCCGCGTTATATGCGCCTCAAAATCATCACGGCAGCCCTCCACGCAATTTAATACCGTCTTTGCAGCCTCAAAACCGATTGCACAGTCCGCGGACTGATAAATGCCCTCCGCTGTCAGCCTGATCACGTCAATCGTTTCAAGCGTCGCCCTGCCGTTCAATACATCTTCAAACAGCCTCACCAACTGGTTTAGCCCCACGCTGCACGGGACGCATTTTCCGCACGACTGTGCAAGGCACAGCTTCACAAAAGAGCACACTAAATCGACGGAGCACAAGCCCGGCGGGCTTGCCGCAATTCTTCTCTCAAAATCCGAATACAGGGACTCCATCGTAATCTGCGCCCTGTCCTTCATATTAATACTCAATCTGCTCATTATTAATCCTCTTAATTACAACCTTATAGCCGGATTATCTTATTTGGCAGAAAAAATTCAGCCTCCTTCTCCTCATGCGTTATAACAAGCAGGGAACGCCCCCTTCTGTTATCCGTTATATATTCCATCGTTTTTCTCTTATTGATCTCGTCCAGCCCCTGAAAAGGCTCATCCAAAAATATTGCCTGCGACTCTCCGATAACAGCCCTCAAAACGGCTGCCCTGCGCTTCATGCCGCCGCTGTACTGCCTGATTTTCTTTGGAAAGCTTTCCTCCGGGAGCAGCCTTCTGTATTCCGCAAAAATACTGTCCCTGTCAAGCCCGGAAACCAGCCTGATGTTGTCCGTAATGTCAAACTGCTCCAGCAGACGATCCTCCTGAAAAACCGCCGATATTTTCCCAAGCCCGTTTTTCACGGCTCCGCAGTCCGGCTTTTCAAGCCCCAAAAGCAGACGAAAAAGCGTCGTCTTTCCCGCGCCCGATTTTCCCGTTACCAGCACGGTGTCACCCGGCTCTATCCGAAAGCTCAAGTCCCGGATTACCTTTTTTTGGTAGCTTTTTCCTAAGCCGATTGCCTCAATCGCGCCGCTCTTCATTTCCATCTGAGCCCTCCCCGGCATCCGCTCCCGTCAAGACTGAAAGCCGCCTGATACAGCATACAAAAAGCCTTTCAAACAGATATCCCGCCGCCACAATGATTACCGTCCATGCAAACAAATCGTCAATTTCCAGATACAGCTTCGCCTTATAGAGCTTTTCTCCCAGCGAATGCATCGGCACTCCGATAAGCTCTGCGGCAATCCCCGCCCGGACGCACATTCCCGCCGCCACGCGCGAGGTCTGCATCAGCCCGTCGCATAAAGCGGGAAAATACACGTAACGAAAGCCTTTAATGCCTGAAACCCGAAACACCGACAGCACCTCAAGCAGCTTAACATCAATATGCTCCAGGGACGCCAAAAGCTCAAAGTAAATAATCGGAAAAGCCACAAAGCCCGCGACAAAAAACGATATCCCCGCAGACGAAAACCACGCCAAAAGCAAAATTATTACCGAGGCAATGGGAACCGCCTTCAAAAAGGACAGAAACGGTGCAAGCGCTTCCCTTACAAGCGTTACCCTCCACGCCGCATATGCGGCAGGCACAGCCAAAATAAGCGCAGACGCAAAGCCCGCAAATATTTTTCCCATGGTTTTCAGCACAACAAGGTAAGTCGCGCCCTCACCAAGCAGACGCAAAAGGCACTTAAAGGTATCTGCCGGACCTGCCAGAAACAGGGGCTCGCCGACCGCCATATATAACATCTGCCACATGAAAATCCAAAATAAGATAATCAATATTTTTTTTAAGAAACCGTAAATTTTTTTATTCCGCACCATAGTAGAAGTCGTTTTCCGGCATTTGGCCACCTACGCTCGACGCATCCTGCTCAAACAATACCGACAGATAATTTTCAAGCATTTCCTTCATTTCATCGCCACTGACGCACACAAGGTTACAATACGGTATCGCCTCCTTGGCAATCTCGGCCGTAACAATGTCAAATTCCTCAACCGCCTGCGCCATTTCCTCTACGTTGGCATTGACATAAGCCACGCTCTCCTGCTGCGCCTCCAAAAACGCTTCAACCGCATCGGGCTGCTCCTCAAGGAGCTGCCGGCTTACGACAGTAACGCCCGTCACCATATCCTCCCATTCATCAGTAAGGCTTATGTTGATATTAAGCCCGTCAAGCTGCGCCGCCGCCACGGTAACATACGGCTGCGGAAGCACTGCTGCCGCGTCCGTGTTCCCCTTAAGCGCGGAGATAACCTCCGTCGCCTCCGACTTAAACTCAACGGTCAGGTCGTCCATACTCATCCCGTTCAGGGAAAGCACATGATTGAACGCAAACTCCGGCGTAGTGCCCTTTCCCGTCATATAGACGTTTTTGCCCCGCAAATCCTCAACCGAGCTAAGCTCCCCGTCATAGCTTACGACATAAAGCACGCCAAGCGTGTTGATATCAAGCACGGCAATCCCACCGCTCATTTTTTGATACAGGACTGCCGCCACATTTGCGGGAATGCTTGCAATATCCACCTCGCCGCTTATGACGAGCGGAAGTATTTCATCCGCGGCAGTGTAAATTCCAAACTCATAGCTGCCGTCATTGTCCTTCATCATCTTAACCAAGCCTATGGAAGTCGGGCCCTTAAGCGACGCCACACGGATTACAGGCTCCTCCTGCGCAGGCTGCATCTCAAACGTGTCCTGCTTGCTCTCCACGCTTTCCGTTTCCGCCGTAACCGTCAGCGCTTCGCCGGCGCTGCTCTGTGCGCACCCCGCCAAAACGGCAGCAAGCGCAAGCAGCACGCCAAGCAGCTTAAAGGTCTTGAATGTCCTCATAAATTTTTTCATAACTCACATTCCTTCCTAACGTCCGAAATACCTTTTCAGGCACAAAAAAATCCCTTCGATGTCGTCAATGTCGTAAACAGGACATTTTGCTTCACTTTGGGATAAAATATCTGTGGCAATGCATATTAAGTGTTCGGGGCTGCACACGCAGCTTTTTCCTGCCGCGCCGCGCACCACCTCGATTTTCGGGTAAGGCGCAGCCTTCATGCCCTCGATGATGATAACGTCGCAGCGGCAGGATTTTTTCACAAGCTCTGTCATTTCCTCAAGCGTCGCCCTTCTTTGGCAGTTTATCGAGAATTGACTTTCGGAAAATATTGCGC
>JAJQDE010000029.1 GCA_021202335.1 Lachnospiraceae bacterium
CTTTTTATAACATAATATATCTTGGGGAAAAAATCAAGGTTTTCTTTGAAATTTTCCCCAATTTCATGTTTTTTATTTATTTTTCACAAATTATCCGCAGTCGAAAGCCTGTATTTTGGTGATTTTGCAAAACAGCTACGATAATACTGCAAGCCCGTCCTCTTCAAAGTCGATGCCGTCATCCTCATCGTCCGTCTGTCCGCTTCCGATTAGGAGCCTGTATCTGCTTACGGCATGCTGAAGCTGTCCCGCAAGGCTTGAAAGCTCTGAGCTTGCCGCAGCGCACTCCTGCGATGTCGCCGAGTTGGTCTGGACAACGTCCGCAATCTGCGTGATGCCCGCATTTACCTGACTTACCGAGCTTGCCTGATTTGCCGACGCGCTCGCGATATGGCTTACTATATTCGCTATGTCTTCAACAGAGGCAAGTATTTCCTCCAAAGCCTCCGCAGTGCCGAGCGCAAGCTTTGAGCCAATCTCGACCTTTCTGATTGAATCCTCTATCATTCCTGCCGAATCCTTAGCTGCCTCCGCAGACTTGTTTGCCAGATTCCTGACCTCGTCCGCAACAACCGCAAAGCCCTTTCCGTGGACGCCGGCCCTTGCGGCTTCAACGGAAGCGTTCAGCGCAAGGATATTCGTCTGGAACGCTATGTCATCGATGGTTTTCATAATCTTTGATATGTTCTCCGACGCCTCGCTGATATCCTGCATTGCGTCAATCATCTGCTTCATTTGGTCATTGCCGCGGACCGCGTCGTTCTTAGTGCTCTGGGCAAGCTCATTAGCCTTATTGGCATCGTCCGCATTCACCCTCGCGCCGTTTGCAATCTCCTCGATGGAAGCGGTAATCTCCTCAATCGCGCTTGCCTGCTGGGTCGTTCCCTGCGCAAGGGAGCTGCTTGCGCTTGCGACCTCGTTTGCGCCGGATGCCATTCTTGCCGCCGCATCCCGTATGACCGTAAGGTTCCTGTTGTTGTCGTTAAGCATCTTTTCGATTGCCTTGCCCATCACATCCTTTTCGCTTGCGGGTGTGCAGACGACAGTCAGGTCACCCTCCGCAACCCTTTCAGCAATGTGGGCCTGCCCGCCTATGTTCTCTATCATATTCGTGAAGTCCTGAGCCAATGTGCCGAACTCGTCGTTTGACTTGATTTCGATTTTCTGTTCAATGTCGCCCTCTGCCAAGCCCTTAGCTGCCGCCTGCAGCTTCTTTATCGGAGCAATAAATATCCGTTTTGCCACAGCTATCGAAATAAACAGGCAGACAACATACAAGACCGTAAATACTACTGCCAATATCCTTGACATCGTTATCTGAGCCGCGCTTGTATTTAAAATCTGCGCCCTTTCAGTCCCAACATACTCATCATAAGCGTCAATCGCGTCCTGCACGGGGTCCTTTTGTGCCTTTTGCCCGTCCACAAGCTCTTTTGTCAAAGCAAAATTCCCGGAGGTCGAAGCCGTGTATACCTCGGTGCAGAAGGAGGCAAAGCTTGACATGGTTTCGTTCATTGTCTGATAAAGAGCAAGTATTTCCGCATCATCAACAGCCTCGCAAAGAGTCCCCAGCTCCGCCATCATCGTATTCATTTCGGAAATTGCCGTATTCAGCTTTGTCTGCATAAGCTCAATCTCATCCGTATCCTTCTTAAAATAGCTTAGGTTGGAATAAAGCTGCGCCTGCTGGAACGCAACGATTGCCGCGTTTTCCGCCTCATTCATTTCAAAATATGTATTCACCTTGTTGTTATTGCTGTTAATCGTGGAAAACGATGCTAAATTCACTGCTATTGTCACGAAAAACAGCACGCCCAAAAACGCTATGATTGCAAAAACCTTTGCACCGATACTTTTCATTTCTTAACGTCCTCCTTTGTTATAAAAATGTATTTCAAGCATGAGATTAAGGCACTGTAAAACAGCGCCCTTATTGGATTAAGGCGCTGTTTTACAGCGCCCTTAATTTATTATCATGCATGTTTATGTAGATATCCTGTATCTCCTGTTTGTTCTTGATGTCGCTTGAAAGCCGTATACATTCGTGCAGATTTCTCGACAGATCAAGGTGCCCCTCCGCCACGCGCTGTATGTTGACACGGATTTCATTCTCAACCGTCAGCTCCGTCTTAGTTACCTTCTGCCTGATATCCTTGATTTCTATTTGCATATCCTGCATTTCCGCTTTCATACCTTGGATTTCCCCTTTAATGCCTTGGATTTCCCCTTTAATGCCTTGGATTTCCGATAAAATAAGGTCTAACTTGTCATTTTCCATACTAATCCTCCATTCTGAAAGTACCGCTCCAATTCATTTAACAATATAATACCACATCGCCCGAAGCAAAACAATTGCCATGCAAAATTTTGCACTCAAAATTTTCATGAATCTTTTCTCTCAACACGCATGATATCATACTGCTCGGGCTTAGCGTCCAATTCAACATACAATATCTGCTTTGAGTGCGGACAGCTTTCAACCCGACAGCCGTCGCCGTCGTACATCGAAAGCACCCTTGTCCGAACATTGCTGCCGTCCGGCTTCATCAGCTCAATGACGTCGCCCACGCAGAACTTATTTTTCTGCTCAAAGCGTGCAAAGCCCCTATCATCGACCGACTCCACAAAGCCCAGATAAACCCACTCATTGACATAGGTATTGCTGTCATAAATCTGTGTATTTTCATCCGTTCTGCCAAAGTAAAAGCCCGTGGTAAACTGACGGTAGGTACACTTGGCTATCTCCGCCTTATACCATTCCATATTTTGACGGTATTTCTCCTCGGACTCAAAAAAATCGTCAATCGCCTTTCTGTATGTCCGCGCCACGCACGCCACGTACAGCGCGGTTTTCATGCGTCCCTCTATTTTAAAGCTGTCTATACCCGCCGCCACAAGCTCGGGAATATGCTCAATCATGCACAAATCCCTTGAATTAAAAATATATGTGCCCCGCTCATTTTCATACACGGGAAGATACTCTCCCGGGCGCTTCTCCTCCACCACGGCATACTTCCAGCGGCACGGATGCGTACATGCACCGCGATTTGCGTCCCTGCCCGTAAAGTAGCTCGACAGCAGGCACCGCCCCGAATATGAAATGCACATGGCGCCATGGATAAAGCTTTCTATCTCCATCTCTGCAGGAATTTTGTCCCTGATCTGCCTGATTTCCGCAAGCGACAGCTCACGCGCCGATACCACGCGTTTTGCGCCCTGCTGCCACCAAAACATATATGTCTGCCAGTTGGTATTATTTGCCTGCGTGGAGATGTGGATTTCCGTGTCCGGGCAGGTTTCCTTTGCTATCATAAGCATCCCCGGGTCGGAAATTATCAGCGCGTCGGGCGCAAGCTCCCTAAGCTCCTCAAAATACCTCCGCGCGCCCTCCAAATCAGCATTATGCGCAAGAATATTCGCAGTCACGTATACCCTTACATTATGCTCATGCGCAAAGCGGATTCCCTCCGCCATCTCCTCATGCGAAAAGTTTTTTGCCTTTGCCCGCAGCCCGAACGCCTCACCGCCGATATAAACGGCGTCCGCTCCAAATATTACTGCCGTCCTTAACACCTCAAGGCTGCTTGCGGGCACCAAAAGCTCCGGCTTTCCCTGTCTTTTATTTTTCACTCTTTCCCTCGTTTCTTTACGGTCAATGTAACCCCATCCGCAACCGGCAGTATAATCGTTTCAAGCCCTTCGTTGTGCGTAAGCGCATAGAGATACTCGCGCATACGGTTGTGTATGGTGCGGTTCCTGCGCGTCACGGCATACTTCGACTCAATAAGCTCGCTCTCCTGCAAAATATTGTCGGACACCAAAATCCCGTCGGGCGCAAGCAGCCGCAGAATGTCCGGCAAAAAATGGATATACTGCCCCTTTGCCGCGTCCATAAATATCATGTCATATTCTCCGTCCTCCGAAAGCTCCGTCAGAATCTGCGCGGCGTCGCCCTCAAGGAGCGTAATGGCATTTTCCCTGCCCGCTTTCGCAAAATTTTCCCTTGCAGCAGGGATGCGTTTCTCATATTTTTCAATCGTCGTGATATGACAGCCCTCCGGCGCATACTCGCTCATAAGCAGCGCAGAAAAACCAATGGCCGTCCCCACCTCAAGAATACGCATGGGCTTCGCCCACGTGACAATAAACCTTAACAGGCTTTGCATCTGAGGTCTGATAATAGGCACATTGGTTTCCAGCGAATACTGCTCCAGCTCGTTCAGGTAAGCAGGCTTTTCTCTGTCGAAGGAATGGATAAATGTCATCATTCTCTCGTCCGTCATCATTCTTCCCCGTCCTCGTCCACACTGCAGAGCGCCTCAAGCATCTCCTCAGAGTTCATCGCGGTGCTCAGCTCATACACACCGGGCTGTATCATATCCTTATAATCAGAAAGCCTCTCCTGAATATAGAATACATACGCATTGTTAATAAGCCCCTTTTGCTCAAGAAGCTTCGCCAGCTCCAGACTGCTTTGCCCTTCCGAAACCACAACGTTCACAATCCTGCCTTCTCCGCTGCTTACGGGAATGTCCGCAAACACCTGATATCCAAAATCATAAGCGCTGACCGCCAGCCGGAACACAACGACAATAATGACCACTGCCAATGCAATTTTTAATATCATGGCAGATATTGCCCCCAAAAACTGCTTTGCATTCATACTCTGATTCCCCTTTGCACGGCCTAAGCTATATTTCCATTAAAATCGGCAGTATCATAGGACGCCGTTTTGTCTTTTTCCATACATAATCGCTCAAGGTATCTTTTATTGTTCCTTTTATCTTACCCCAATCCGTAACATTTTTCTTAAGACAGCCAAGCACCGCCTTCTCAATGATTTTGCGGGCCTCCTCCAAAAGCGCGTCGGACTCCTTCACATACACGAAGCCCCTCGACACAATATCCGGTCCCGCCAAAAGCTCTCCCGTCGCGCCGTCAAGCGACATCACGACAATCATTATTCCGTCCTCCGCAAGATGCTGCCTGTCGCGCAGCACCACATTTCCGACGTCTCCCACGCCCAGTCCGTCCACGAGCACCGCGCCCACCGGAACCTTATCGGTAATCTGCGCGCTCTCCTCGTCCAGCTCAAGCACATCGCCCGATTGGAGAATGAACACGTCCTCCTTCTCGTAGCCCAGCTCAAGCGCAATCTTTGCCTGCGCCTTTAAATGCTTATATTCCCCGTGCACCGGAATGGCATATTTCGGTTTGGTCAGCGTATATATCAGCTTGATTTCCTCCTGACACGCGTGTCCCGAAACATGGGTGTCCTGGAAAATAACATCCGCTCCCTTTTTGAAAAGCTCGTTGATTACCCTTGTTACCGCCTTTTCGTTGCCGGGTATCGGGTTTGAGGAGAAGATAACGGTGTCGCCCTTACCGATTGTGATTTTCTTATGCATGCCGTTTGCCATGCGGCTCAGCGCAGCCATGCTCTCTCCCTGGCTTCCCGTCGTGATAATGACCGTCTTATCCCTCGGGTAATTTTTCAATCTTTCTATATCAATCAGCGTATTTTCAGGAATACTGATGCGGTTTAAGCCTGACGCGGTTTCAATGATGTTCACCATGCTGCGTCCTTCCACGACAACCTTCCTGCCAAACTTGTCCGCCGTGTTTATAATCTGCTGCACCCTGTCCACATTTGAGGCAAAGGTCGCTATGATAATCCGGGTTTTTTTGTGCTCCTCAAACAGCGTGTCAAACACATGCCCCAGCTTTTTCTCCGACGGCGTGAAGCCCGGACGCTCGGCATTTGTCGAGTCGCACATCAGCGCCAGCACGCCCTTTTTGCCAAGCTCCGCAAAGCGCTGTAAGTCAATCGCATCACCGTAGACGGGTGTGTAATCCACCTTGAAATCTCCCGTGTGTACCACGACTCCGGCAGGCGAATAAATTGCAAGCGCAGCGGCGTCCACGATACTGTGGTTGGTCTTTATAAACTCAATCCGGAAACAGCCTAAATTAATGTTCTGCCCGAATTTCACAACCTTCCTGCGCACGTTATGTGTCAGATTGTGCTCCTCAAGCTTGTTTTCGATAATTCCCATCGTAAGCTTTGTCGCGTAAACAGGCACATTCAGCTCCTTGAGCACATAAGGAAGCGCCCCTATATGATCCTCATGCCCGTGGGTAATAACGAAGCCCTTCACCTTATCCTGATTATTTTTGAGATAAGTGATGTCAGGTATCACCAAATCCACTCCCAGCATGTCGTCAGCGGGGAAGCTGAGACCGCAGTCCACCACAACAATACTGTCTTCGTACTCAAAGGCAGTAATGTTCATTCCAATCTGCTCAAGACCTCCCAAAGGAATTATTTTGAGCTTTGACATATTTTGTTTTTTGTTCTGTTGCAAAATTGACCTCCTATAATATTTATTAAGGGTCGCAAGTACAAACCTCGCAGCATGTGCGCGGTTTTGATTGTCGATATGGTTCTCTTCACGGCTCCGCTCAGATAAGCTCGATGTCGTCCAGCATACTTTCAAAAACCCCCGATACAGCCGCAAGCTCATTGTCATCATCGACAATGCTGTAAACCTGCTCATTCTCATCCGAACCGGATCCGGCTTTTAAAATATACGCCTCGCCATCCTCCTCATCCTCCGCATCTGTCACCAGAATATAATTTACCCCGCCGACGGTCGTCTGGTCCAGCACATAAAAATCAACCGGTCCGCCCTCATCCGGCATAAAGGTAATTTTCTCCATAATCCTTCCTACTCGCTTTCCTTGTTTTTTAAATAATCCAAATATCCCTGTAAAATAAAAACCGCCGCTATCCTGTCAACGTGCTCTTTCCGCTCCTCGCGTCTTATGCCGGCCTCAATCATCGCCTTATCCGCCGCGACCGTAGTCAGACGCTCGTCCCACAGCCGCACCTCAAGCCCCGTTCTTCTCTCAAGCGTTTCCTTAAATTCAAGTGTTTTTTCCCCACGCTCTCCCAACGTATTGTTCATGTTTTTAGGATAGCCGAGCACAATCTCATCTACCTCGTACTCAACAATCAGCTCTTCTATGCGCGACAGGGTTTGACGAAGCTTATCCTCGTATTTTCTGCGCACAATCTCCACGCCCTGTGCAGTGACAAGCAATGGGTCGCTCACAGCCACTCCTACTGTCTTGGAGCCAAAGTCCAATCCCATTTTTCTCATAAAGCTCCCCTTTTTGGCGCCTGCCGTTAAAATTTTCCCATGCTGCTCCAGCCCTGACTCACAATGTAGGTTTTCAAAAGCTCCTCCACAAGCTCGTCGCGCTCCACCTTCATGATCATGGCCCTCGCTCCCTTATGGCTTGTGATGTAAGTCGGATCCCCTGACATAATATAACCGACTATCTGACTGACCGGATTATAACCCTTCTCCGTAAGGGCAGCATATACGGAAGTCAGCACATCCTTGACCGAAACAATTTCTCCAAAATCCTCCGGCGTCAGTTGTATAAATTGCGTGCGTGTCAAATCTTCCATTTCTCGCCTCCATATTGCGACCGCAGGGAGCAGCTTTCAAACTTCATGCTCCTTTTCGTCTGTCAGTTTTGATTTCTCTTTCGCGGCAAATACTTATACCTATCATAACTTATCTGAATACAAATTTCAATAAATAGTTTTACAAATTCGCAGGCTCCTCCAGCAGCATCAGCTCATCATCCAAAAAGCCGGCAATCCTGCCTGTGACCAACATGTTTTCAAGCAGACCGCAATCGCCCCCCGCGGCAGCGGCGACCCTCACATATTCCCTTGTATGTCCGATAAGATACGGCGTCCCTTCCCTTTCTATCCTCTCCTCAAGAAGCGTTTCTGCCGTTCTTCCAATATAGTATTCCCTGAATTTTTTGGAAGCCTCGGCTTCTATCCCTTGAAGGATTGCGCTCCTCTTGGCCTTTAGAGGCTCCGGCACCTGATTTGGCATCACTGCCGCCTTAGTGCCCTTCCGCTTTGAATATTTGAAAATATGCATCTCATAAAAATTGACCGTTTTTACAAGCTGCACGGTTTCCTCAAACTCCTCGTCCGTTTCCCCCGGAAAGCCCACAATCACGTCCGTCGTTATGGCAGGATGGTCAAACGCCCTGCGAAGGTATTCCACTCCGCTTATATACTCATCCGGCGTGTAATGGCGGTTCATGCGTTTCAAAACTCCCGCGCTTCCGCTTTGCAGTGAGAGGTGGAAATGCGGGCAGATGTGTTTAAGCCCGGAAAGGCGCTCCGCAAATTCCCTTGTCACAACGCGCGGCTCAAGCGAGCTTAAACGGATGCGCTCCACGCCCTCAAGCTCATCAATCGCGCAGATAAGCTCAAGAAGAGAGCCTTCGTTTTCATAGGAGCTGACATGAATACCCGTAAGCACAAACTCCCGGTACCCTGCGGCGGCAAGTCCGCGTATTTCCTCCAAAATGTCCGCCTTTTTTCGGCTGCGCACCCTTCCGCGCGCGTAGGGTATCATGCAATAAGTACAGAACTGATTGCAGCCGTCCTGTATTTTAATATATGCGCGGGTATGCTCCGCCGTGGAGGTAAGCTTCATTTCCTCATATTCAAGCGTATTGTTTATGTCTATGACGCTTTCCTGCTCCACTCCGTCAAAATAATTTTCAAGGATTTGCGCCAAATCCTTCTTTCTGTTATTCCCAACGAGCAAATCCACAGCCGGGTCTGCCGAAACGGCGTCCATATCCGACTGCACATAGCAGCCGACAGCGACTACGATGCCCTCCGGATTTGTCTTTTTTGCCTTATGCAGCATTTGCCGGCTTTTCCTGTCGGCAATGTTTGTGACTGTGCAGGTATTTACGATATAAATATCCGCTTTCTCCTCGAAAGGCACTATTTTAAAGCCTTTCTGCCTTAACGCCTGAATCATCGCGTCCATTTCATATGCATTTACCTTGCAGCCAAGATTATGATATGCCACTGTTCTCATGATAATCTCCCATAATTATACATTTATAAATTTTCCCAATCCGGCACTTTGCACGCGGCAACTTGTATATTTTTCCCGCATTTTTTTGTATATTTTCATCAAAACTGTTTTTCATCTTTGGTTGACTTTTCCATGGATTACCTTTATTATAGTAAATGAAGGTATTAACAATAAAGGAGGTATATT
>JAJQDE010000057.1 GCA_021202335.1 Lachnospiraceae bacterium
TAAAAGAGGCTGTCGCCTCACGAAATTTTATTCGTTAAAGCGACAGCCCCATTTTTTTAGTCTTGTTTTCAGATACAACCTTGCGTTATAATAGTGTCATGGACATTTTATGGGGATAGGAAGAAGCTCAAGGCGGCAAATGTGGGGGAATAAATATGAAACGGGTGGCATTATTTTCAGACGGTTGGAAAAGATTGATTACATATGCGTGGGTTGAGGGCATTATGGAGTTCATGGCGGGCAGTGATGAGGATATTGTGTTGTATCAATATAATTGTCACGGCAATTGGAGCCCCGACGAGAAGCATAATCAGGGAGAATATAATATTTACACGCTGCCCGACCTTTCACGGTTTGACGGCGTGATTATGGAGTGTACCAACCTTTCGGACAAGGAGCGTTTGGACAGGCTTGTCGGCACGATACGCGCAAGCGGAAAGCCGGCGGTAAGCATCGGACTTGATATAGACGGCTTTTACTATGCGGGCATCGACAATAAAAAACAAATCTGCGAAATCATGGAGCATTTGTATTACCGGCACGGATGCAGAAAATTTATTTTTGCCGGAGGACCTGCGGAGAATTTTGAAAATTCGCTCAGAGTGCAGGCATATTTTGAATGTCTTGACCGCTTCGGGCTTTCGCGCGAGGATAATCCGGTGTGGTATGACGATTATGAGTTTTCATCGGGAAGCCGATACTTTGAGCGATATATAAAGAGCTTCGGGGACAGACCGGTCAGCTTCCCCGATGTGTTTGTGTGCGCCAATGACAATATTGCGGCAGGCTTGTGCTATCAGGCTCAGCTTTCTGGCTATGGGATACCGGGCGATTTCAGGGTAACGGGCTTTGACAATCTGGACAAGGCGCTCTACTATGACCCGCAGATAACGACGGTGTGGCATATGCGCGAGCACATCGGAAACAGCACAATGAAAATCCTTGCTGACATATGGGCGGGGAAGGAAGTGCCGAGAAATCATTTTATGCCGTCAAAATGTGTCTTTACGGAAAGCTGCGGCTGCGCCAACAGCGGGCGGATTGATTACAGGAAATATGCCAAGGATCAGATTATCCACGGAGTCGAGCGGCTTAAAAACGACGAGCTGCTCACCAAGCTTGAAGGCGATATCGTAAAGTGCGAAAGCTACGACGAGGTGTTTCGTTATATATCGAAGTATTTTATGCACCTTGCCTGCGACGGCTTTGCCATCGTAGTTGATAAAAAGCTGTATGAGGCTGCCGACGAGAGCGGGTTTGCGGTGGACGGCTATCACGATGAGGATATGGTCGTGGCATATGCCGAAGAGGGAAACAGGCTCATGGATATCAGAGAGCCCGAGAGGCTTATGGAGTTTTATGACGGCTGCGGCGCCGGGAGTACGTATATGTTTACGCCCATTCATTTCAGGGAGCGGACGGTGGGCTACAGTATTCTCAAAAACGGGCGTTTCCTTTACGATAATCCGTATTTTTACGATATACACAGCACGATTACGAAAACGCTTGAAAATCTGTATAAGAAGCTGCAGATTGAGAATGTAAATCGAAAGCTGCGGGAAATATACAACAGGGATCAGCTTACGGGACTCTACAACCGCATTGCGTACACGGATATGGTGGAGCCTGAGTACCGCAGGCATTGCGATGCGGGAAGAAGCTGCGCGCTTTGCTTTGTGGATGCGGACGGATTTAAGCAGATTAACGACGCCTACGGACACGAAAGGGGCGATATGATTTTAAAGGAAATCGCGCGCGTGCTTTTGCAGCAGTGCCCGGAGGGCGGTTATGTGTACCGCTATGGCGGCGATGAGTTTATAGCCTTTTTCCCTATTATGGACGAGGCGCAGGCGGCAGGCTTTAAGAGTACGGTGCTGGCGGAGCTTAAGAAAACCGGCATCAGCGTGAGCATCGGAACAGCTCTTACCGACCCGTCCTCGGATATGGTTTTTGACGACTACCTGCGGATTGCCGACAAGGATATGTATAAGGTGAAGGCGTTTAGGAAAAGCCTGAAGGGAGATTGAAATGACAGCGAAACGTAAAAAGACCCTGATAATATGGGCAGTTGTGCTTGCAGCCGTTCTTATCGTGGGAGCGGTGGTTTATTGGAATTTTCCCAAGATGAGCGATATCAGTGAGAGCGCTGTTTTTGACGAGGCTTTGGTGAGCGAAACGGCAAAGGAGATTATCACGCTCTACGGTGACGATGAGTATGAGGCGGTCGTGGAGTATATGACGGACGACATGAAGTCCGTGCTGAATGTGGCGACGCTCAGCATTTCCAAGGCACAGCTTGCGACGGCGGATTTCGGCGAGCTGCTTTCCTTCGGGCAGATGTATATTTCGGAGGTAAAGCAGGGCGGTGAACTCTTTGCGATGGTGCAGGTGAACGTGTCCTACGCCAACACGGGCATTGCATATACGCTGACCTTTGATGAGGAAATGAAGCTTGCGGGGTTTTACCTGAAATAAAAAACGCATTATCAAAATGAAAACGGGCAGAAAAAAACAATTATTTCATATCGCCAAAAACTGCTTGCAACAACAAAATAAAAGATATACCATAATAAAAGAAAAAAAGAATGGAGGAGTTACATTATGGCAATTTTAGTTACGGGCGGAGCAGGCTTTATCGGCAGTCATACGGTAGTGGAGCTGCAAAATGCAGGCTATGATGTGGTGGTTCTCGATAATCTTTCCAATGCGAGCGAAAAGTCGCTTGCGCGTGTGGAAAAGATTACGGGAAAGCCTGTTACCTTCTACAAGGCTGACATACGCGACCAAAAAGCGCTTGAGGAAATTTTTGATAAGGAAAGCATTGATTCATGTATTCATTTTGCGGGCTTAAAGGCAGTAGGAGAGTCGGTGGCAAAGCCGTGGGAATATTACGACAATAACATTACGGGCACGCTTACGCTGGTGGACGTAATGAGAAAGCATAATTGCAAAAACATTATTTTCTCCTCATCGGCAACAGTTTACGGGGATCCGGCGTTTATTCCCATTACGGAGGAGTGCCCGAAGGGACAATGTACCAACCCTTACGGCTGGACAAAATCAATGCTTGAGCAGATTTTGACGGATATGCAGAAGGCGGACAATGAGTGGAACGTGATTTTGCTGCGCTACTTTAATCCGATCGGTGCGCATAAGAGCGGCACAATGGGAGAAAATCCGAACGGGATTCCCAACAATCTGATGCCGTACATTACACAGGTGGCGGTCGGAAAGCTTGAGAAGCTCGGCGTGTTCGGCAACGATTACGACACGCATGACGGTACGGGCGTGAGGGACTATATCCACGTGGTGGATTTGGCTGTCGGGCATGTCAAGGCGCTCAAAAAGATTGAGGAAAAGGCGGGGCTTTGCATTTACAACCTTGGCACGGGCACGGGTTACAGCGTGCTTGACATAGTGAAGAATTTTGAGGAAGCGACAGGCGTAAAGATTCCTTATGAAATCAAGCCCAGACGCGCGGGAGATATCGCCACATGCTATGCGGACGCCACAAAGGCGAAGGAGGAGCTTGGCTGGACGGCGCAGTATGGCATTAAGGATATGTGCGCGGACAGTTGGAGATGGCAGTCAAACAATCCGAACGGATATGATGATTAAAGGGCTGAAAAAAGAAAGAATGTGCTTTTCGGGCACATTCTTTCTTTTTATGGCTTTATAACTCTCCGTTGTTGTATTTTTTGATGATATTGTGAATACGGTCGAGCGGATTGAGCAAATCGGAAATTGATGAGTCGTGGTTTAGCGTGTCGATGATGTAGGCGATGTATTTGCTCATATCGCAGCTTATATACCAGGGCTTTTCAAGCAGCTCCGGTCTTTGGTAAATCAGGTTTGTGGTAAGCACCCTGTAAAGCAGACCGGATTCATAAGCCTTGTCAAAGCGCTCCAAGCCGTTCGTGAAAAGACCGAAGGTAGCGGCGACAAAGATGCGGTTTGCCTTCCGCTTTTTCAGATCGGTGGCAACCTCAAGCACGCTTTCGCCCGATGATATCATATCGTCTACGATAATCACGTCCTTGCCCTCTATGTTGCTGCCCAAAAATTCATGGGCGACAATCGGGTTTCTGCCGTTTACGATTTTCGTGTAATCGCGGCGCTTGTAGAACATGCCCATGTCAAGCCCCATCACGTTTGCCATGTAGACGGCGCGGCTCATGCCGCCCTCGTCAGGGCTTATGATCATCATGTGGTCAGAGTCGATTGTGAGATCCTTTACATGATTTAAAAGCCCCTTGATAAACTGGTATGTGGGAGATACCGTTTCAAAGCCGTACAGCGGGATTGCATTCTGCACGCGCGGGTCGTGAGCGTCAAAGGTTATGATATTGTCAACGCCCATTTTCACCATTTCCTGAAGCGCGAGCGCGCAGTCAAGCGACTCCCTTGCGGTTCTCTTGTGCTGGCGGCTCTCATAAAGGAAGGGCATGATAACAGTGATGCGCCTTGCCTTCCCGCCGACTGCCGCGATAATCCTCTTTAAGTCCTGATAATGGTCGTCAGGCGACATGTGATTTTCCTGACCGCAGAGAGAATATGTCATGCTGTAATTGGTGACGTCCACAATCAAATATAAATCGTCGCCGCGCACGGACTCCAAAATCTCGCCCTTAGCCTCGCCTGTGCCAAAACGCGGAACCCTTGTTTGGATAATATAGGAGTCGCGCTGGTAGCCGGAAAAGGCAAGAGAATTTTTGTGCTCATTTTCCCGCTCGGGTCTCCACTTTACGAGATATTGGTCAACCTTATCTCCGAGCTGTTCACATCCCTTTAAGGGGATAATTCCTAAGGAGCCTACCGGTATCGAATTAAGATTTCTTTTTTCCTCACGAACAGGCATTGGAAAAACCTCACTTTCTATCTTGCGCCGACCTGCCATTGAAAGCCGGCGTTGTTTTTTTCTTCATGCGTATATCAGGGCCTATCAGCTTACATACAGTATAATTGCTTGTTATGCGTGAAAATATTCTGTCCGAATATCTGTCGCGCAGCTCCGCCAATGAAAGGTTCGTTGTGATGATGGTCGACTTTTTCCGCATATGCCTGTTGTTCAGGCAGGAGAAAAGCCGTGAGGAAACAAACGCGTTTGTAAGCTCGGTACCCAAATCATCAATGATAAGCAGGTCGCAGTCATATATGTCCTCTGAAATGCCCGATAGCGCCTCGGCGCTGTCCTTATCAAACGTACTTTTTGACAGCGTGTCAAAAAGCTGCGATGCGCTGAAATAGATTACAAGGCTGCCCTTGTCCATCAGCTCCTTCGCCACGCAGCAGGATAAGAAAGACTTCCCGGTTCCTACTGTACCATAAAAAAAGAGATTTCGGTAGTCCTTAGAGAAATTTTCTATAAAATTTTGGCATATTTGAACAGCTTTTGTAAATTTCTCCAGCTCTTCTCCGACATAATAATCATACGACAAAGAGGAAAAATTTTCCGTCTGAAGCATATTCTTTATATGCGACTGCTCGTAAATAAGCTCAATCTCGGCAGCGCGGAAGCAGCTGCATTTTTTATTCCCTATGTAGCCCGTATCCCGGCATTTCGGACATTCAAACGCGGGCGTAAGAAAATCGTCCGGAAAGCCGTTCTCACGAAGGAGAAGGGATTTTTTGCGGGAAAGCTCCTTCAATTGTGTTTTCAGTGCGTCAAGCGCGCCGCGGTCGCCGTCAAGAAGCCTGCGCCCCTGCCCGATTGAGATGGCGGAAACCTGCCTGTCCAGCTCCTCATAGGAGGGGATTTTATCGTATACGATTTGGGTATTCTTTTCCAAACGGTATCTCGCCGCACGCTGCTTTTCTTCATAGGAGCGCATTATGGCGTCATACTGACTGTTTGTGAGTGGCATGTTTTTCCTCATTTTCTTACGTTAATTGCTGATGATATTATCTTCAAGGCTGTCAAAGTCGTAAGCATTCTGCTTAAAGTGATTAAAGCTGTTTTTTGCGGTGCGCGTGTCTGCTTTGGGTGCGGCGGACTGCTTTTTGAAAGCGCCGTCCGCCGCCGCGATATCAGCCTTGTGCTGCACGCCTGCCCGGTACCATTTGCTCAGAATACCGTCCGCGTAGGCAAAGCGGTGCGTGTCCGTGTTCATAACCGTCTTGTCGCATGCCTCCTGGATTACATCGAGCAAAAAGCCGTATTCCTTCGTCCATTTGTTGATATATTCAAGCTCCTTTGGGGCGGGAGATGAGGTTTTCCCAAGCGACTTCATAATCGTATAGACTACCTTGTCGTACTTGCGCGAAACCTTCTGCGCCTCCTGCGCGGACGTTATTCCCTGCTCGTGCCATGAAAGCGCAACCTTTTCGATATAGCGGAAATCCTTTTTGCCGCGTTCAACGCAGTGCTGTATCAGATAGTCGATTAAATCTGAGGAGAACCCGAGCCTGTCGTACACAAAAAGGATGGTTTCCATATCCGCGCGAGAGAGCTGGCGCCCCACATACTGCTCCGCCACCATCAAAAGCTGCTCTATTTCCCCGCTGCTCTTGAAACGCTTCAGCTCGTCGGGGGAATAGGCGGGCTTTTGTATTTTTTCGTCCGGCATTTTGGAAGCGGGTCTGATAAAGGATAAAACCGGGGTGATGCGGTTTGGCGTGCGGGGCGGTTCACATGCCGCGTCAAGGGAGAGAACCCTGATGCCCGAGAGGTTATGAGCCGCGTCAAAATCCAAATCCAAAAGCTGTCTTGATTCCCAGTACATAAGCGCTCGCAGGACGTCCTTCTCCGGGTAGTTAAACTTGTCCGCAATGTCGGAAACGCTGGTTGGGAGATTAGCGTCCATCATGCGGATTAAAAAAAGATAAATTTTGAGCTGGGCGTCGTTGGCGTCAGCCATATACTCATCAATAAACCTGTTGGAAACAGATGTCTGCGTTTTGGAAGCAGACCTGTAAATGTTGACACGATTCATGGGAGATACCTCTTTGCATAAAAATATTCCTTACCGGGAGTTTGCCTTCCGCATCAGGGAGATTGGCGGAAGCTGTAAGGTAAATGTATTTTAGCACACCTGTCCAAAAAAGCAAGCCGAACAGACTTGATAGGGCTTGTGAACGGACAAGCCGTGAAACGGTGTGGAAAATGTGGATTTTGTGGAAAATTTGCCGGGGAAATTTAAAAACCCCTGTGTGAGCTTGTCTGTCAGAGGTATTTTTTCTTTTCCGGGATTGTGGATGAAAACAAAAAAATATCCACATCATTTTGCGCCTGCCTTTGCCCGAAAAAATGTGGATATTGTGGATAATTAATTTCCAAGAAGGTTTTCACCTATTTTTACGACATCTCCCGCTCCCATAGTTATCAACAAATCGCCATCGACACAATTTTTTAATAAAAAGTTTTCAATTTCGTCGAAGGAGGGAAAATAGCAGCAGTCCACTCCGAGCGTTTCAAGCTCTCGCAGCAAATCCTTTGAAGTGATGCCTATGGTGTTTTTTTCGCGGGCGGCGTAAATATCGGTGAGCACGACTTTGTCTGCAAGCGAAAGCGCCTGCGCAAAATCGCCAAGAAACGCCTTTGTGCGCGTGTATGTATGAGGCTGGAATACGCACCAGAGCGTTTTGTGCGGATAATTTGCCGCAGCTCTTAAGGTCGCCCTGATTTCTGTCGGGTGGTGCGCGTAATCGTCAAGAACGGTCACGCCGCCGACAGTCCCCTTAAGCTCAAAGCGTCTGTCAGTGCCGGAAAACGCAAGGAGCGCGTCCAGGACAACGGACAGGTCAAGCTTAAGGATATCCATGAGCGCAATCACGGACAGGGAGTTTAAAATATTGTGCTCGCCGACAACTCCGAGCCTTACGCGGCAGCGCTCCTTTCCGGACTTAAGAAGTGTGTAGGAGGCGCGCCCGAGCTCATCAAAGGACGCGTCCGTGTAGCTGTAATCCGCGCCGGCGTCGCTGCCGAAGGTGACGACCCTGCAGCCAAGTCCCCGCGTGAAAGCATCAAGGCTGTCAATGCCTTTATTTATAATAAGAAAGCCGTCGTTTGGAAGAAGCTCTGCAAATTTTCTGAAGGAGCTGCGTATATCATCAATATCCTTAAAGAAATCCATGTGATCCTCCTCGATGTTAAGGATAATGCTGATATGCGGGAAAAAGCTCAAAAACGAGTTGGTGTATTCGCATGCCTCCGTGACAAAATAATCTGATTTTCCCACACGGATATTTCCGCCGATGGATTTGAGAATACCGCCGATTGACAAGGTAGGGTCGGCGTCCGCGGCAAGCAGCGCCTCCGCAATCATGGAGGTGGTGGTAGTTTTGCCGTGCGTGCCGCTTATGGCAATCGGAGTCTTGTAGTTTTTCATAATCTGACCCAGCAGATCGGCGCGTGATATAAGCGGTATCTGTTTTTGGGCAGCGCGGGCAAGCTCCGGATTGTCGTCCGCGATGGCGGCGGTGTACACCACTAAATCAATGTCGTCCGTGATGCTGCCTGCCATTTGGGGGTAGCTGATTTTGGCGCCCTTAGCGGCAAGCTTTGCCGTGAGCGGCGATTTTTTTGCATCGGAGCCGCTGACCGAAAAGCCCGCGTCCAGCAGAATTTCCGCAAGTCCGGACATGCTGATGCCTCCGATGCCGATAAAGTGTACATGAATTGGCTGCTTAAAATTTATCTGATACATGAAACAGGTTCGCCCTTTCCCACTATGCTTCCGGGCGGCTGTTTTCAGCCGCCGGTTATAATATACATGATACACCAGAACCGGTAACTTTGCCATAGGGAAAAATCTATTTTTTGTTTTTTTGTTTTTATTAAATATAAGTTGTTTCCTTTGTGAAAAATGTATGCTATAATATAC
>JAJQDE010000016.1 GCA_021202335.1 Lachnospiraceae bacterium
AGATGTGTATAAGATACATATATAAGATAAAGCATATCATGGAAAGAAGCAAGGTGTCGAGAGAGGAAGCAGAAAGAATCAGTGTAAAGAAGGATAAGCTGAGAGCGGGACATTATTTCTATTACACGGAGCATAAATGGGGTGATTCACCAAACTATCATCTTTGTCTGGACAGCAGTGTTTTGGGAATAGAAAGGTGCGTTTCCATGATAGAGAAATTATATTGTGATTTGAATCAGGAGTGAATGCATTTATGCTTAAAACATTATTAATTTTTAATTGCTTTTTCCTCTGTTGGCATGGCATACGCGGATTGAATATATGTTTTCTTGCTGCCAGAATCCTATGCGGGCATTTCTAAGACCGATGTCCTCACAGTAAAATTTGCAGGGTGAATCGAAATACGATTTTCCCTTGACATCATACCGTTTGCTTTCGGAAAAAAGAAACGCGTCCTCCAAATGAGAAATGTAGGAACGTATTGTATTAGAGGAAACTCCTGAAAACTGTTTGGATTTTAACGTATCGGCAATCTTTGTAGGATTCGTGAGAGAACCGATAGAGGAGCATAATAAATCCAATATCTGCTCAAGTACGTCCTGCCTTTCAATTTTTGTCCTCTCCACAATATCTTTGATATATACTTCTGAAAACAGTGATTTTAAATAATTCATTTTGGCAGTATCTGTTGGTCTGGAAAGAATTAACGGCATCCCCCCATAAAACGAATATTCATCAAACGCGTCATTTTTATCACCGCCTGCTGCGGAAAAGTACTCGGCAAAGGAAAGCGGGTGCACGCGTATTTCATCGCTTTTGAGATTAATGACACTTCTTTTTTGGTTGAGCCTGCCAAGGGCAGCGTGGAGCGCAGCAGTGCGGATCGAATAACAGTTCCGATGAAAAATATGGACGCCTCAAAGGAGCCGGAGGTGGGAGATACGCTTGAAATTGTATACGACGGTATGATTGCCGAGTCCTATCCGGCACAGATTACAAATGTATATAGTATCGATGTTGTGAAGAAGGGTGACGGCACTTCTTCCTTTTTGATACCTGTAATTCATCATCATTACATTGTGTGACTTGTTTGGTTCGACAAGTGTGATTGTAAAATTAATTATTAATAGTTGACGTGGGCTACTGATTTTGCTATATCATTAAGTGGACACAGTCAACCGATATTGGAGAAATAATGCATATGGGTATGTATAATGAGGTGTGCAGTAAAATCAGAGCGTTCAATCGCTTTTATACGGTGCAGATGGAGATGATGAACTCCGACTATCTTGGAAGCGCTTATTCCGTAACGGAAGCGAGAATTCTTTTTGAGATAAAAACACATAGCGGATGTATGCAGAGCGATATTGCCAAAGCGCTGCACATAGACAAGAGCTATCTGAGCAGAATTATCCGGAGGTTTTCCGTAAAAGGGCTTTTGGAGAAGCAAAAATGCGATGGTGATAAAAGGGCGGAGAAAATCACTCTGACCAGGCTTGGAAATGCGGAAGCTGACAAGTTGATTGAATTGACAAATAACCGCATAACATCTCAAATATCGGGACTGAATCAAGGTGAATGTGACGCTCTTTTGGCTGCACTGGATACGGTTATTACAATTCTTGGAAAAGAGGGATGCTGACATGAAAATTATTCCATTTGAAGAACGCTATCGGCAGGATTTTATTGATTTCAATACGGATTGGATTGTTTCCAATTTCGGTTTTTTGGAGGAGCACGATAAGGAAACCTTTGACAACATTGATAAGGAACTGCAAAGAGGCGCAATGATATTCTTTGCCATAGAAAATGACACGGCGCTTGCCGCTTGTATGGCGATGCCGATGGAAGGGACAACGTGGGAGCTTTGTAAGCTGGGTTCAAACAAGCATTTTCCGCATAAGGGTGCAGGCAGTGCGGTGTTTCGGGCTTGTATGGACTGGGCGCTGGAACACGGCGCACAGCGGCTTTTTATCATTTCCAACAGCAGACTGAAGCCCGCCCTGCATATTTATGAAAAATTCGGCTTTCAGGAAATTGCGCTTGATGATTACGAGTATGTCAGGGGCGACATTGCCTTTGAATATAAGGTATAAAATTTTCTCCCCTTAAATATCGAAAATACTTGATTGCTGCTCCTTTAATGACTTAACCTTTGAAACCAATCCGGATAATAACCGGTCTGCGCAGCGTTCATGCAAGGACACAAAAAAAACACAATTTAACCATACTTTAATCAAATTTTGTGCATACAATGAAAAACGGCAGTAAAAAGATTTTGCATCAGGGAGGCATCATATTGATTGAAGTAAAAAATTTTACAAAAAAATATGGAAAGCATACAGCCGTGGATAACCTGTCATTTCGAGTGGAGAGAGGGATGATTTACGGCTTTTTGGGTCCGAACGGTGCGGGAAAATCCACCACCATGAATATTATGACGGGCTACATAGCTGCGACAGGCGGAACGGTACGCATCAACGGCTATGACATTTTAAAGGAGCCGGGAAAGGCAAAAAAATGCATCGGATATCTTCCGGAGCAGCCGCCCGTTTATCAGGACATGACCGTGCAGGAATACCTTCGCTTTTCGGCGGAGCTTAAAAGAGTGAAGAAATCGGAGCGCAGGGAGCAGCTTGAGAGCATTATGGAGCAGACGCAGATTGCTGACGTGAAGGACAGACTGATAAAAAACCTTTCAAAGGGTTATAAGCAGAGAGTCGGACTTGCGCAGGCAATCGTCGGCTATCCCGAGGTAATCATTCTCGACGAACCGACCGTGGGCCTGGATCCGAAACAGATTATTGAAATACGGACGCTGATTAAGGAGCTTGCCAAAAAACATACTGTAATCTTAAGCTCACACATTCTCTCGGAGGTGAGCGCAGTGTGCGACCATATTATGATTATATCCAAAGGAAAGCTTGTGGCAAGCGACACTCCCGAGGGGCTTATGACGTTAATGAAGGGCGGGCGGCAGCTTGAGCTTGGTGTTTGCGGCAGGGAGGAGCGGCTTCGGGAAATTTTGGAAAACATTCCGGCGGTTAAGGATTTTACGGTTGAGTCCGGCAGGGCTGACGGAGAGTGCAGGGCTGTCATAAGGACGGACGCGGAGGCTGATATCAGAAGGGAGCTGTTTTATTGGCTTGCTTCAGCGGATATGCCGATTTTGCAGCTTGGACTTTCCGAAAAATCTTTGGAGGATGTATTTTTGGAGCTTACGCAGGAAAAGCCTGACGATGTATTGGCTGAGGCGGCGCCCGGAACGGACGGTTCGGAGCAAAGTGAGGAGGCGCCCGACACGGACAGCTCGGAAGAAAATGAGGAGGCGCCCGGAACGGACGGTTCGGAGCAAAATGAGGAGGCGCCCGGAACGGAGGCGGCAGAAGAGGACAGCGATATTTAAAAAGGAATTTATGTCCTATATGCGTTCCGTGACAGGCTGGCTTTTTATGGCATTGACGATTTGCCTGTTCGGCTTGTACTCGTCCGTATATAACCTTACCTACGGGACGCCCTATGTGGCGTATGTGTTTAATGCCGTACTGATTTTGTTTTTCATTACGATTCCGCTGCTTACAATGCGTATTATGGCGGATGAGCGCAGGCAGAAAACGGACCAAATGCTCCTGACGGCTCCCGTTTCGGTGGGAAAGCTTGTGCTTGGAAAATATCTTGCAATGGCGGCGGTCTTTTGCATACCGCTGATTCTTTTCTGCTTTCTGCCGTTGTTTTTGAGCGCCTACGGTACGGTGCCGGTGGCGGAAAATCTTGTGGCAGTGCTTGCCTTTGCGCTATACGGTTTGGCGGCGATTGCGGTGGGGCTTTTTATATCGGGCATTACCGAAAATGTGATAATATCGGCAGTGCTGACCTTTTTGGCGCTGTTTGTGACCTATATGATGCAGGGCTTGGAGAGCCTTGTGTCGTCAGAGGAAAATATGCTCACTAAAATTTTGAGCATTTTTGATTTCTATTCGCATTACAGCAGCATGGTAAGCGCAGCCTCGGATGTGACGGGGAACAGCCGACTTACCACGGTCTTTGACCTTACGGGCGTGGTGTATTTTTTGTCGGTTATAATACTGATGCTGTTTTTTACCACACAGTCAGTGCAGAAGCGCCGATACAGCGTTTCAGTGAAAACCTTTGCGCTCGGTGCATACAGCGGCATTGCGGCAATTGTGATGATTGCTTTGGCAGTCGGCGCAAATATCGGGGTCAGCCTGCTGCCTTCAAAGTATACGGCGATTGACGTTACGCAAAACCAACTTTACGGTATCACGGAGCAGACAAAAACGCTGGTAAGCGGGCTTGAGGAGGACGTCAATATCTATGTGCTTGCGGCTGAGGACAGTGCGGACAGCGTGCTGGCGCAGACCTTGGAGGGCTATGAGGAGCTTTCGGAGCATATTCATGTGGAATACATTGACACGGAGCTTAATCCGAGCTTTGCTCAGAGCTATACATCGGACAGTGTTTCCGACAACAGCGTGATTGTCGAAACGCAAAAGCGCAGCAGGGTTATCGAATATACTGACATGTACGAAACGGAAATTGATTACAGCACATATACTCAAAGCGTAACGGGCTATGACGGGGAAGGACAGCTTACGAGCGCCATCTCGTACTGTATCAGCGATGATATGCCAAAGATTTATTTTATTACCGGGCATAATGAGTATTCGATTGACAGCGGTTTCCTGACGGTGATAGAGAAGGAAAATATTGATTACGAAACTATAAGCCTGCTGGAATACGATGCAGTGCCTGAGGATGCGGAGTGCGTTATTATCCATGCGCCGGAAACGGATTTTTCATCGGACGATGCGGATAAGGTGATTGCGTACTTAAACAATGGCGGAATGGTGCTTCTGACTTCGGAATACGTGACGGAAACGCAGCCGAATCTGGAACGGATTTTGTCGGAGTTTGGCATGACGCTGCAGCGCGGAATGATAGCCGAAAACGACAGCGCGGGATATTATCAGTCGCCGCTTTATCTGCTTCCGACGGTTGAATACGCGGATGAAACGAGCGGGCTTACGGGTGAGCACACATATCTTATGGCGCCCTTTGCGCAGGCTGTCACGGTGCCTGAGGAGGAGGTCGTGAGCATGACCTACACCAAACTTCTGACCACCTCAGGGAAGGCTGTTCTAAAGAGCGGACAGACGCAGATACAGACTTACGAGAAGGAGGAGGGCGACCTTGAAGGACCGTTCTGCATCGGCGTGAAAGCCGAGAAGGAGCTTGACAGCGGTGTGGGAACGCTCTATGTGTTTACGAGCGCGCAGATGTTTACGGATTATTTTGACAGCGCCGTTTCTGGAAATAACAAACAGCTCTTTTCAAATATTATGGGAACGGTTGCAAGCCATGAGGTGAGTGTGGCAATCCCCGTAAAGAGCTACGAGCTGGAATGGCTTACCGTGCCTGCGCAGACCGCATACCTGTACAGGGCGGTGTTTATGGTGATTGTGCCAATCGCACTTTTGGCGGCAGGGCTTGCAATATGGCTTGTGCGGAGAAAGAAATAGGGCAGCAGGCAGAGAAAAGGATGTGCATCCGGCACATCCTTTTTTGTGTCATTTCAACAATATAGCGTCATCGCTTTGCCGATTTCATGTAAAAAACAGGTAAAAGAGGGGTAAATAAAAATATAGGATTGTAAAATGCCGGTAAAATAGTTTATAATAAAAAATAGTTGTTTATAGAGTATCGTAATAACGGAAGCACTGAAGAGCTGCTGATTGGAAATGGAGATTGGCATGGGTATAACATCGATTTTGACGCTGCTTAGCGGAGTGGCGCTGTTTTTGTTCGGGATGTCCCTCATGGGGGACGGGCTTAAAAAGGCGGCGGGGGAAAAGCTTGAGCTTATTTTATATAAGCTGACAAGCACACCCTTTAAGGGAGTGCTTTTGGGGGCGGCAGTGACGGCGGTCATACAGTCCTCATCGGCCACGACGGTTATGGTTGTGGGCTTTGTAAACTCCGGAATGATGAAGGTGGCGCAGGCAATCGGCATTATCATGGGCGCCAACATCGGAACAAGCATTACGGGCTGGATTTTATGCCTTTCCTATATCGACGGTTCAAACGGCATCGCGCAGCTTTTGTCCACGGCCACCATTTCGGCGGTGGTGTCAATCATCGGTATTCTGCTTAAGACATTTTCCAAAAAATCCGCATATAAAAATGCGGGCGACATCATGCTTGGGTTTTCAATCCTCATGTTCGGCATGCAGAGCATGAGCGGCGCGGTTTCGCCTCTTAAGGAAAATGAGCATTTCGTAAACATGCTGACAATGTTTTCAAATCCCGTTATGGGTATTCTTGTTGGAATTTTATTTACGGCGGTTTTGCAGAGCGCGTCCGCTTCAATCGGTATTTTGCAGGCGCTTTCCGTGACGGGAGCGATAAGCTTTGCCACGGCGTTTCCCATTACGATGGGTATTGGAGTCGGCGCGGCATGTCCCGTGCTTCTGTCGTCCATCGGCACAAACAAGAACGGCAAGCGGACGGCTTTGGTCTACCTGATGAATGATTTGTTCGGTATGCTGTTTTGGTCAATAGCCTTTTATGCGGCGAACGCGATTGTCCATTTTGAATTTTTGGACATGACGATGAACCCGGTCACAATCGCGGTCCTCAATACCGTGTTCAGGCTTGCGATGGTTGTGCTTCTGTTCCCGTTTATCAGATGGATAGAGAGGCTTGTGTTTGCGCTGATTAAGGACAGCGCGGAGGATAAGGAGGAGCAGGCGGACTTTGATCTGCTTGAGGAGCGCTTCTTAAAATATCCCGCGCTTGCAATCGGGCAGTGCCATACGGCTGCCAGCGGAATGGCAAAGAAGGCGAGGAAAAATATTCAGCGCGCCATGACATTGTTTGATAATTATGACGAGGAGCGTTATAATAAGGTACAGGAGAAAGAAAACCTGATTGACAAGTACGAGGATAAGCTCGGTTCTTATCTGATGCAGCTTACGGGGCGCGATATGACGGAAAGCCAGTCTAAGCAGGTGTCCATTCTGCTGCATACCATCAGCGATTTTGAGCGTTTGGGCGACCATGCGGTAAACCTTTCAAAATCCGCAAATGAGCTGCAATCAAAAAAGATAAGCTTTTCGGACGAGGCTGTCTATGAGCTGAGCGTGCTGAGCGGAGCGGTGCGGGAAATCCTTGATTTGACCATCAGCGCGTTCAGCGACGAAAATATCGAAACCGCTATAAGGGTGGAGCCGCTTAGGGAGCTTATCAACGTGCTCTGCAATGAGCTTAAATCAAGGCATATTGTCCGCCTCAAAAGCGGCAAGTGCGAGATGAAGCAGGGCTTTGCGTTCAACAATATCCTGACGGATTTTGAGCGGGTCGGCGCGCACTGCTCGAATGTGGCGGTGGCGCTTTTGGAGATTGAAGCGGAGGATTTCGACACGCACGAATACCAAAAGAGCATCAGAGAGAATAACAACGGGCTGTATACCTCGCTTTATGAGGAATATGAAAACAAATATGACATCAACAGATATAAAAAGAGAAGAAAGAATAAGGCATGAGCACGGGCAGCGCTGCCGGAAGCTTGATGAAATAAGAGGTCTTGCCGTTATAAATATGATTGCTTACCATTTCCTTTGGGACCTGGTGTACATATACGGCTTCGATTTGGGCTGGTACCGCTCAAACGGAGCATATCTGTGGCAGCAGGCAATTTGCCGGACATTTATATTTTTGTCCGGCTTTTGTCTGCCTCTCGGGCATAATACGGCAAGGAGAGGTTTGACAGTGTTTGCGGGAGGGGCGCTGGTCACGGCGGTGACGCTTGCTGTCATGCCGGACAGCAGAGTCATTTTTGGCGTTCTTACGCTGACCGGCTCGTGCATGCTGCTGCTGTGCCGTGCCGGACATGCACTCCGCAGGCTTCCGCCCGCTTTGGGGCTTGTGGTAAGCCTTCTGCTTTTTGGGGTTACGCGCGGCATCAATGACGGGTGGGCAGGTTTTGAAGGGCTTCGCCTTGTTAAGCTGCCCGAAGCGCTTTACCGCAATCTTCTGACCGCATACATTGGCTTTCCGTACAAGGGCTTTTACTCGACGGATTATTTTTCGCTTTTTCCGTGGCTGTTTCTCTTTTTGGCGGGCTGCTTTCTGTTTTACCTTATGGAGCAGACGGGGACGCTTAGGCTGCTGGTAAAGGGAAGGGTGCCGTTTCTTGCGGCAATCGGCAGACATTCGCTTATCATCTATCTGCTGCATCAGCCGGTGATTTACCTTGTATGCCAATTGGCACTTGTTTTTTGCGGCGAATAAGCTTACAATTTAATAGGGCGTTTAAAATAAAAGGGGCGCTTTGCATAAGAAAAAGTAAAAACAGCGAAATGGTGGACAAGTATGAGGCGTTTAAAGAGAGTAGTGGCGTGTGTTCTGTGTATGGTGATATTTGCGGGGATAGGCTCAGTGCTTCCCGAAAGCACGGTCAGGGGCGCGCAGGAGCGTACTGTGAAGGTCGGATTTTTTCCGATGGAGGGCTTTAACGAAAGGGACGAGGAGGGCAATTACAGCGGTATGGATGTGGAATATCTTGCCGCACTCTGCAATTATGTAAACTGGGATGTGCAGTATGTGGACTGCGAAAGCTGGGACGATGCGCTTCGTATGCTTGCGGATAAGGAAATTGACCTTGTGGGTTCGGCGCAGTATTCGGCGGAGCGCGCCGAGCTGTACGACTATGCAGACCTTGCAAGCGGTTATACCTTCGGCTCCATCGCAGTGGGGGCTGACAGCACGGTGGCGTATGAGGATTTTGACGCAATGAGCGATATCAGCTTCGGCACCGTTTCCACTTATATCAGGAAGGATGAATTTTACGAATACCTTTCCGACAACGGGATTCACAAGCCTGATGTGCATGAGTACGAGAGCACGGCGCAGATGTATGAAGCGTTTGAGCAGGGTGAGATTGACGCGATTGTCCATTCGCTGACTGAAATAAGGGACGGTCTCAGGATTGTGGGACGCTTTGCGCCCATGCCGATTTATTATATTTCATATCATGGAAATAACGATTTGATGCGTGAGCTTAATCAGGGCATTGCGGATATCAGGATGAACCACCCCGAGCTTGAGAATGAGCTGATTGCAAAATACTATGACAGCAGGCTTGACCAAACGGTTCTTCTGACAAACGAGGAGCGGGAGTATATCAGCGTGAACCAAAGCCTTACGGTAGGCTGTCTGGACGGCGATTATCCTTTTTCATATGAGGAGGACGGCGAATGTAAGGGGCTTGCAAAACAGGTGCTTGATGTGGCGGCTGCCGGTACGGGCACAAGCTTTGAGTACGTGATGTTTGAAAGCCTTGACGAGGCGGTGCAGGCGCTTGACGACGGAACGATTGATATTTTAAACTATTGCGGCGAGAGCAAGAGCAGCATGGCGCAAAGAGGGATATCTCTTACGGGCGCTTATGCGCAGGTGCCCCATGTCATTATCATGAAAAAAAGCAGCAAGGTGGAGCGGATTGGCACGCTTGCGGCAGTTCAGGGGGAGCGAAAGAGTGAAATCGCTTCGATTATAGGCGATGAGGATATGGAGATTATCCGCTTTGACACGCAGTACGACTGCCTTTATGCGGTCAAAAAGGGCGAGGCGGACGCGGCGCTCTGCGACGGCTATCTTGTGCAGTATCTGCTTGCGTCGGAGGTATCGCTTGGCGGGCTTGAGATACACAGCGTTTTGAGCGATAACCACCCTATTTATATGGCGGTAAAGGACAGCAATAAAACGCTGCTCTCGATATTGAACAAGGAGCTTATGGACGTTACGGACAAGATGGTCAGCGACTATATGCTGCAGGACAATTTTTATTCTGCGGTCACTGTGGAAACGTTTATAAGAAATCACAGCGTAGCGATCATATTGATTTTGATAGCGGCGGCGCTGGAGGTTATTTTCGTAATGACACGAATGCTCAAAAACAGCCTGCGCATACAGAGGCTTATGTATAAGGACACGGAGCTTGACATATGGAACCTTAATTACCTCAAATACAGGGCTGCGTCGAGGCTTGCCGCGGATAAAAAGGCAAAATACGCGGTGGCGTATATGGACATTTGCCGTTTCCGCACCTTTAAAACGATATACGGAGCGCTTGCCGGGCATAAGCTTTTGGAGCTTTTGGTGTCCATTCTCAGCGAAGAAACGGACCAAAAGACGGAGCTTTATGCGAGAAGCCAAAGCGACCATTTTGTGCTTTTTATTGCATATGATGATATTGATTCGCTTGTTGAGAGGCTTTCAAAGCTGGAAAATCTGATTTCGGATAAAATATATGAGGACACGGGAAGCCGCATGGCGATTTCCATGGGTGTGTACGAAATACCGGCGGGAAGCGCCGACTTGGACGAAGCCGTTTCGCGTGCGATGCTTGTCACCGATTCGCTGCGCGACAGCCGCGTAAACGTGGTGAAGCTGTATGACAGCCGGATAGGCGAGCAGATGAAGGAGATGCATGACAGGGAAAAGCTTTTGGATTCGGCTGACGTCAATAAGGACTTTGTCGCGTTCTATCAGGCAAAGGTCGACATCAGAAATGAGCGCGTGGTAGGCGCGGAGGCGCTTGTGCGCTTTAAGGACCCTACGGCGAACGGGGCAATACGCTCTCCCTATTTCTTTGTGCCGTACTATGAAAAGACGGGACGCATTATGGAGATTGACTTTTTTGTGCTTGAGAGCGTCTGCAGAATGCTGCGGCGGCGCATGGACGCGGGCAAAAACGTGGTGCCCGTTTCCTGCAATTTTTCAAGGCTTCACTTTATGGGGGACGACTTTTTTGAGAGGTTTTCCGCGCTGACAGGCAAATACAATATCCCAAAGGAGCTTATTGAGGTGGAGATTACCGAAACGCTCGTGGTGGAGAACATGCAGGAGAATCATATTAAGGATAATATTGAAAAGCTGCGCAAAAACGGCGTGCGCCTTTCGATTGATGATTTCGGCTCGGGCTATTCGTCGCTTGGAGTTTTTGAGCAGATACCGGCTTCAGTCATAAAGCTTGACCGCTCCTTCCTTCTTAACAACGAAAACAGGGACAGGCAGGTAAAGATTATGAAAAACATCGTCAACCTTGCGCATGACCTTGCGGCGGAGGTGGTCTGCGAGGGTGTTGAAAACGACAGGGACAAGGAGCTGATGCTTGAAATTGGCGCGTTTGTCGCTCAGGGCTATATGTATGCAAAGCCTGTTTCGGAGGAGGAATTTGAGGCAAGGCTTGAGCTTGACGCATGATTAAAAGCGCAGCTACAGGACACATAATTGTAAAAAAATGTAAATTTTGCTTGACTTTATTGCATTGTTGCGATAGTCTGATTATAGCGCAAAGAAGCGTAAGTCTATAAGACGCTTTTTTGTGCTATATTTTTAGCTTATCAGAATGGAGGAGAATGATTATGAAAAAGGCTAAAGCTCTTTTGGCTGTCGCAATGTCCGTAACCCTTATGGGCGGATTGGCAGGATGCGGCAGCAGCGCTGACACTGCGGCGACAGACAGCAGCAGCGCAGCGGCAACAGACGGCAGCGCAGCGGAAACGACGGCAGCAGCGGACAGCAGCGCGGAAACGACGGTGACTGCGGGCACGTCGGACTTGAATGTCATGATAGAAACCCCTGTGGAGTCGCTTGACCCCCAGCAGGCAACGGACGGCACTTCCTTTGAGGTTATTGCCGACTATACGGACGGTCTGATGCAGATGGATGCCGACGGACAGGTTGTAAACGCCCTTGCGGAGGACTATGACCTTTCAGAGGACGGACTTACATATACCTTTTACATCCGTGAGGATGCAAACTGGAGCAACGGCACTCCGGTTACTGCGGCGGATTTCGTGTTTGCATGGCAGAGGGCGGTAGACCCTGATGTGGCGTCAGAGTATTCCTATATGCTTAGCGACATAGGTCAGATTAAGAACGCTGCGGAGATTATCGCGGGTGAGCTTGACAAGAGCGAGCTTGGCGTTACGGCAGTTGACGATAAGACGCTTCAGGTAGAGTTAAACGTACCGGTAAGCTATTTCCTGTCACTGATGTATTTCCCGACCTACTATCCCGTAAATGAGGAGTTCTTCAACTCATGCGGCGACACCTTTGCAACAAGCCCGGAAACGGTGCTTTCAAACGGCGCTTTCGTGCTTGACTCATATGAGCCGGCAGCGACTGCTTTTCACCTGACGAAGAACGAAACATATTACAATGCTGACAGCGTTTCCATTCCGGGCATCAGCTATCAGGTTATCCAGGATTCACAGCAGGCTCTTATGAGCTATCAGACAGGCGCGCTTGACACAACTCTTGTAAACGGCGAGCAGGTTGACCAGGTTAAGGACGACCCTGAGTTTATGGCAATCGGCGCAGGTTATCTGTGGTATGTTTCACCGAACATGGACGGCGTTCCCGAGCTTGAGAACCTGAATATCCGTATGGCGCTTACAATGGCAATCAACCGTGATTCCATTACGGAGGATGTGCTCAAGGACGGTTCGGCGTCTACATACACCGCAGTTCCCATGGACTTTGCAACAGGTCCGGACGGTTCGGATTTCTCGGAGGATCAGACACTTTTTGCCGATGTCTGCGCATATGATACGGACAAGGCGCTTGAATATTGGAATGCGGGGCTTGAAGAGCTTGGCGTGAGCGAGATTACGCTGGATATGGTGGTTGACGCTGACGATGCGCCCCAGAAGGTTGCGCAGGTATTGAAGGAGCAGTGGGAAACCACGCTTCCCGGATTTACGGTAAATCTTACAATTGAGCCTAAAAAGCAGAGAGTACAGGATATGCAGGACGGCAACTTTGAGCTTGGCCTGACACGTTGGGGACCTGACTATGCAGACCCGATGACATATCTTGGAATGTGGATTACGGGCAACTCAAACAACTATGGCTTGTGGAGCAATGAGGAATATGATGCGATTATCGACGAGTGTACGACAGGCGACCTTTGCACTGATGCACAGGGACGCTGGGAGCGACTCTATGATGCAGAACGCATTGTGATGGAGGAGGCGGTAATCTTCCCGCTTTATACTCAGTGCAACGCGGAGATGTTATCTTCAAAGGTTACAGGCATTGAGTTCCACCAGGTAGCTCTGAACCGCGTATATAAGAACGCAGTTAAGGCTGATTAAAAATAATATATGGAAACCGCACTGAGGTAAGGTTGGCTTGGTGCGGTTTTTCCTTAAGCGAAGGGAGACAAATCTGTGAAGAAATACATAGGAAAGAGAATTTTGACCTCAATCTTTACACTTTTGGCGATTTTGCTGGTTCTGTTTATTTTAATGCAGCTCATGCCTGGTTCGCCGTTCAATGATGAAAAGCTGAACGAGGAACAGCGCATGGCGCTCTATGCGAAATACGGACTTGACCAGCCGATTGTTGTACAGTTTTTTAAATATGTCGGGAACATGCTTAGGGGCGATTTGGGCGTAAGCTATAATATCTCCAAAAATACGCCTATTTCACAGCTTATTCAGACAAGGCTTCCCATCTCAATCCGAATAGGCGGCTGCGCCGTGGGTCTGGGTGCGGTTGTTGGTCTGATATTGGGTCTGATTGCGGCGTTAAAGCATGATACGATTTGGGATTCGCTTGCGACCGTGATTTCCGTTATCGGCGTGTCGGTACCCTCCTATGTGTTTGCGCTGGCGCTTTCATACTGCTTTGGCTTCAGGCTGGGCTGGTTTCCGATGCTGTTTTCGCAGCAGGATATCTTCGGCTCGAGCGTTTTGCCGAGCGTGTCGCTGTCCATGTTTACCATGGCGTCGATAGCGCGGTTTACGCGAAGCGAGATGCTTGAGGTGCTCGGAAGCGATTACATGCTGCTGGCGGAAAGCAAGGGGATTTCGGGAGCGGCGCTCATATTCAGGCACGCGCTCCGCAACGCGCTGATACCGATTATTACGGTGCTTGCTCCGCTCATTGTGGATTTAATGACAGGCTCGCTTGTCGTGGAAAAGATTTTTTCCATTCCGGGCGTAGGCAGCCTTCTTGTGAATGCAATCCAGTCAAACGATTACAATGTGGTCATTGCGCTGAGCTTTATTTACTCCGCAATGTATATTGGCATCATGCTTGTGGTCGATATCCTGTACGGCATTATTGACCCGAGGATAAGACTGGCAAAGAAAGGGGACTAGCGGATATGGAAAATACGGCAGCATATGTACCGACCGATGCGGATTTTAAATTAAAGGGTAATACCGGAGAGATTGAGATTGATGAGAATTTTGCCTCCCAAAGCTTTTGGAAGGACGTTTTCATCAGGTATGTCAGAAGAACCGGCGCGGTTGTGGGACTTATATTGATTGTGCTTATTGCGGTCATGGCGATTGTGGGACCGGGAATGAACGAATATACCTATTCCGGGCAGGAGCTGAGCCAAAAGAACTTTGCGCCCCGCATCAAAGCGCTGGAAAAATTCGGGATTTTCGACGGCAGTGAAACGATGAACACGACGACCGGCTCAAAGGAGATTAATTATTATCTTGAAAAGGGTCTTACGGATCTTGAATACTGGTTTGGAAGCGATAATTTCGGGCGCGACATTTGGACGCGCACATGGTCAGGCACGCGGGTATCGCTTATCATCGCTGTCGCAGCAGCCATAATCGACATGGTTATCGGCATGAGCTACGGCTTGATTTCCGGTTATTTTGGCGGCAGGGTGGATATGGTCATGCAGAGGATTTTGGAGATTGCAAACGGTATTCCCCGGCTTGTCATCGTGACGCTTCTGCTTTTGGTCTTACAGCCCGGCATGCTGACAATCATTTTTGCCCTCATGCTCACGGAATGGGTGGGAATGAGCCGCATCGCAAGAGCGGAGATGCTTAAATTAAAGGAGCAGGAATTTGTGCTTGCCTCAAGAACGCTTGGCGCGGGCAGCTTCTTTATTATATTTAAAGAAGTGCTGCCAAATATCATCGGTCCCATTATCACGCAGGTGATGTTTTCCATTCCGACGGCAATATTTACGGAGGCGTTTTTGAGCTTTGTGGGTCTTGGCATACCCGTGCCGCAATGCTCGCTCGGCTCGCTGATTTCGGATGGCTTTAACAGCTTCACGACGCATCCGTATCAGATTATCCCGCCGATTGTGGTGATGGCGCTTTTGATGCTGAGCTTTAATTTGGTGGCTGACGGGCTGCGCGAGGCGATTGACCCGAAGCTTAAGGAAATGTAGTGATGGAGGATTATGATGGAAAAAAGAGAAATACTGAAAATACGCGACCTTGACATCACCTTCCGCACTACGGCAGGCTCTGTTCACGCCATAAGAGGTGTAAACATTGATTTGTTCAAGGGCGAAACAGTGGCGATAGTGGGTGAGTCCGGTTCGGGAAAATCCGTGACCATGAAAGCGGCGATGGGAATACTTGCCTCCAATGCGACGGTTACAAACGGCTCAATAGAGTTTTCGTATAACCACGCGGACGGCACTCCCGAAACGGTTGATATCCTCACGAAGAATAAAAAGTGGATTAGGAAGCATATCAACGGCAAACGGATTGCGATGGTGTTTCAGGATCCCATGACAAGCCTTGACCCCACCATGACAATCGGAAAGCAGATTATGGAGGGCATGATCTGGCATTTCAAGATGCCGAAAAAGGAAGCGTGGGATAAGGCTGTTGCGCTTCTGAAGGAGGTAGGGATTGAGGATGCCGAAAAGCGTATGAAGAACTACCCCCATCAGCTTTCGGGCGGTATGCGGCAGAGGGTTGTCATCGCAATAGCGCTTGCCTGCAATCCCGACCTTCTGATCTGCGATGAGCCGACGACTGCGCTTGACGTTACCATTCAGGCAAAGATTATCGAGCTTATCAGGAGAATCCAAAAGGAGAGGGGCATTTCCGTTATCTATATTACGCATGACCTGGGCGTTGTGGCTAAGGTCGCGGATTATGTAAACGTTATGTATGCGGGCAGGATTGTCGAGAAGGGAACCATAAATGAGATTTTCTATGACCCGAGGCACCCGTATACATGGGGGCTTTTGTCGGCGATGCCGGATCTTGACACGGACGACGAGCGGCTGTATACGATTCCCGGCTCGCCGCCGAATCTTTTGCACGAAAAGGCGGGCGATGCGTTTGCTCCCCGCAACAGATACGCGTTGGAGATTGACGATAAGGCGGACCCTCCGATGTTTAAGATAACGGATACGCATTACGCGGCAACCTGGCTGCTGGATTCAAGAGCGCCGAAGGTTGAACTGCCTGCGGAGCTTGCGGACAGGCTTGAGAGAATGAAGAAGGAGGCGGCGGACTATGACGGAAAATAACATTAAGGAGCCTCTTTTAAAGGTAGAAAATCTTAAACAGTATTTCAAGGTGAGCAGCAGCTATACCGTAAAGGCAGTGGAGGGAGTGTCCTTTGAGATATATCCCGGGGAAACCTATGGTCTTGTGGGCGAGTCCGGCTCCGGAAAGTCTACCATCGGAAGAAGCGTGATACGGCTTTATGACCCGACGGCAGGGAAAATCACGTTTAACGGCGCGGACATCAGCGCAAGGCTCTCAAGGGCTGACGCAAATAAGCTCCGCACTCAAATGCAGATGATTTTTCAGGATCCGATGGCGTCGCTCAATCCGCGGAAAAAAATCGGCGATATCGTAGGCGAGGGGCTTGATATCCATAAGATGTACAAATCGGCTGCCGAGCGTGAGGAGAAGATAAAGGCAATCCTGCAAAAGGTAGGGCTTGCGCCGGAGCACGCGACACGCTATCCGCACCAGTTTTCGGGAGGGCAAAGACAGCGCGTGGGCATTGCAAGAGCGCTTATCATGAATCCGAAGCTTATCATCGCCGACGAGTGCATTTCAGCGCTTGACGTGTCTATTCAGGCACAGGAGGTAAACCTGATGAAGGACATACAGCAGGAAACAGGCACGGCGTATCTGTTCATAGCGCACGACCTTTCAATGGTGAAGTATATTTCCGACCGCATCGGGGTGCTGCACTTAGGGCATTTGCTTGAAACGGGGACTACGGAGGAAATTTTTGAAAATCCTGTCCATCCGTATACAAAAAGCCTTCTGTCGGCAATCCCCGCGCCAAATCCGGTGGTGGAAAAGCAGCGGACTGCTTTAAGCTACGATTATGCCGCTTCGGGAATCGACTACGGAAAAGGGACAAATCATCTGGTAAGCGGCTCGCATTACGTGAAATGTACGGATGAGGAATTTCACAAGTGGGTTAAATAAAATACAGGAAAATCCGGACAGGCAAAATGGAGCACATGTAAAATAAAATGTGCTTCATTTTTAATGTACAGGAAAGCTTTTAGAGGCTCTGACATATTCTGTAATGATTGCAATTGACGGAATATGGAAGGTAGCGGTGTTATTATATGAGAAATATTTATATAGGCGATGTGGGAGTGGCGGTGCAGTATCTTCAGCTTGCGCTGCAAAGGGCGGGCTTTGGCACGCCGATAAACGGCGAGTTTACGAAGGATACCTGCAAGGCGCTCGGCGGGTTTCTCGGAAGTGCGGTGGGGTGCTATGCGGAAACGGCGGTCTGGGCAAAGCGGCTGCCGTATCTTCGGGGTTACACGACGCATGTCATTGTACAGGGAGATACTCTTTGGAGCATCGCGGAGCGCTACGGCACGAGTGTTTTGGCAATCAATACGGCAAATCCGGAGCTTGAGGCGCGGAATTTACGTCCCGGCACACGCATTTACGTGCCCTACTCCTTTGAGCTTGTGTCGGAGGAGGTGCCTTACACATCGGAGCTTACGCAGCTTATAATGGAGGGGCTTCAGGTGCGTTATCCTTTTTTGTCCACAGGCTGCTTTGGAAAAAGCGTGATGGGAAACGGCCTGTGCTATGTGCGGCTTGGCGAAGGTCCCGTGCAGGTCAGCTACAATGCAAGCTTTCATGCAAACGAGTGGATTACGACGCCGGTGCTTTTGAAGTTTGCGGAGGAGTACGCGAAGGAGTATGCGCGCAAGGGTGTGATTTACGGGACGCAGGCGGAGGAGCTTTTTGAAAATTACAGCCTTTATCTTATTCCGATGGTAAATCCGGACGGAGTGGATCTTGTGAACGGAGTGCTCCATGAGAGCGCGTATTTGGAGCAGGCAAGGCGTATAGCGTCCGCATACCCGTCCATTGCGTATCCGGACGGCTGGAAGGCAAACATTAACGGCGTTGATCTGAATCTGCAGTTTCCGGCAGGCTGGGAGCAGGCGCGCGAAATAAAAGCGGCGCAGGGCTACACATCTCCCGCGCCGCGGGACTATGTGGGCGAGGCTCCCATATCCGAGCCGGAGAGCCGGGCGATGTATGATTTTACCGTGGCAAATGATTTCAGGCTGATTCTTGCCTATCACACGCAGGGGGAGGTTATCTATTGGAAGTATTTGGACTATGAGCCTGAAAATTCAAGGCGTATTGCCGACTATTTTGGCAGCGTGAGCGGCTACCTTGTGGAGGAAACGCCTTACGCGTCGGGATATGCGGGCTATAAGGACTGGTTCATTGAGCGTTATAATCTGCCGGGCTATACGATAGAGGCGGGACTGGGCGAAAATCCGCTTGCTATGGGGCAATTTGCACAAATTTATGAGGACAATAAGCAGATTTTGCTCGGAGGAATGACGCAGCTTTGAAAAAGCACTATGAAAAAATGTAAAGATGTGGTAAAATAAACGCAAGAGCAGCGTTCATCATATGCGCAAGGGACGCGCAATCATTACATAAGTTCCGGTGGATGATTAGATGCACAGGAGAAAGGGCAGAGAGGTCGAGTATGGGAGAAAAGTTTGACGAAAAGGTAGTAAACACGGCAAGGCTTGTGAGAGAAAGCATGAGCGACAAGGATTTTGAACTGTATCTGTATTCGCTGAAAAAGCTTGCGATGAAAAACGCGGAGGAAAACATTCAGTATATGACAAAGCTCTACAATCTCAGGGCTTTTCAAATGAAGGCGCAGGAGGAAATGCTTGAAAACAGCGATTTGAAATTTGCTCTTATCGTACTCGACTTTGCCAACTTTAACACACTCAACGAGTTTTGCGGGCGTGATGCGGGCGACGGACTTTTGGTGTGCGTGGCGGACGCCTTGAGAGAGCAGCAGAAGGCGAGGAAGCACACTGTAATTTCACATTTCAGGGCGGATGTGTTCGGGCTTATGACGGCTTTTGAGGATAAGGATGAGCTTGTTGGGATTGTGCAGCAGATTGACGCGCGGATTTCGGAGTACAAGGTCGCTTACAAGGTGCTTCCGGCGTTTGGCATCTGCATTGCGGATTCGCCCACGATGTCAGTCAGCATAATGAGGGATTACGCCACGCTTGCAATCAGCACGATTAAGGGGAAATTCTACGCGAAGTACGCGTTTTTTGACGAGAAGATGCGCAGGCAGATGCTCATCAACAAAATGGTTGAGAACGATATCATAAAGGCGCTTGAGGAAAAGCAGCTTATGCCCTATATCCAGCCCAAGGTGAACATGGAAAACGGGAAAATAGTCGGGGGAGAGGCGCTTGTGCGCTGGCACCATCCTGAGAAGGGCTTGGTGATGCCAAACGACTTTGTCCCGATTTTGGAGAAAAACGGCTTGATTATTGATGTTGACATCTGCGTTTGGCAGCAGATATTCCGTTTTATGGGAGAGCGGCTTGCGCAGGGCAAGCCTGTGGTGCCGGTATCCATCAACATTTCAAGGCAGCATGTTTTTGACCGCGCGTTCAAGGACTGCCTGATTGATTTTTCAAGGGAGTATGACGTGCCGTCTGAGCTTATCGTTTTGGAGCTTACGGAGAGCGGCTTTTTGGAGGAGAATGAGAAGATGTACGAGCATTTGGACTATTTAAAGGCGCACGGCTTCACACTCTCAATGGACGATTTCGGCACAGGCTATTCCACAATGACGATGCTGAAAAATCAGCCGATGGATGAGATTAAGATAGACAGAGGCTTTATCGTGGATTTGAAAAATCCGAAGAGTCAGAGCATCTTAAGCCATACAATCAGTATGCTTCAGGATCTTGACATGGATATTATCGTTGAGGGAGTTGAGAACTGTGAGCAGCGCGAATATCTTCTGCAACAAGGCTGTAATAAGGCGCAGGGCTTCCTGTATTATAAGGCAATGCCGGTGAATGAGTTTGCAACGCTTTTGGACAGACAATAGCCTGAAAAAGCAAATACTTCAGGCTGTTGTCAGCAAGGAGGACTGCCATGAATATACAAATGCAGCTAAGCGGTTTATTGATAACACTGCTGATATTATATTTTTACAAAATGCATGAAACGGTAGGGCTTTACACGGAAAAGCTTTTCCGTTTTGCGCTCTATATCACGATTGAGAGCCTTGTGCTTGATATATTGTCAGTTGTGCTGATAATGAACATGGATCGTCTGCCGCTTATTTTGGTAAAGGGCGAGTGTAAGCTTTATCTTGCGTCTTTGGTGATTACGACCTATGCGGCGTTTGCCTATGCGAGCGCTGATGTGACCCGCATGGCAAAAACCAACCGATATGTGAGAGCCTTTGGCATAGCTTCAAGCGTCGTGTGCCTGCTGATCATGTTTCTTCCCGTGTCAATCTATCAGGAGGGAAGTGTGGTATATACATAAGGTCCCGCGGTGACGGCGACCTATTTAAGCACGGTGCTGCTGATTGTTCTGATAATGGCGGGGGTACTGCGCCGGGACGGCGGCATGAACCCGAAGCGGAGACGGGCGCTTATTACGTGGCTTGCGCTGTGGCTTATTGCTGCCGCAGTCCAATTTATGAATAACAGGCTTTTGGTGGTGGGCTTTGCGAGAGCGCTTGGTGTTATGGTGCTGTTTTTTGAGCTGGAAAATCCCGAGTCGAATATTGACAGGACTACGGGTTTTTTTAATGCAAACGCATTTTGGGAGTTTATGCGGCAGAATTACATGAGCAACGCAAACAATTGCGGTATGCTTGTTTCGCTTGAGGATTCGGCGTCAAAGGATGTCCGGGGCGACAGGCTTGACGCGGCTGTGATTGAGATTGCGGACTTTTTCAGGAGAGTTCCCGAAACAAAGATATTCAGGATGGACGAGTATGAATTTGCGCTGCTTTTTGCCAATCAGGAAAATCTTGACAGGGCAAGGCATATTTTGGCAAAGCGCTTCAGTGAGCCATGGCTTGAATATAATGAAAAATACGCGCCGATAAATATAAAGCCGTATTATCTGATTGTCCCTGCTGGAAATGTGGCGGGCAGCGTCAATGAAGTGATAGGGATGATGAAATATTTCAGGGCGCATTACATGAACAATTTGGAGAGCCGCGTGCTCGTGCTGAACGAGGACGTTATATGCAGAAAGAAGGCAAGGGAGGATATGCTGCATACCATTACGGAGGCGCTTGAAAACGACAGGGTCGAGGTATTCTTCCAGCCTATTTATTCCACACAGCTTAAGAAATTTGTTTCTGCGGAGGCGCTTGTGCGCATCCGAAAGGAGGACGGCGGCATTATACCTCCGGGGATGTTCATTCCCATTGCGGAGGAAACGGGCATGATTTCGTGGATTGGAAAGCGCGTCTTTGAGAAAACCTGCGAATTTATCAAACAGACGGACATCGGCAGGTACGGTATAGAGTATATTGAGGTCAACCTGTCCGTGGGACAGTGTGAGGACGAGGCGCTTGCGGATTTGTATATCGACGTGATGGAGCGGTATAAGATATCGCCGAGCCTGATAAACCTTGAGATTACGGAGTCCGCGTCCATAATCATGCGAAAGACGCTGCTGAATAACATGCGTAAGCTTATTGATTACGGCGTAAGCTTTTCGCTTGACGATTTTGGAAACGGTGAGTCAAACCTTAATTATATCGTGGATATGCCGGTACATATCGTTAAGTTTGATAAGGACATGACTCAGGCGTATTTTGTGAGCGAGAAAGCAAAGTATGTGCTGCAGGCGGCGACGGATATGATACAGGGTCTGCATCTTCAAGTCGTGTCGGAGGGCGTGGAAACAGCGGAGCAGCTTCGCGCCATGGAGCGGCTGGGCATTGATTACATTCAGGGCTATTATTTTTCAAGACCGCTTGAGGCATCTCAATTTATAGAATTTTTGAAGGTGGCAAACGGGTAACGGTTTAATCCGCGCAAAGTCTGTCGAGCACGTCAAAATATTCCTCAAAGGTCTTTTTGCAGCAAAGGGGATTTGCGATTTCGATTCCCTTTGCCCTAAGCCCGATTAAAGCAAATGCCATGGCGATGCGGTGGTCGTCGTAGGTTTCGACAATTCCCGGCTTCGGCGTCCCGGGATAAATTGTGATTGCGCTTTCCTCCTCATTGCATTTTATGCCGAGGCGCGTAAGCTCCGTGGCGATAGCGTGGATGCGGTCAGACTCCTGCAAACGGATATGACCGATATTTTCAATGCGCACGGCGGAGTCCGCGAAGGGCGCAAGTGCGGCAAGCGTCATGGTCTGGTCTGAAAAATCCTTCATATCTGCGGTAAGTCCTTTTATTCTTCCGTTTTCGGCTCCGATAACTTCAATTCCGATGTTGGTTTCCCTTATGCTGCATCCAAGCTCCCCTAAAAGCCGTATGAATTTTAAATCTCCCTGCATACACTCCCATGTGACATTTTCAACAATCGCCCTTCCGCCCGTGAGCGCGGCGGAGGCGTAAAAATAACAGGCTGCCGATACGTCAGGCTCAATCTGATAAACGCCTGCTTTATAAGCCGTACCGCCCGGAAGCTCATAGCTTTTGCCGTCAAATTTCACGCTTGCGTCAAATTGCTCCATCATTTTGCGCGTGATGCGTATATATGAGCCGTCCTTCCTCTCACTTGTGATTTCGATATGAAGTCCCTGCTTCAGCATCGGGGATATGAGCAATAGCGCGCTTAAAAACTGCGTGCTTTTGCTGATATCGAGCTTTACTCTGCACATTTTGTCTGCGTGCGGCGTTTTGCCGATGCCTTTTATTTTAATTGGAAGAAAGCCCTCGCTCTCAAGATACGTGATTTCGGCTCCCATTTGCGAAAGAACGTCAAATAAGGGCTTCATAGGGCGTTTTTTCATCTGCTCGGAGGCGTTTATCGTAAATGTTCCTTCCGCAAGCGCAAGCATGGCGGTCAGAAAGCGTGCGGCAGTGCCGGCGCTGCCGACGTAAATCTCTCCGCTTTTTGTGGGTATTTCACCGTTTAAGCCGGTGACGGAGACCTCCTTTGTCTGCTCGTCGGCTTCAACCGCAAAGCCGAGCGATTTCAGCGAGCCTAAAAAATTCCTTGAGTCGTCGCTAAAGAGAACGCCCTTTAAAAGCGTCTTGCCGTCTGCAAGCGACGCCATCAGGAGCGCGCGGTTGGTCATGCTCTTAGAGCCCGGAACCTGAACCAGCCAGTCAGGTTTTTTATTCAGTGTTTTTACTTTATATGTATTTTTCATTTTAATCCTCATTTCTGAGCAACTTTGTTGCGAAGAGATGCCATCAGAGCTATTTGTTTTCGCTCCGGCACAATATAGCCACACTTATTATAACACAAAAAAGAGCCCCTGTTAAGGGCTCTTATATGTTTGGCGTTTGAACGCTTAGTTAGCAGAAACCTCAGTTGTATCAGCCTCAGTAGTTTCAGCCTCAGTAGTTTCAGCCTCGGTAGTTTCAACCTCAGTTGTTTCAGCCTCAGTAGTTTCAACTTCGGTTGTCTCAGCCTCAGCAGTTTCAACTTCAGTTGTTTCAGTTTCGGTTGTCTCAACCTCAGTAGTTTCAGCCTCGGTAGTTTCAGCCTCAGTTGTCTCAGCTTCAGTAGCTTCAACCGCTGTTGTTTCTTCAATTACGGTATCAACAGCTTCTTCTGATGATGAGCCGCATGCAGTAAGCATGGCTGCGCCTAAAGTAAGTGTCATGATGGTTGCTAAAATTTTCTTTTTCATAATACAATCCTCCTCGTTTTGCGAAGCAAAATGCGACTGCCCATGCAGGAGCAGAGGATTTGCCTCCTCGTTTTGCGAAGCAAAATGCGACTGCCCATGCAGGAGCAGAAGATTTGCCTCATTGCGCTTTGCGCACATATATTGCATGTATAAGCGCTTTTGGATAATCTCAAAAATATCATGTTCGCTTATACATGTTCTCTATTATACACAAAATTTTTCACAGGTCAATAGAAAAATGAAAATTTATTCATTTTATATTTACTTAACATTTACCATTCGTTCATAAAATGTTCACAAATTGATTTGCAAATCAAAAAATTTCATGGTACGATACCTAAAAGAAAAGGAGCGGCAAAGTCATGACAATAAAAGCAAAAATATTTTTCATAAAAATGTTATTGGCGGCTGTTTTGGCGGCGCTTGCCTGCACCTCATGCCGGGATGCGGGTACGCAGGAGCAGACCGAAAGCGCAATATCGGAAAACGCGGGTACGCAGGAGCAGCAGAGCTATGAAGGTATTCTTGTGAATACGCCGATTGAGGAGATGTCCGTTCCTGAAAAGAAAAATCCCTATGACACATTGAATGTGGCAACCTATATCATGAAGGCGGATGATACATGGTTCATAGCGGACTGCTATCATGACCAAATCATTTACCATGACAATCTGACGGATTCTTTGGAGGAATGGAGCGTGCTGACGGACGAGGTGCACTATGCCCACACGATAGCTGCCGACGGCGTATTGCTGCTGATAGACGACACGGAAAACAATCGGCTGCTTTCATTTCAAAAAACCCAAAATGGCTATGTGCACACGCAGACCCTGGAAAATATCGGAATGAAACCGCATTTTGTCCAATATGATGAAAAAAGACAGGTATTTATGGCGTGGAGCTCCATCACAGGGGAGCTGTATCTGATAAAAAGGGCGGCGCAGCCGGATGAAAACGGCGTTTATCCGCTTTACGTCGATAAGCTTTTAAAGCTTGACGGGCTTTACGGCGTGTATGTGCGTTCATTTACCGTGATTGACGATGAAATTTATTTTGTTTCAGGGCACAATAATCAAAAAATCATTAAAGCAGCGATAGGCAGTGATTCGCTTGAGATTTTGGAGGAATATGCGGTGCCGGATGAGCTGGCGGGAATGGTGCAGATTTATAAGATACAGGATTACTATTACATAACGATATCGACCGACAGCACGGAAAATCAGGACTATGCGACAATTGTGCGCACAAAATCGCTTGAAGCCTTAAGCGGCGGGGACTATGAGGATGTTTATGAGGATTTTGGTCTGAGCGGAGGCACGCCCTATTATGTCAATGAAATCGAAGACAGATATTATATGACCCATCACAGGACGCAGGAAAATATCATTGCCTTCGATGTCATGGACAATACGATTGAAAATATTGAAATCATTTACTGATTTTTGGCGCCGACAAACGGCGCTGTCAGCAGAACAGGCATACAAAAGAACACCGTATATGCATACCTGAACTCCGTGGCGACGGGCGTCGCGATTATGAGCGTCAGCATAAGGAACAGTATAGGCAGCCCGGCAAGGACATTTGCGGGCTTTCCGATGCGTATGCTGAGTGCAAGCGTAAACAGCAGCATCCACAGCATCATGCCGATGCTCCATAAAGATCCGTAAAGCGGCGCCAAATCCTGAAGCTTAAACAGAACTTCACGGATTTTGACTGCGATGCCGCCATGCAGGACAGGCTGCCAATAAAGCCCGAAATCATTTGTGTATATGCCGTCCGCAAGCCCCACCTCGTAGGAAACGTCAGGGTACCAAAAGCCTGATGTCTGCGATACAAACGCGTCAAAATAGGTTTTGGGATGCGATAAGCCGATTAAAAACCAATTTTTGAAAAACTCACTCTTATGCGCTTCAAGGTAATCATTTCCGCTTTCACGAATGAGATTTTTGATATTGTCCGAAACATCGGGCGTGTATAGGTCTGAAACCTTAGTCACATCCATAATGCTTTCCAAAAATTCGAGCTGTTCCCCGGTCACGCTTTCGCCGTTTGCGATAACGCGTGCAAGCTGCTGCACGGGAACGGACAGAGATTCCACAAAGTCCGGCTGCCTTACGTCATAAACCTGCATCACAGGATATTTGACAAAGAGTACGAGCGCCAAAATGGCGGCGTGTACCGGCAGCATAATTTTCAGGCTTTTTCTGTATATAAACAGTATGAAAGGAAGCGACGCCAAAAAGGCGTAAAAGCCGTTGGCGCGGAGCAGGCTAAGCATTGCTCCCGAGAGGACATAGGGCAGCACAAGCGTAAAGTATTCAGAAGGGCGGGGCTTCGTAAAGTGCGATGCGCTTCCCCGCAGCAGAAAGCGCACGAGCGCCGCGGTAAACAGAGTGACGCAGCCCGCAAAAGGAATATCCTTCCATATCGTGACGGCGCATATCCCGTTATAAGGCATAAGCGCATAAAACAGGATTGAAACGATGATTATGGGCGTTTTAATATATGCTGTCTGCATGGTTTTCACCACATAGCCTGCTACAAGCGCCATAAAAAGCATCTGGGCGAGAGTGTAGAGGGCAAGTCCGAAATGCGCATCGCCGGTAAGTGTCGTGCCGATATGGTAAAAAAGACCGATGAGCGCCGTGTGTACGATGGAATGGTGGTTGCTAAGCTCATATGCGCCGATTATCTGGGCGTACTGGTTGATGCTGTCGGGAGTCATAACGCCCGGGTATTCATACAGAAAATAAGGAAGCCAACAAAGCATGCAGGCGGCGACCGCTACGATGGGAAACCACGTCGGCGAATACGCATTTCCCGTGATGTGAAGCCTGCCGGCTGTCGGCATGAGCCATATGGAAAAGTAAAAATAAATCAGGAATAATCCAAACCATGTAAAAAACAGTACGACGGCGCAAAAAAGCCCGCTTGTCAATTCCGCGCAAATCGTTTCGTATTTGGCAGCGACTGTAAATGTGGCAAAGCACAGGGAAAGGACGGCGCAGAGAGGCGGGTCCTTTGGCTCCATCCGGCTTTCGGCGGCATCGCTGTTTAAAGCGTGGAAAATATATAAAAGAACGATAAAGAGGATAACGGAAAAGGGATTGCCTGTTTCCATGCCCGTAAGCCGCATTACGGCAAAGAGGGCAAAAAAGCTGCTGATCAATATTTTTAAATGATACATGATAATCTCCATTCTGAAAAATGCAACTGTATAAATTCTATATCTAATAGTAGAATGAAATTCTTTTGCAGTCAATAAATATTATGAATTGCATAAAACAAAAAAGTTTGCTATGATAAAGAAATAGTGTAGAAAAATCAAAGCTTGCGGAAATGAGGAAAACTATGAGCTGGGAAAGCAATGTTCGGCGTGTTGTGCCCTACGTGGCGGGCGAACAGCCTCAAAATAAAAATGTAATAAAACTTAATACAAACGAAAATCCTTATCCGCCCGCACCGGGGGTGGAGCAGGCGCTGCGCGGCATTGACTGCGATATCCTGCGCAAATATCCCGACCCGGAGGTGTCCGGGCTTGTATGCGCGCTTGCCAAAAGGCACGGTCTTTCAAAGGAGCAGGTGTTTGTGGGCGTAGGCTCGGACGATGTGCTTTCCATGTCGTTTCTTACCTTTTTTAATTCCCAAAAGCCGATACTGTTTCCGGATATTACATATTCATTTTATGATGTATGGGCGGATTTATACAAAATTCCATATGAATGTCAGCCGCTTGACGGACAATTTTGCATCCGGAAAGAGGACTATCTTAAGGAAAACGGCGGCATCGTGATTGCAAATCCAAACGCTCCGACAGGCGTTTTCATGGAGGTATCGCAGCTTGAGGAGATTATCCGCGCAAATCCCGGCTCCGTGGTTATCGTCGACGAGGCATATATTGACTTTGGCGGGGAAAGCTGCGTGCCGCTGATTGAAAAATATGAAAATCTGCTTGTCACGCAGACTTTTTCAAAATCGCGCTCGATGGCGGGGATGCGCATAGGCTATGCGATGGGAAGCGAAAAGCTGATAGGATATCTGAATGACGTAAAGTTTTCATTCAACTCCTACACCATGAACGATGCGGCAATCATAGCGGGCATAGCGTCGGTTGAAAACGAGGAGTATTTTAAAGCCGTTACGGGAAAGGTAATACGGACGAGGGAAAACACAAAAAAGCGTTTGGCGGAGCTTGGCTTTACATTCCCGGATTCTAAGACAAATTTTATTTTCGCATCGCACGCGTATGTGCCGGCGGAGGAAATTTTTGATGTGCTGCGGGAAAATGAAATCTATGTAAGGCATTGGAACAAGCCGCGGATTGAAAATTACCTGCGCATTTCCATAGGAACGGATGAGGAAATGGACGCGGTGCTGGACTTTTTGGAGCGCTATCTTAAAAATAAAAAAGCTGTTAAGCATTAATGGAGGGAAGATATGAAAGAATTCATATTAAATGTCCTGCGAGGGATTGTGATCGGAATTTCAAATGTCATACCGGGGGTAAGCGGCGGGACCATGATGGTTTCGATGGGAATTTACGACAGGCTTATTTTGGTGCTGACACATTTTATCAGGAGGATGAAGGAGGCTGTTGCGCTCCTTGTCCAGATTCTTATCGGTATGCTTCTTGCGATTGCCATTTTTGCAAAGCTGTTTTCGGAGATATTGTTCCCGAAGTTCCCACTGCAGACAAATTTATTTTTTATAGGCTTAATATTAGGCGGGCTGCCTGTGATTTACAAAAAGGTGAAGGGCGTGACAATACGCTTTCCTCAAATACTCGCCTTTGCCCTGTTTTTCGTGCTGGTGGTCGGTCTTGCCCTTGTCGGAGAGGGAAACGGCGCAAGCGCGGACATTACGCTCAGCGCGGGCACGGTAATCAGGCTTTTTGCGGTAGGAGTGATTGCGGCAGCCACAATGGTGATTCCCGGAGTGAGCGGTTCCATGGTCATGATGATTTTGGGCTATTACAATACAATCATTGACACTATAAACGAGCTTCTCAATGCGCTTAAGTCGTTTGACATTGCCGCGATTTTAAATACCTTTGTCGTGCTTGTCCCGTTTGGGATTGGAGTGTTGATCGGTATCGTGGTGGTAGCAAAGCTTGTTGAGTTTATGCTCAGGAAAATTCCGGCAGTCACCTACTGGGCGATTATCGGGCTTATTGTCGCTTCGCCGTTTGCAATACTGATTATGATGGAGATTGATGCAATAGGTATAATCGAGGTCCTTTCGGGCGTTGTGCTGATGGCAATCGGTTTTGTTATTTCAATGAAAATCGGCGGCTGAATAAAATCGTAAAATTGTAAATCTGCGGAATGGAGGCTCAGATGGAGGCATACACGGGCTTTGCGGCGGTGTACGACCGTTTTATGGACGAAACGCCATATGAGGCATGGTGTGAGAATATTGTGCGCGAGCTGTATGCCCGGGATATAAGGGAAGGGCTTGTTTTGGAGCTTGGCTGCGGTACGGGCTGCATGACGGAGCTTCTTGCAAAAAGGGGATATGACATGATCGGCGTCGATGCGTCTGATGAGATGCTCAATATTGCGCTGAATAAACGGGCGGCGTCAGGGCATGATATTTTATATTTAAATCAGGACATGCGCGCCTTTGAGCTGTACGGTACGGTGCGCGCGGTCGTAAGCGTCTGCGACAGCATCAACTATCTGCTTGAGGACGGGGACATTGTCGAATGTTTTCGCCTTGTCAACAATTACCTTGACCCGGGCGGTATTTTCATGTTTGACTTTAACACTAAATATAAATACGAAACCATCGGCGATGCGACCATTGCCGAAAACCGTGAGGAATGCAGCTTCATTTGGGAAAATTATTACGATGAGGAAAGCTGTATTAATGAGTATGATTTAACTGTTTTTGTAAGAAACGGGGAGGCTTCGGAGAGCGGCAGTGAGCTTTTTGGGCGTTTTTGCGAGGAGCATTTTCAGAGGGGCTACACCTTGGAGGAAATCAGGGTGTTTCTCGAAATGGCGGGGCTTTCGTTTGTGAAAGCGTATGATGCCGACACGCTTTTTCCGGTGTCGGATAAGAGCGAAAGGATATATTGTATAGCAAAGGAGATTACGAAATGAGCGACTATCTGGGAAGGGCGACGGCGGCAAACGCGCAGATACGTGCCTTTGCAATAAATTCAAGGGAGCTTGTCGAGGAGGCAAGGCGCATACATGATACAAGCCCCGTGATAACGGCGGCGCTTGGGCGGCTTCTTTCCGGGGCTGCGATGATGGGCAGCATGCTCAAGGGAGAGCGTGATGTGCTCACTATGCAGATACACTGCGACGGACCGGTCCGCGGACTGACGGTAAACGCAGATTCCCACGGGAATGTAAAGGGCGCGGCGCTCGAACCGCAGGTGATGCTGCCGCCGAATAAGCTCGGAAAGCTTGATGTGGGCGGCGCGGTCGGAAACGGGATATTGAGCGTTATCAAGGATATGGGTTTAAAAGAGCCGTATGTGGGGCAGACTCAAATACAGACAGGCGAGATTGCGGAGGATCTGACATATTATTTTGCAACCTCCGAGCAGGTGCCCTCCGCTGTCGGGCTTGGCGTGCTTATGGAAAAGAATAACACCGTAAAGCAGGCGGGAGGCTTTATCATACAACTGATGCCTTTTGCGGAGGATGAAACGATAAGCGCGCTGGAGGAAAAGCTGAAATCGATGGACAGCGTGACGGATATCCTTGACGCGGGCAGCACGCCCGAGCAGCTTTTGGAGCTGCTTTTGGGGGATTGGGGACTGGAAATAAACGATACGCTTCCCGCCCGGTATGTGTGCGACTGCAGCCGCGAGCGCGTTGAGAGAGCGCTTATCAGCATCGGTAAAAAGGATATTCAGGAGATGATTGACGACGCAAAGCCGGTGGAGGTAAGATGTCAGTTCTGCGATAAAATCTACAGTTTCGATACGGCTGATTTAACCGGGCTGTTAAATTTGAGCAAATAAATCAAGTGAAAGGCATGTGAAATGACGGACGGATTTATTAAGGTGGCGGCGGCGACTCCTGAAATCAGGGTTGCCGATACCGTATACAATGCAGCCCAAATAACCGACATGATTATCAGGGCTGACAGCGAGGGGGCAAAAATCATTGTGCTTCCGGAGCTGTGCATTACCGGCTATACCTGCGGCGACCTTTTTTTGCAGGATAAGCTTTTAAATGAAGCAGTGAAGGCGCTCTTTGATATTGCGGCAAACACAAGGGACACTGACGCGCTTGTGTTTGTGGGGCTTCCGATTGAGCGGGGGCATAAGCTCTATAATGCGGCGGCTGCGCTCAAGGGCGGAAAACTGCTTGCCCTGATACCAAAGGAAAATATACCCACGTATGCGGAGTTTTATGAGCTGCGCCACTTTTCTCCGGGAGGCGGTATCTGTGATAAGCTGCATCTGCGGGGGGAGGACATTCCTTTCGGAACGGATATCCTGCTTGTCTGCGACAACATGGACGGGCTTGCGGTCGGCTGCGAAATCTGTGAGGATTTGTGGACGGCGTATTCTCCCGGCACAAGACATGCGCTTGCGGGGGCTGACGTGCTGGTCAATCTGTCGGCAAGCGACGATTTGGTCGGGAAGGATACTTACCGCAGGGAGCTTGTGACGGCGACAAGCGCGCGGCTTTTGTCGGCGTATGTATATGCGAGCGCGGGCGAGGGTGAGTCCACTCAGGATTTAGTGTACAGCGGTCACGACATTATCGCCGAGAACGGAGTAATGCTGGCGGAGAGCGCGCCCTTTACGACGGGCATAATCTATGCGGACATTGATATACAAAAGCTGAGGCTGGAGCGCAGACGCATGAGCTCTTTTGCGCCGGATAAGGCACTGCCGCATGTAACCGTGCATTTTTGCTATGAGCGGGTGGAAAAGACGAGGCTGATAAGAACCTTTAACCGCGCCCCTTTTGTGCCGTCAGACGCAGACGCCAAAAACAGGCGTTGTGACAGGATTCTTTCCATACAGGCAAACGGTCTTAAGAAACGCATGGAGCACACGGGCGCAAAAACGGCAGTAATCGGCATCTCGGGCGGTCTTGATTCTACGCTTGCGTTTTTGGTGGCTGTCAGGGCGTTTGATATGCTGGGGCTTGAGCGGAGCGCAATTTTGGCGGTCACGATGCCCTGCTTTGGCACCACCGACAGAACCTGCGACAACGCGTGCAGGCTTGCGAAAACCTGCGGAGCGCAGCTTATGGAGATAGATATTAAAAAATCCGTGATGCGGCATTTTGAGGATATCGGACAAAATCCCGACAATCATGACGTGACCTATGAGAACGGTCAGGCAAGGGAGCGGACGCAGGTGCTTATGGATTTGGCAAACAAGACCGGCGGCCTTGTAATCGGAACGGGTGATATGTCGGAGCTTGCGCTTGGCTGGGCGACCTACAACGGGGATCACATGTCCATGTACGGCGTAAATGTCGGCGTGCCGAAAACTCTGGTGCGTCATTTGGTAAAATATTATGCCGATACCTGCAAAAATCCGGAGCTTACGGGTGTGCTTACGGATGTGCTCGACACGCCGGTCAGCCCGGAGCTTCTGCCGCCTGAGAGCGACGGCAGGATTTCCCAAAGGACGGAGGATTTAGTGGGGCCTTATGAGCTGCACGACTTTTTCCTTTATTATATGCTAAGGTGCAGCTATCCCCCCTCAAAGGTGTACCGCATCGCGCTGCAGACCTTTAAGGGAGAATATGACGCGGATGTCATTTTAAAATGGTTAAAGACCTTTTACCGCAGATTTTTCGCACAGCAGTTCAAGCGCTCATGTCTGCCCGACGGACCAAAGGTCGGAAGCGTTGCGCTCTCGCCGAGAGGCGATTTGCGGATGCCCTCGGACGCGTGCGCACGCATATGGCTTGACGAGCTGGAAAGCATCAGTATATAGCGCCTGTTGCCGCGTCTGTTTCCAAAGAGCCTGTTTCATTTTGCACCGCCGCTTTGTCGAGCGTTGTGCTGATTGCCTGTAAAAGCAGCATGGAGGTGTAGCGGTTCTCGTCGTCATAGCTTATTCCTTCAAGGCTTTGGCTTTCAAGGATGCTTGCGGAAAGCTCCTCAAGCGTCGGCTGCATGAGCGGATAGAGCGTGGTGACGGATTCGTCGAGGTTTGCAAGCGATATGGAGTTAATGCGGTCTGCGTCCACTGTAATCTGCAGCTCTGCATTTACGTTTCCGAGCTTTATGGCGGCGGTGTAGATGCCGGGCGTGTAGATGGCTTGTGAGGTCACGGTTTGGGAAGCCTCGGACTGTGTCTGCGTGCTTTCCTCGCTTTCCGCTTCGCCGGAGGAAGGAGCCGTGGCGCTTTCCTTTTGCGGAGCAAAAAGTGACACGGCTGTCATTATTATAACTACACTTATTATTATCAGCACAAGTGCATAAACCAATGCCTTTGAACGAAGGACAACAATTTTCGTATTAGAGCTCATGTGCGGGACTCCGTTTCATTCTTTTATATAAGGTATGAGCCGGGCGGCGGGTTTATGCAGGGAATACGGCAGATTTATAAAGGCGCTTGCGGTAAGCGCGGAAATTTCAGTTGCAATTTGCGTCTGCGGCAAAAGCCGTTTGAGCAGAAATGGAAGATAGTGTGAAAAATAAATTTTTCACACGGCAAATTTGTGCTTGTGCCCAAATTTGCGGGCTTGAGCAAGAATAGGAGATTAATATGGCAAAGTATACAAAGCAGGATATTATGAATATTGTAGAGGAGGAGGATGTGCAGTTTATCCGTATGCAGTTTACGGATATTGAGGGCAATTTCAAGAATGTGGCGATTACGGTGGGACAGCTTGAAAAGGCGCTCAATAACGACTGCATGTTTGACTGCTCGATTGTTGAGGGCATGCTGCCGACAGATAATGCGGATATGTACCTCTATCCTGATTTGGACACCTTTACTATTTTTCCGTGGCGTCCGCAGCAGGGGAAGGTGGCGCGCTTTATCTGCGACGTGTATCGTGCGGACCGCAAGCCCTTTGAGGGCGACTGCCGCTACATATTAAAGAAAGCGATAAAAGAGGCCGCGGATATGGGATATACCTTTGAGGTGGGGCCGGAGTGTGAGTTTTTCCTGTTTAATTGTGATGAAAACGGGAAACCGACCACCAATACCAATGAGCAGGCGGGCTTTTTTGACATGGGGCCTTTGGACAACGGGGAGAACGCAAGAAGGGATATCGTGCTTACCTTAGAGGACATGGGCTTTGACGTGGAGGCAAGCCATCATGAAAAGGCTCCCTCGCAGCATGAGGTTGATTTCCGCTACGACGAGGCGCTTCACACGGCTGACAACATTATGACCTTCAAGCTTGCGGTCAAGACGATAGCAAAGCATCACGGGCTGCACGCTACTTTTATGCCAAAGCCGAGAAGTGAATTCGGCGGCTCCGGCATGCATATCAATATGTCGCTCAGCAAGGACGGGAAAAATATTTTTAACGCGCCCGACAGCAAAAACGGCTTAAGTCGCGAAGCGTACTATTTCATGGGCGGACTGATGAAGCATGTGAAGGGAATCTGCGCGGTGACAAATCCGCTTGTAAATTCCTATAAGAGGTTAAAGCCCGGCTTTGAGGCTCCGGTGTATATTGCATGGAGCACCCTTGGCATCAACACGCTGATTCGTGTGCCCAATATCAGAGGCGAGCACACAAGGATAGAGCTTCGCAGTCCCGACCCTTCCGCCAATCCGTATCTTGCGTTTGCGGCATGTCTTATGGCGGGGCTTGACGGCATTAAAAATAAAATCGAGCCTGCGCCCGAGGTGCGGGATAATATCAATGCGCTTTCGGAGCAGGAGGCAGGGCTTCGCGGGATTGAAACGCTTCCCTCGGATCTGCGCAGCGCGTGTGCGGAGATGAAAAACGACCCGCTTTTGCGTGACCTTTTGGGCGGGCGCGTGTTCGAGCAGCTTCATGAGTCTAAGATAGCGGCATGGAAGGAGTACGATTTACAGGTAACGGCGTGGGAAATAGAGTCGTATCTTTATAAGATTTAGGGACGCCTTTGAGAACCGGGTATAGGAATTGGAGGTGTACCGTTGACAAATATAATAGTGGTCTTTGCCAAAATAGAGGACGCCAAGGGCATCAAAAATATTCTGGTGAAGAATGGATTTAGCGTAATGGCTGTCTGCACTTCGGGTGCGCAGGCGCTCAGTTATGCGGACGAATTTCACGACGGTATCATTATTTCAGGTTACAGGCTTGCGGATATGATTTGCGTAGACATTAAGGAAAACCTTCCGCCCGGCTTTGAGATGGTCGTCATGGCGTCCCAAAGAGTGTTGGCGGAGGTGTCAGGTACGGGAATTATGGGACTTGTGATGCCGCTTAAGGTGCATGAGCTTGTAAATACGGTCGGAATGATGTCGCAGGGAATTATCCGGCGCAGGAAGAAGCAGAAGGAGAAGCCCAAGGTGCGAAGCGCTGAGGAGTCGGCAATCATTGACAGTGCGAAAACGCTTTTGATACAAAGAAACAATATGACGGAGGACGAGGCGCACCGCTATCTGCTGAAGCGCAGCATGGATAACAGCATAAGCCTTGTGGAAACGGCGCAGATGCTTCTTGCCTTGAACTGAAATAAGCAGCATACCGGAATATGAAACGGAATCGGCAAATTTGGAATGGGGGTATTTTCATGAAATTAAAGTTTACGAAAATGCACGGCTGCGGGAATGATTACATCTATATCAACGGCATTTGCGAGCATGTGGAGGAGGACAAAAAGCCTGAGCTTGTAAGGCGCTTGAGCGACAGGCATTTTGGCATAGGCGGCGACGGCGTTATTTTTATAAATAAAGGGACAAAAGCCGAATTTGAGATGGAGATGTACAATGCGGACGGAAGCCGGGCGCAGATGTGCGGAAACGGTATCCGCTGTGTGGCAAAATATGTATACGACAACGGGCTGACGGACAAGCGGAGCATTACGGTCGAAAGCTTCGGGAGCGTGAAGTATCTTGAGCTTAGCGTGAACGACAGAAATAAGGCCGAGAGCGTGCGTGTGAAAATGGGAGCGCCGATTTTGAAGGCTGCGGACGTGCCTGTTATCTCGAAGAATGAGCAGGTAATCGACGAGGAGATTGAGGTGCGGGGCAGGGCTTACAAAATGACCTGCGTTTCAATGGGAAACCCGCATGCGGTTGTTTTTATCAATGATATTGACGACATGAAGGACTTTGATATTGAAGCGGTCGGGAAATACTTTGAAAATCATGAGCGTTTTCCCGAGCGGATAAACACGGAGTTTGTGCGCGTTATCGACAGGAATAACGTGCAGATGCGCGTGTGGGAGCGCGGCACGGGCGAAACCCTTGCGTGCGGCACCGGAAGCTGCGCTGCGGCTGTCGCCTGCGTTTTAAACGGGCATACGGACAGGCTTGTCAATGTGCATCTTTTGGGCGGCGCGGTTACGTGCGAGTGGGACAGGGAAAACAATCTTGTGTATATGACGGGGCCTGCCGCCACGGTGTTTGACGGAGAGATAGAGCTTGACGATGGCATGGAGGATTAAAAAATGCTTTTTCCAAGTGAGGTTTTTTTGTTTGTATTTTTGCCGGTGGTGCTGGTGGTATACTACGCTCTGCTTAGAAAGACAAAGGCGGCAAAAAATGTGTTTTTGCTGATTGCGAGTCTTTTTTTCTATGCATGGGGCGAGCCGGTGTATGTGTTTTTGATGATGGGCTGTATTGTGTTTAACTGGCTGATGGGTATGCTTGTTGACCGCTTTCGCGATAGGAAGCCCGTTCGGGCGCTTTTGTTTGCGGCGCTGGTGTGCGTCAATATAGGCGTGCTCGGCTGGTATAAATACAGCGAGTTTACGGTGCTGCAGATTAACCGCTTTTTAGGCACGGACATTCCCGTGCCGGTTGTCGCGCTGCCGATAGGTATTTCATTTTTTACCTTTCAGGCGATGTCATATGTAATAGATGTATACAGGAAACGCGGTAAGGTGCAGAAAAATCCGCTGAATGTCGGGCTTTACATTTCGTTTTTCCCACAGCTCATTGCGGGACCGATTGTGCGGTACGAAACCATAGCGGAGCAGATAGAACACCGCGTGGAGAATTTTAAGGATTTTTCAGCGGGGGCGACAAGATTTTGCATCGGTCTTGGCAAAAAGGTGCTGATTGCAAACAATATGGCGACCGTGGCGGACAATGCCTTCGACCTTATAATAAACGGCGAGTTTCAAGGCTCTGCGGGCATGGCGTGGCTTGGAGCGATAGCTTACACCTTTCAGATATTCTTTGATTTTTCCGGCTATTCGGATATGGCGATTGGCTTAGGGCAGATGTTCGGCTTTCACTTTGAGGAAAATTTCCGCTATCCGTATATTGCAAAAACCGTGTCGGAATTTTGGCGGCGCTGGCATATTTCCATGCAAACATGGTTCCGCGACTATGTATATTTTCCGCTGGGCGGCAGCAGAGTAAGCGTCCCGCGTCATGTGTTCAACCTTTTTGTGGTGTGGCTGCTTACGGGTATATGGCACGGCGCAAACTGGACGTTTATCGCGTGGGGGCTTATGTATTTTGCGATACTTACCTTTGAAAAGCTCACGGGGCTTTCCAAAAAGGAATATTGGTGGGGGCATATTTATACCATGCTGCTTGTCGTCATAGGCTGGGTCATTTTCCGTTCATCAGGTATGGGAAACGCGTTCCTATACATCAAGGCTATGTTCGGCATCGGAGCAAAGGGGCTGATTGACAGGTCGGTTTGGGAGTATATTGCGCAGAATTGGCTGTACTTTGCCTTTGCGGTAATCGGAAGCGCGCCGCTGCTGCCTTGGATTGACGCAAAGCTTTGCGACAACAGGGTATGGCAGGCGGTATATGCCGCAGGCGTTGTGATATGCCTTGTAGTAAGCGTGTCGTTTATCAGCAACAATGCCTACAATCCTTTTATCTATTTTAACTTTTAAGGCTTGGAAATAATCGCGCGTTTGCCGGTATGAATGTCCGGAATGGAGGAAAGAGTGAAAAATAAATTTTTCACAAGAACCAACTTTGTTGGTTCTGCAAGTTTGTGACTGCGCGTTGCTTGCACAAACATTGCGTTATGCGCAAAGAGCAGCGCGGAAATGAGGGAATATATGAAAAACAGAGATAAATGGATAGCGATTGTCTTTTTGGCGTTTATCATTGCCCTGCCGCTTGCGACGGCAGTGCGGAATGTTCTTCCGCAGCAGGAGGAGCAGCGCAGCAGTGAGCAGCAGGCTATTCTCGAAAATAACGGGACTGCCTCCGACTCGGACGAAACGCAGGAGGACGAAGCGCAGGAGGCACAGGCTGATGCGTCAGCCGAAACGTGGTTTACGAGCCTGCAAAACGCCGTCACCGGCTTTACGGAAGGGCTGTTTGGCAGGACAAAGCTGATAGCGTTCAACACGGAGCTGACCTCACTGCTTACGGGCGGAACCTACATTGAGTCCACGCAGGTGCTCTTGGGTAAAAACAATATGTTTTTTTATAAGACACAGTTGGATGGTCAGCCGCTTTGGGATTATATGGGTATAAATCATTTTACGGATGCGGAGCTTGAAGCGATTACCGCAAATATGGTGGCGACGCGGGCGCACCTTGAGTCGATGGGGATTGAATTTTATGCCATTTGCGTGCCGAACAAGGAAATTGTCTATGAGGAGAACATGCCCGACACGATTGCGAGAGTAAACGAGGTTTCCAGGGGGCAGCAGCTTACGGAGTACGTAAACGAAAATACGGAGCTGGTGTTTATATATCCCAAGGATGAGCTGATTGCCAATAAGGATGACGCGCAGCTCTATTATCTGACGGACACGCACTGCAATCAGAAAGGCTCCTTTGTGATTATGCAGGCGCTCTTTGAAGCCGTATACGGGGCCTCAGCACCGCTTTCCTCCGTCAGCTTCCGCACTGACGCCACGGACTATGTGGGCGACCTTGCATATATCGCAGGATTGGGCTCCACAGGGAAATATAAGATTGACACCGTGTATTCGTTTGAGAAGGAGTCTGCGGACGAGTCACAGTATCACGACCAGGTGCTTTTGTTTGTGGGGGATTCCTTTGGGGGCTTTCTGTCCACAATCTGCAAGGGATATTACAAGGAGGTATATTGGGTATACCCTGATGAATTTGATTACGGCATGTATGAGGAATATGACCCGGATGTGGTCATTTGGGAACGCGCGGAGCGCTACTGCGAGAAATTCGGCGATTCGATACTGATAACAAAATATTGAGCGCGAGTTTGAGAGAATATTTCAATATATAAAAGATGAAAATGCACATTATGACACGAATGTCACGAATAATGTGCATTTTCGACTTTATATAAATATGGATAACTTTGTGGAAATTGTGGGTTTTCGTTGATTTTACAATCCCGTGTTTTGGTGTAAAGCTTTGTCAAGTACAATAAAAACCCAAATTAACAGCTTAAATTGCACATTCTGTTATCCCATTACAACCTCCACGTTTACATCGCTGCTTCCCTTCTCAAAAGGAACAATGCAGCCGTCGATTTTTACACCGTCCACTGTCATGGAAGCCACGCCCTTTTGGACATGCCCGGGGTTTTTCACGCTGATGTGATATGTAACGTCACGGAAACGCCTTGTGACCTTAAAATCGCCAAAGTCGGAGGGCACGCATGGGTTGATGCTGAGTCCCTTGTGCGTTGGATATACGCCTAAAATATATTGTGAGATATTGGCGAACGTCCAGGCCGCCGTACCCGTAAGCCAACTGTTTTTTGCCTCGCCGTGGTACTTTGCGTCGCGGCCTGCGACCATCTGCGAATACACATACGGCTCAGTCCGGTGGATTTCGCTGATTTCCTCCACATAGGCAGGGCAGGTCTTTTGGTAAATCTCAAATGCCCGGTCGCCGCGCCCGATAACCGTTTCCGCGATGGATACCCACGGATTGTTGTGGCAGAAGATACCGGCGTTCTCCTTATATCCGGGCGGATATGAGGAAATTTCGCCAAGCTCCACATGGTATTTTGTGTAGGCGGGCTGTAAAATCATCACGCCGTATTTGGTGTCAAGCCGTTCCTTCACGGAATCCAGCGCCTTTTTGGCAAGCCCCTCCTGCACGCCGATGCCGGCAAGCACACAGAAGCCCTGCGGTTCAATGTAAATCTTGCCCTCCTCGCACTCGTTCGAGCCGACCTTGCGGCTGTAAGCGTCATATGCCCTGATAAACCATTCTCCGTCCCAGCCGTCCTTTAAGACCGCATCGTAAATGGCGGCAACCTCGGCTCTTGCGCGCTTTGCTTCCGCCATGTCGCCCAAAAGCTCGGCAAGCTGCGCATACTCCTCGCCGTATTTTACGAACATGCCCGCGATGAACACCGATTCCGCGACTGCGCCCTCGCTTGGTCCGAAGGTCTGGAAGGATTCGCCCGGGTGCTCTGAGAAACAGTTTAAGTTCAGGCAGTCGTTCCAGTCTGCCCGTCCGATCAGCGGAAGCAGGTGCGGTCCTTTGTGGTTTACGATATAGTCAAAGGAGCGCTTTAAATGCTCCATCAGCGTTGTGGCGACGCTCATGTCGTTGTCGTATGGCACCTGCTCCTCTAAGATGGACAAATCCCCCGTTTCGCGCACATATGCGCTTGTGCCGGCAATCAGCCAGAGCGGGTCGTCGTTAAAGCCGCTTCCTATATCGGAGTTGCCCTTCTTTGTAAGAGGCTGGTACTGGTGATAAGCGCTTCCGTCCTGAAACTGAGTGGAGGCAATGTCGATAATCCGTTCCCTTGCGCGGTCGGGAATCAAATGCACGAAGCCGAGCAGATCCTGGCAGGAGTCGCGAAAGCCCATGCCGCGCCCGATTCCCGATTCATAGTAGGACGCTGAGCGGCTCATATTGAATGTCACCATGCATTGATACTGGTTCCAAATATTGACCATACGATTGACCTTGTCGTTTCCGGATTCCACTACATAGCGGCCAAGAAGCGACTCCCAATAAGCGTTCAGCTGCGCAAAGGCGCGTTCCACTGCGGCGTCGGTATTGTATTTTGCAATCAGAGCCTCCGCGGGCTTCTTGTTGATTACGTTCGGAGCCTCAAATTTCTCCTCAACGGGATTTTGCGCATATCCGAGCAAAAATACATAGGATTTTTCCTCGCCGGGCGCAAGCGTGACATTAATCTGATGCGCCGCGACGGGAGCCCAGCCGCTTGCCATCGAGCCTGTGCATTGCCCCGCAACAACGGCTTCAGGTCTGTCGGCGCCGTTGTAGGTTCCGATGAATTTTTCACGGATGGTATCAAAGCCGTCAACAGGCGCGTTTACGGTGTAGAAGGCATAATGATTCCTGCGCTCGCGGTATTCCGTCTTATGGTAAATCGCAGAGCCTGCGATCTCCACCTCGCCGGTGCTTAAATTCCTTTGGAAATTTCTGGAATCATCGTCAGCGTTCCAAAGGCACCACTCCACATATGAAAAGAGAGAGAGCTTTTTCTCGGAGGCGCTGTTGTTTTTCAGCTTTAGCTGTGAAATTTCGCAGCAGTCGTTCATCGGAATAAAGGTAAGCACTGATGCAAGGACATCGTTTTTTGACGCGGTGAAACGGCTGTAACCGATGCCGTGGCGGCACTCGTAAGAGTCAAGCCCGGTTTTTGATGGCTGCCAGCCGGGGTTCCATATGGTGTCGCCGTCTTTTATATAGAAGTATTTGCCGTTGCTGTCGTAGGGCACATTATTATAGCGGTAGCGCGTGAGGCGCATGAGCTTTGCGTCCTTATAAAAGGTATAGCCGCCGCATGTATTTGATATTAATGAAAAGAAGTTGCCGCAGCCGAGATAATTAATCCACGGAAGCGGTGTTTGGGGTGTTGTGATGACGTATTCACGATTTTTGTCATCGAAATATCCGAATTTCATAAGAATCTCCATTCCGGAGCGTAAGCGATTGATGCCATCAGAGCTGTTTGTGACGCTCCTGCACAAACAGCCGGAACAAACAAAGCCTGTTCTTTTTCCGCTGCTCACAGCGAAAACGTTTAAGTTGCATGTTACAAGCTAAATTTAACATATACTGCTGTATGAATGCAATACTATAAGTAAAGGTTTAAGTAAATTTTGTGCAATGTGCGAAAGAATCCACGCTGATTTTTGAAGAAATTGACAGAAAAATATAAAAATATCTACAAAAATATAAAATTCTATTGCCAAAATGGTCATTATGATGTATAGTAAAACTACGAAAACGATTAAGTAATTGCTTGAAGGGAAAGGAGCGGGGCTATGGTTTCCATGAAGGATATTGCCGCAGTCTGCGGAGTGTCGGTTGCCACTGTCAGTAAGGCGTTAAACAACCTTAGCGATATTGGCGAAGAGACGCGCATCAGGGTGCAAAACACGGCAAAGGAGCTTGGATATCACCCGAATTTTTCCGCAAGGGCGTTAAAAACCAACAAGAACTACAATCTTGGAGTGTTTTATAAGGAGGAATCGAGAAGCGGCTTTACGCACGATTACTTTGCGCAGATACTTGAAAGCTTTAGAAATGAGGCGGAGCGCAGCGGCTATGACATTATGTTTTTGAACAATTCAAAGCAGAGGAAGGACAGAATGTCATATTTGCAGCATGCCGTATACAGAGGCCTTGATGGTGTTGTGATTGTGGTGGCAAATTTCAAGGACCCTGAGGTCGTAGAGCTTTTGGAGAGCGATATCCCGGTTGTCACGGTCGATTATGTGTTTAACGGCAGAATATCGATCGTTTCCGACAATATACAGGGTATGGACGCATTGCTTACATATATTTACAATCAGGGACACAGAAAAATTGCCTACATTTATGGAGAGGACTCCATGGTAACAACCAACAGAGTTTCCACCTACTATCAGTTTATGGAACGCCATGAGCTTGAGGTGCGGGAGGAGTACCTGCAAAAGGGCAGGTACAGGGATTCATATACGGCGGGCGTTATCACAAACATGCTGCTGGATTTGGAGGAAAGACCGACATGTATTCTCTATCCCGATGATTTTTCCGCGATAGGAGGAATCAATGCCATAAAGGACAGAGGGCTGAAAATTCCGCAGGATATTTCGGTCGCCGGCTATGACGGTATCATGATGGCGTCGCAGATTGAGCCGAAGCTTACGACGTACAGGCAGAATACGAAACAGATTGGAGAGCTTGCGGCGAAAAAGCTGATAAGCCTCAGAGAAAATCAAAAGGCAACGCCCATAAAGCAGTACATGATAAACGGAAAGCTGCAGGAGGGCGGCTCCGTGGCAGGAAAAAATTTCATATGGTGCAGGTATTAAGCCGGCTGCGGGGCAGTTCCCGTCGGAGAGAACGGCTTGATATAAAAGTTATTTATTTCATATTCAATAGGGAGGAATTTAAAATGAAGAGAAAAGCAATCAGCATTTTACTTTCAACAGCAATGGCAGTAACCATGCTCGGCGGCTGCGGAAGCAGCAGTGAGTCAGCCGACACGTCGACAGACTCTGCTGCTTCCGCAGCAGATACAGTCGCTGAAACGACGGCATCTGCTGAAACAACTGTTACCGCTGAAACGGCTGCCGGCGAAGCCGCAGCCTCGGATGAGGGCAGCGTCTTAAACATTTATGTATGGAACGAAGAGTTTAAGAGCCGCGTCACGGATCATTATCCCGACTATGAGGAGGTTGACGCGACAACAGGCAAAATCGGCGATGTGACCGTAAACTGGTTCATCACTCCGAGCGATGACAACGCATATCAGAACAACCTTGACGAAAACCTGTTAAAGCAGGCGGACGCCGCAGCGGACGACAAGATTGATATGTTCCTTGTAGAGGCGGATTATGCGCTTAAGTATGTGGACACGGAGTACACAATGAAGATTTCCGACTTAGGCATCACGGAGGATGACCTGGCAAATCAGTATCAGTACACAAAGGATATTGTTACGGATTCAAACGGCGATTTAAAGGGTGTGTCATGGCAGGGCTGCCCGGGCGTTCTGATTTACAGCAGGGACGTGGCAAACGAGGTGCTCGGCACTGATGACCCGGATGAGGTTCAGGCATATGTTTCGGATTGGGATGCCGTTGCTGAAACGGCTGCCACAATGAAGGAAGCAGGTTATTACATGACCTCATCCGTAAACGATACATACCGCGTATATTCAAACAATGTTACCTCAAAGTGGGTTGAGGACGGCGTAATCAACATTGACGACAACATTATGCAGTGGGTTGAAGACTCAAAGGAAATGGTGGACGCAGGACAGACAGGTACACATGAGCTTTGGAGCGATGAGTGGAGCGCAGGCTTCTATCCTTCCGGAAAGGTATTCTGCTATTTTGGACCCGCATGGCTGATTGACTTCTCAATGGCAGCGGACACGGAAGGCAGTATTGCAAATGCAGGCGGCTGGGGCGCAGCGGAAGGTCCTCAGGGCTTCTATTGGGGCGGCACATGGATTTGCGCGGCAACAGGCACAGACAACCCGAGTCTTGTTAAGGATATTATCTTGAAGCTTACCTGCGATGAGGACATTATGACTGAAATCGTGCTTGAGGATAATGATTTTGTAAACAACAAGCCTGCAATGGAGGCTCTTGCAAGCGGCGAGAAGCTTATCGACGGCGAGGAGTATTCAAACGCAGTGCTTGGCGGACAGAACCCGCTTCCGATGTTCTGCGCAGGCGCTGAGAATATTGATCTGAGCAATCAGTCAAGCTATGACCAGGGCTGTAACGAGGAGTTCCAGAACGCGATGAAGAATTACTTTGAGGGCAACGCGACCTTGGACGACGCGCTTGATTTATTCTACAAGGCAGTTGTAGAGAAGTATCCTGAGCTGACCTATTAAAATCCGGATATCAAACAAAGATGAGCCATGTCTGCCGGCAGGCAGATGTGGCTCCATTTGCAAAATGAAGCTTTACGGGCAGCAGGCTTTAAAGAGGATGATGCAAAACAAGAATGGAGGTTTTTTATGAGCAAGGTTAAGAGGGGAAAAGTTGTCAGCTATAATAAATGGGGCTATATTTTTCTGATACCGTTTGTGGTGGTTTATTTAATCTTTCAAATGATTCCCCTGCTGAGCACAATCTATAACAGTTTTTTTGAAAATTACCGTTCTGGTCTGACGCAGATAGGACCGAATTTTGTGGGACTTCAAAATTACAAGACGATTCTTACGAACGGAGATGTTTGGGTATATGCGCAAAATACCATTATCATGTGGCTGATGGGCTTCATACCTCAGATTATCGTGTCGCTGCTTTTGGGCGCATGGTTTTCCAATCCGAGGCTTCGCCTTAAGTTCCAGGCATTTTTTAAGACTGTTATTTACCTTCCGAATTTAATCATGGCGTCTGCCTTTGCAATGCTGTTTTTTACACTATTTTCGGATATAGGGCCGATTAATTCCATTTTGGTGCAGCTTGGCATTTTGGATGAGCCGTATAAATTCCTCTCAAATGTATGGAGCGCAAGAGGGCTTGTGGCGTTCATGAATTTCCTGATGTGGTTTGGAAATACGACCATTCTTCTTATGGCAGGCATGATGGGAATTGACACGTCGCTGTCGGAGGCGGCGGAGGTGGACGGAGCGACCTCAACTCAGGTGTTCTTTAAGATTACATTGCCGCTGCTGAAGCCGATATTAGTCTATGTAATGATTACATCGCTGATAGGCGGATTACAGATGTTTGATGTGCCGCAGGTGCTGACGAACGCGACGGGCGATCCGATGCGTTCAACCATGACGCTCATCATGTATCTGAACAAGCATCTGTACAGCAAAAATTACGGACTTGGCGGCGCGCTTTCGGTAGTCCTCTTTATCATTACCGGAGTGCTGAGTCTGTTGGTATTTAATTTTACGAACAAAAAGAGTGTGAAATAGGAGGTGCCGGCATGAATAGAAAACAGGAAGTGTCAAAGGGACTTAACATCCATGCCCAAAGAACCATCGCATACATAGTGCTTGTGCTCATCAGCTTCTTATGCCTGTTTTGGTTTTATGTGCTGATTATCAACGCAACCCGTTCCAAGGGCGAGCTTACGCAGGGCTTCAGCCCGTTTCCGAGCAAATATCTGCTTCAGAACTGGAAAGGGCTTTTAAACGGCACGCAGCCGATACTGTCAGGGCTTGTAAACAGCCTTACCATATCCGTCTTCAGCGCGGTTCTGTGTACATATTTTTCGGCAATGACGGCTTACGCGATTCATGCGTATAACTTTAAAATGAAAAAATTTATGTACACGTTTATACTGATGGTGATGATGATACCGTCGCAGGTAACGGCTTTGGGCTTTGTGCAGCTTGTGAGTAAAATGAAGCTTGAGGATTCGTTTATACCGCTGATTGTGCCGACGATTGCGGCGCCGGTCACATTTTTCTATATGAAGCAGTATATGGACAGCACGCTGCCGCTTTCACTGATAGAGGCTGCGCGTATTGACGGTTCGGGAGAATTTCGTACATTCAACAGCATTGTGCTGCCGGTCATGAAGCCCGCGATTGCGGTGCAGGCGATTTTCACCTTTGTAAGCAGTTGGAATAATTATTTTACTCCGGCGCTCATTCTTCACAGTGACAATAAGAAAACGCTGCCGATTTTGATAGCGCAGCTTAGAAGCGCGGACTTCCTTAAGTTTGACATGGGGCAGGTGTATGTGATGATTGCATTCTCGATTTTGCCGGTTGTGGTCGTTTATCTGTTGCTGTCAAAGTTCATCGTGCAGGGCGTGACTATGGGAAGCGTAAAGGGCTGATATATTGATTTTGAAAAAGACCTTATTGTGATTTTGAGGATAAGGTCTTTTTTGGTCGTATAGGAAATTGTAAATTGAAAATTGTAAATTGAAAATTGTAAATTGAAAATTTATATTTACTTAATTTACGCGAACACAATATTATGCTACAATGTACGCGGACGAAGAAAATCGGAGCGTGCAGGAATAAAAGGGAAGCACGGGATTTTATACGGGAAGTGACGGATGCTATGGCAGGGATATTGCATGATGCAAGACGCATTAAGGCATACGAGGGGATGCTCGCGCTTGGCGCTCTTGCGGGAGAGGATAAGGAATACTGTGACAGGCTTTGGGCGGAGCTGATATTGGACAGAGAGCTTTTTGACGAGCTTGTGTATTATCTGGAAAACCATTCGCTTTTGGACAGGGTAAAGTGCGAGGGCTATGGACTTACGGATTTGTATATATGGCAAATGAACAGATATAATATCATAGGGGATACCGGAAAAAACACGGGAGCCTGCAACAAGGAAAGAATGGTGCTGCATGCATTTTGCGATATGGTTGAAATGAAGAAAAATCCCGCCGTATACATAAAGCATAGGACGAACGGCAGGGGTATGGATGAGCAGATGTGATTTCGGTCATGGAGGATTGGTATGAACCGCGAGGAATTTTTGAGACAGCTTCGGGAGGCTCTTGAGGGAAAGGTGCCGGATTCCGTAATAGTTGAAAATACGGATTATTACAGAACATATATCAACAGTCAGGTGGCAGCCGGGAGGAGCGAAACTGAGGTGCTGCGCGAGCTTGGCGCGCCCGGGCTTTTGGCTAAAACCATAGAGGAAAGCAGCAAATTTGCGACTGGCAGGGCGCAAAAGCAGAATGACCGGTATGGGAGATATAGTGAAGGCTATGGCGGAAGCTATGGGCAAAATCAGCGTGAGAGCTATGCGGATGACATGCAGCGCCCGGATGAAAGGATGACCGCGGTTCCCGGCTGGCTGGTCGCGGTTATTGCAATTGTGGAAGGTATTCTGATTATTTCGGTCGTGTTCAGCATTTTCATGTCTTTATTGCCGGTAATCATTGCCGTGCTTGCGGCTGTGCTTGTATACAGACTTATCAAATCCCTGTTTCGATAAAACATGAAATGAAAAGCGGCTGCTTTCGCAGCAGCTTTTCGTTAAGGGGAGTATAAATAATTAATATATAAGGGTTGTAAAGAGGATTGAAGGAGTATCTCTTTACTGATATTAGTATATCAATTCCGGTTTCAAAGGTCAACATTTTTCCAAAAATAAATTCAACAAATTATCATCGCTGCTTTTGGGCAGTGTTTCCAAAGTAAACTTAATATGTAAACGAATGTTTATATTGTAAACGAATGTTTATATTGTAAATGAAATGTTTTGAATAAAATTCGGCATTTGTGCAAATGATAAGCTTGCAGCACACAGTTGTGCATGGCAAACAATAAAAGGGGCTGCGTCCCCGAAAATTTTGGAGGTATCATTATGTCCGGAACAAACAATAACTCAAACAACAGCTATCAGAATTCACAGAATTCACAGAATTCTCAGAATTCACAGAACTCACAGAACTCACAGAACTCGCAGAACTCACAGAATTCTCAGAACAGCACGAAGAACTATTCCGACAGCTATAACAACAGCACTAAGAACAGCTCGAACAGTTCAAACAGCTCAAACAGTTCAAACAGCTCAAACAGCTATAACTGCAACAGCAATAAGTAATGCGGAGGGGAAGGGGGATGGAATTTCATCCCTTTTCCTTTTGTTTACTGACAGTTTGCCGATATACTGATGAAAAATGTTTGACAGGTATTCAGGATTGCATGTAATATATACCTATGAGAAAATATGAATTGATAGCCCCATGCCATTTTGGACTGGAGGCAGTATTAAAAAAAGAAATTATTGATTTGGGCTATGACGTATCGCAGGTAGAGGACGGGCGCGTGACCTTTATCGGCGACGACGAGGCTGTGTGCCGTGCAAACATAGGGCTGCGGACGGCGGACAGAGTTTTGCTCAAGATAGGAAGCTTTCGCGCGGAAACCTTTGACGAGCTGTTTGAGAATACAAAGGCGCTCCCTTGGGAGGAGTACATACCGTCGGATGGGAAATTTTGGGTGGCAAAGGCGGCAAGCATCAAAAGCAGGCTGTTTTCGCCCTCTGATATACAATCCATCATGAAAAAGGCGATGGTGGAGCGTTTGAAACAGGTTTACAATATAAGCCGTTTTCCGGAGACCGGCGAAAGCTTTCCAATCAGGGTGTTTTTGATGAAGGATTTGGTCACGGTGGGTCTTGATACCACGGGAGAGTCGCTTCACAAGAGAGGCTATCGCAAGCTTACGGCGCGCGCGCCGATAGCGGAAACCCTTGCCGCCGCGCTTCTGATGCTGACGCCGTGGAGGGCGGACAGAATACTTGCGGATCCGTTCTGCGGCAGCGGAACCATTCCGATTGAAGCGGCGATGCTTGCGGCAAATATTGCGCCCGGAATGAACAGGCATTTTATCTCGGAGCGGTGGGGGCATTTGATATCCGGTAAGCGTTGGAGCGACTGCTTTGAGGAGGCGCATGACCTGGCGGATTTGTCCGTTTGTACGGATATAAGCGGCTGCGACATTGACTCGGATATGATAGGGATTGCGAGAAAGAATGCAAAGCTTGCGGGCGTTGACGGGCTTGTGTCATTTAAACAAAGGGATGCGGCGGAGTTTTCGCATGACGGCAGATACGGCTTTATCGTCACTAATCCTCCGTATGGCGAGCGGCTTGAGGATAAATCAGCCATACCTGCGCTTTATAAAAAATTCGGGGCGCGCTTTGGGCTGCTGGACACCTGGTCGCTTTACGTCATTACCTCATATGAGGATATAGAGAAGGATATCGGAAGGCGGGCTGATAAAAACCGTAAAATATATAACGGAATGATGAAAACATATTATTATCAGTTTATGGGTCCCAAGCCGCCAAAGCCTGCCGGAGGAAAAGCAGATGACAGAGCCGGAAAATGAAATTAAAACGGCTGATGAGATGCCGGTCGCTCTCACAAGCGCGGAGCAGGAGCAGATAACAGCCGAAAAAAGGAACAGACTTTACGGGAGCGCAGTCAGGGCGGCTGCGGTGTTTGCCGTTGCCGGCGCCGCGCTGATGGCAGCATTTAAGCTCAATGAGGATTTTTTTGATGCGAGCAGCCGGATAGGGCTTCTCATGGAGAGTGTGAATGCGGCCGAGGCAAATCAGTCATACCCGAAGATTAACGTCAGGGTGCAGTTTCAGGATATCAACGAGTCAAAGCTTGTGATACCGCTTGCCGTGCCGGTTGCGGACGAGGATATTGCCGTACGTGAGGAATTTACGCAGAACAAGCTTATCATAACGCTTGAGGGAGTTTCGGAAACGATTGAGGACGGCAGCAGGCTTACAAGCGACTCCCAAATTATGGATGCTGTGGGAGTTTACCGCCAAAATCTCGATGTGGTGGTGGAGGTGTATTGCAGGGATATGTACTCCTACGCGATTGAAAATTCCGGGGAGGCGCTTACGGTAAGCTTTTTCCCTCTGAGAAACGATTGCGATTTGGTGGCGGTGGTGTATGTGCCGTATGAGGACAGGAACCGTTTTGCGCTTTCCGAATGGCAGGACAGCCTTTTGACTTACGCTTCGGATAATCGTATACGGCTGTTTATGGCTTCAAACATGCAGGAGGCGTATACGCAGCAGGAGGTAATGGAATTTGCGGAAGCTGCGGATGCGGATGTGGTGCTTGGCATACAGGTTTCCACCGACACGCAGGCTCAGCAGACTACTGCCGCGGCAGTGTGCAATACCACATATTTTGTGCCGGGGTTTAACAGTGCGCAGCTTTCCGTGGTGTATGCAGGGGCGTTTGTTTCGGAAACACAGATGCCGTTTACGGGCTTTGAGGAGGCTGACGAAAATACGCCTCTTGTGTATATGGCGGAACGCCCTGCGGCTATGCTTAAAATATCACAGTCGCAGAAGGATGCGGACAGCATGGAAGCCGTTTACAAGCTGAATGAGAAGCTGGTGTCAGTCATTCAGCAGACGCTCGGCTGTATACATGTAAGGGAAGAAGAAGCCGGCAGCCGGTCATAGAGGTGCCGCGGCAGCAGGAACAGTAAAGGGAGATGTGTGTGATGAAGGATGCTAAGATAATATTTGCCACGGGCAATGCGGGTAAAATGAAAGAAATACGTATGATTTTGGCTGATCTGGGGCTTGAAATCCTGTCCATGAGGGAAGCGGGGATTGAGCTTGATATCGTGGAGGACGGCACAAGCTTTGAGGAGAATGCCGTGATAAAGGCAAAGTCGATTGCGGATGAGCTTGCGCGGCGCGGGCAGCAGGCGATTGTGCTTGCGGACGATTCAGGGCTTGAGGTTGATTATCTCAACAGAGAGCCGGGAATTTATTCCGCAAGGTATATGGGCGGGGAAACGCCCTATTCCGTAAAAAACGCAAATATTATTGCAAGGCTTGAAGGAGTTCCCGACGATAAGCGCACGGCGCGTTTTGTGTGCGCCATAGCGGCAGTGTTTGCGGATGGTGAGGTTTGCACGCGCAGCGCGTCGGTTGAGGGCATCATAGGCTATGAGGAAAAAGGGGAAAACGGTTTCGGGTACGACCCGATATTTTATCTGCCGGAGTATGGCTGTTATTCCGCAGAGCTTTCCGAGGAAGAAAAGAACCGTATCAGCCATAGGGGAAAAGCGCTGGAAGCGATGAAAAAGGTTATCCGCGGGAAAGCAGGACTATGAAAATACTTATTGTCAGCGATACGCACAGAAAAAATGAAAACTATTTAAAAATCGTGAGAGAGCTGGGAGAGCTTGATATGGTAATCCATTTGGGCGACGTGGAGGGCAGCGAATATACCATTCAGGAGGCGGTTTCCTGCCCTGTGGAAATGGTGGCGGGGAATAATGACTTTTTCAGCGAGCTTCCCTCTGAGAAAATGCTTGAAATAGGAAGCTATCATGTCCTGATAACGCATGGGCACAGATATTACATAGGAATGGGAAATGAAATGCTTAAAAAAGAGGCTGTTGCGGCGGGGGCGGATATTGTAATGTATGGACATACGCACAGACCGGTAATCGACATTTCCGCGGACATTATAGCCGTAAATCCCGGAAGCCTTTCCTATCCGAGGCAGGAAAATAAAAAGCCCTCCTATATAATAATGGAGCTTGATGCTCGGGGAAAAGCCGATTTCAGGCTCAACTATGTGGAATAAAACGCCCGTGCGCATGCACTGACCGTGACAGGCAGCGATGAAAAATTGATAAAAAATACAAAAATTATCCATAATTAAATGAAAAAAGTATTGACACAAATAAAATTATTATTTATAATATAATACGTCGCTGTGGCAAACGAAAAGACGATGTACAACCTCCGGGGTGTGGCTCAGCTTGGCTAGAGCGCCTGGTTTGGGACCAGGAGGTCGCAGGTTCGAATCCTGTCACCCCGACTGAGTGTTTACTTTATATTTATTATGCGGGTGTAGTTCAATGGTAGAACACCAGCCTTCCAAGCTGGACACGTGGGTTCGATTCCCATCACCCGCTCTCTCCTTTTGTTTTTGGAGTTGTGTGTCCGTAGCTCAGCTGGATAGAGCAACGGCCTTCTAAGCCGTGGGTCGGGGGTTCGAATCCCTTCGAGCACGTTTTGAGATTGAGCTTGCCTTATCTCATGTATGGTGGGTATAGCGCAGTTGGTTAGCGCGTCAGATTGTGGCTCTGAAGGCCCTGGGTTCGAATCCCAGTATCCACCTTTTTGGGCTATCGCCAAGCGGTAAGGCACAGGGTTTTGATCCCTGCATTCGCTGGTTCGAATCCGGCTAGCCCAGTTTCAACAGTAATATATTGCATATGGGATATTAGCTCAGGTGGTAGAGCACTTGACTTTTAATCAAGTTGTCCCGGGTTCGAGTCCCGGATATCTCATTCATTTAGTATCTTTTTAACAGAATTGTCTGTCGAAAAGATATTTTTTTTGTACATTTTTGCCTATGTGAAGGAGTGTGGGGCTTTAGGCATGGGAGGAAAAGATGTGAACAAGTTGTGTGGACTTTTGAGCTTTGATGTGGTAAAATACAAAATGCTATATCAAGGCTCTTTTTATCGTATAGGAAAGCTCGTCATATACGATAAAAAGAGCCGCGAGGATGCGAACTCGCGCAAAAATGAAATATGTCGCAAGCGACCGCGCTCGGCGCCGGAATGTGCCGACGGCAGAATGTGCTAACGGCAGAATGTGCTAACGGCACATTCTTTTGTAAAGCAAATACAGGAGTTACCATGAACCTGTATGCGCATACTACTGAAGATGAAAAGATTAAAAAATTGCCTCATAAAAATAAAGAGAAAGGCGAAAAGCCCCTAAAATCAAGGCTTTTCGGACAGGTATAAAGAAAAATGAAATTAGGCATAGATATTTGTTCCGAAATTTCATGTATTTCCATATATCTTTATAAATGTCCATAAAACCTTATGGAATCAGTATTTGCGAGATTTTAAAGTAGGACGTATCTTTATATAAATTCATGTATCTTAATGGCAAAATGGTGTAGTAATGGTGTAGTAAGCAAAATAAGAGTTTGATACTCTTTAACCCATTGTAAATTTAATATATCAGGACATTAGCATAAGTCCTCTATTGATTGTAGAAAAATGATTGATAGAGGGCTTATTTTAGTGCCTTAATTTAATGGACGATAAAGATACACTGCAAAGCATTGAAACGATTCTATGGGCGTTCTACTGCGTTACAGAGCCATTGCACGGCATAAGGAACTGGAAAAATAAAACATGAATTTCATTTGAAAATGGAGGTAAAAAAGTGAAAGAAGAAATTATTAAACCAGGTGTTGTGAGAAAAATTGTAGAAAAGCTGGATGATAAAAGAATTATCGTAGGCGGTAATAAGGAATTTTATAAGAGCAAGTATCATTTGCAGTATACACAAGAGATTGTAGATAATGTGGTGTCTGCGTTTCTGCAAGTAATGACGGATGAAATAGCAGATGGAAACGTAATCAAATTGAATGGCTACTTCACAATTGCACCTAAATACAAAGAAGCAAGAAAAGGAAGAAATGTGTATACAAACGAGGAAATAGACATTCCTGCAAAATATAAGCTCAAAGTGAAAACCGGCTCGAAATTTGAAGAAGCGTGTAAACGTTTAACTGAGAAGGTGATTGGTGGTGAGGAAGATAATCAAGATTGAAAATACGGTGATAATAAATAATCACGGAAAATTATATTAATGAATAGAAGGAGTGTATGAAGCAAAATGAATATAAAGAATGTGAATGAAAAATTACTCATTGTTTCCAGACAGTTTATAATTGAAAAGAATAAACCTATGAATGATAGAACTGAATTAACAGATTACAATATTAATTCTGTATGGACAAGTATGTTTCCTGATGATAAAAATAAGATGGAATATGTTGATTTTGAAAAAATAAGAAAATATGTCAATAGCCATAATTTAAAGTATTGTGAATTGGATTTGTTAAAATTAAGAAATAAAGGTGCAATGCTTTTAAAACAGAAAGCGTCCCAATATGGTTATTATGTAAAATTATTAAAGAAGCCTAAAAATAAACTTGCTATGTATGCAGTATCAGAAAAAGACGGTGTAAACAGACAAGTTGGTAGTTTTGTTGGTATGCAAAGTTATATTGGTAACTTAGCGAGGAAAAAACAGTAGGTGAATAATACGGCAGACATACACCGTTAATTGTATGGGTAATTCATAACCGATGGGAAGTAAATAATAGTCGGTATCAGAGTTCAGGAGTAAATCGTATTGTGCAATTCTGTACAATAAATTTCAATCAGATAATCGAATACAGAGATTTATAAGTTATTGCCCTACCCTTTTCCCCATCTCTATATACCAAAGGCATTATGAATAATTCATAGTGCCTTATTTTTATGTTAAGAAATAAGGAGATTTACAAAGAAACAAATGAAACACTATAATGAAATATTAAATACAAATAAAGCGAACATAGAACTGAATGCACCGGATGAGATATTTGTGCAGGTGCATAATACATTTAATTACTGGGTGTCGAATCATGGGAGAGTGGTCAATAACCTCAAAGGTAATGATAATTTCTATATGTATAAGACTGGCAATGTTCATCTTACACTGACAAATTACTACATAGATCATAACAGGATTCCATGTGATACATATATAAAGAATCTTGTCGCAGAACATTTTCTGTTCAAGATAAAAGGAAAAGACATTATATATCACGTGGACGGAGATAAGAGTAACAATTATTACAAAAATCTGGTTTATATTGATGGGGCAGAGCTTCACGAACTTTCAATTGGGGTGGAAACAGTCAGTACATTTGCCAACAGGCAGGAATATATTGATTATTATTACAAAGACCACGATAAGGCAAGCACGGCATACCGAATGATGTATAAACGCACCCATGATAAAGCAACACAAGAATATTACCCCCAATATGCGGACGCTACCATGTATAAGGCTTGGGAAGATAATCCAGAACTTTGCATTGAATATCTGGAATCCATATATTACGACTGCAATGGTGAACAGATGGTTGTTGACAAGGATTTGCTTTGCAAAGGCAATAAAGAATACGCACCGGATAAAATATGCTGGCTCCCGTGGACGCTGAATGTCACATTGTCAAACAGCAAGAAACACTATAATGCTAAAACAACTTGGAAATGTCAAAGCAAATTGCCGTATGGAGTCAGATTTGATACAGTCAGGCAGAAATATTATGCTGAGATTACAATGGACAAGGCATTAAGGGATAATAAGGAAATAACCAAACCTTTGAGACTCAGGTATCGTGACACACCGGAAGAAGCATTTGCAGATTATAAGAAACACAAGGAGTCATACCTTGTGATGCTTGCAGACAAATATATGGACTGGCTTCCTGTGAATGTTTATGATACTTTGATTGATTATGAAGTAGAACCATATTAAGGAGGATTAAAACAATGAATTATGAGCAATGGGTAAAAGATTTGTATGACAGACTGGAAAATGACAAGGAACACAATCAGAGACATACGACTGCTGCACTTGCCGCTATTAATGAGGGCTGCAACAGTCAGTCCGTGGCTGATATAGAGCTACAAAACAGATTGAATGATGAACTGGATTTAATTATACAAGGAGGATTTTAAAATTATGGCAGGAAAATACGGAAATTTATTAGATAACGTTATGAACAAGGAATATGAAGAAAAGACCTATGGCGGCTTGATTGACAATGCAGTGAACCACAGAGAGGACGATACAATGATGGCAACCGCCGAGCGTCTGACTAATGCGATTATACAAGGTAAGCTGGATGAGATTAACAGACAAAATGCCTTTATCGCTGAACGTGAAGAAAAACAGCGCAGAGAGCAGGAGAGACAGAATAAGATTTCTACTGTACGCGACAAGTATCTTGATATATACAAAGGTAAAGTAGAAGCTGACAACAAACGCAAGGCAGATGAACAGAAAGCAGTTGAAGATGCGGAACGCATGAGAAGAGTGCATGAAAATTTAAATTGGAAACCAAAGAACATATGATGCAAGGGGGATTGATTCTTCGGTTGTGATTGTATAGGTCATATCATTACATAAGGCATATCGGATAGAAATATCTGGTGTGCCTTTGACTATATATTGTATAAATTGCAGTTGACTGATACAATATGCAGGAAGAAATTTGAAAGATTCTGCGTAAATCTAAAGAAAATAGTGGAAATTGTGAAAAAAGTGTTATATAATGAGAAAAAGTTAAACAGAAAGTATATGAAACAATGGAAAAGTGCTTGCATAGAATACACTAAGATGATATAATTAAAAGCGTTATTAAGTGAGATAGCCTAAGAAACAGGTGGTGTGTTGTAACATTCGTAAGTCCTGCGGAGGCAGTAGCGATTAGGTTGTCTTGGTGAATCAAGGCAATTTTTTATTGGTATTTCTTTTTGAGGAGGATATTGAGAAATGCCATATTTTGCTAAATCTGTTTTTTTGACAGTATCGTATTTTGTTTTGATGTCAGGCATTGCTGATTTGAAAATGTTTTTTGTATCATTGTTGATTTTTGTTGGAGGTATATTATTTGATTTATACTTTTCTCATAAATCATTAAGTGATATGGGCGAGAATTGTGCTGTGTCTATTACGAAATTTATTATAT
>JAJQDE010000054.1 GCA_021202335.1 Lachnospiraceae bacterium
CAGCATAAAAGAGGCTGTCGCCTCACGAAATTTTATTCGTTAAAGCGACAGCCCCGGCAAGTTTGTGACTGCGCGCTGCTTGCACAAACATTGCTTTATGCGCAAAAAGCAGCGCAGAAATGAGGAAAAGATGAAAAATAAGATATTAAAGACAATTGCAATTGTTACAACAGGTGCGGTTTTGATGGCGGGCTGCGGTTCAGGCAGCGATACTGCGGCAAACACTGCTGCCGAAACAGCCGCTGAGGCAGAGGAAGCGGCGCAGGAAACGACTGCAGCATCAGAAAAGACTGCAGCATCAGAAAATACTGATGCTGCAGAAACGGTGACGGAAGCGGTGCAGGAAACGGAAATTTCAGTAACCGACGAGGAGGTTACGCTCACAATCCTTGCGGCTGCCTCACTCACTGATGTGTGTGACGAGCTGAAAACCCGATTTGAGGATGAGTACCCGAACGTTACGGTAAGCATTTCATACGGCGGCTCGGGAGCTTTGCAGACTCAGATTGAGGAGGGCGCGCCTGCCGACGTGTTTATGTCTGCGGCTCAAAAGCAGATGACGGCTTTGGACGAGGAGGGGCTTATGGACTCCGATTCCATCATCAACCAGCTCGAGAATAAGGTTGTCCTCATCGTGCCGAAGGACAGCGACACAGGCATTGCATCTTTTGAGGATTTGGCGACGGACGCCGTGACGATGGTAGGCTTGGGCGAGCCGGGAAGCGTGCCCGTGGGACAGTATTCGGAGGAGATTTTTGACAGCCTTGGAATTTTGGACGAGGTGACGGCAAAGGCAAACTATGGCTCTGACGTGCGCACCGTGCTTTCATGGGTGGAAACATCGGCGGTCGACTGCGGCGTGGTATATGCGACGGACGCTTACACAAGCGAGGACGTTGAGATTATCGGCGAAGCGCCTGAAGGCTCATGTCAGCAGGTTATTTACCCTGTCGGCGTGGTAGCGGCAAGCGAGTACCCCGATGCGGCTGCGGCATGGATTGCGTTTATCCAAAGCGACGAGTCCATGGAGCTGTTTGCGTCATACGGATTTTCGGATGCAAGATAAAAATGGAGGATAGTATGAAAAATAAGCTCGATAGCTTATTTTTCACACACAAATTTGTGCCGGAGCGTCACAAATTTGAATCGCAGAGCCGAATTTGATATTCGGCTCGCGGACCTGCGCGATAAATCGCTTCGGAATGGGGGATTAAGATGGATTATTCGCCATTGTGGATTTCATTAAAGGTAGCGGCGCTTGCCACGGTATGTACGTTTATATTGGGGCTTTTTGCGGCGCGCTGGGTGCTTTCCCTTAAAAAAATCCGTTTTGTGATTGACGGCGTTTTCTCCCTCCCTATGGTGCTGCCCCCGACAGTGGTAGGCTTTTTCCTGCTGATTATTTTCGGCAAAAATTCCGTGCTCGGAAAGCTTCTGATGAGCATGGGGCTGAACGTGCTGTTTACGTGGCAGGGTGCGGTCATTGCGGCGACGGTCGTATCGTTTCCGATTATGTACCGCACCTCCATAGGTGCTTTTGAGCAGGTGGATAAAAATCTGCTTCACGCGGCAAGGACGCTTGGAATGTCGGAGCTGAAGCTGTTTTTTAAGGTGCTGCTGCCCGTGTCGTGGCCGGGAGTGGCGGCGGCGACAATCCTTGCCTTTGCAAGAGCCTTGGGAGAGTTTGGCGCGACCATCATGCTGGCGGGAAATATCCCCGGACGGACACAGACCATGTCGGTAGCAATCTATACGGCAATGCAGAGCGGCAACAGGGAGCTTGCGTACCGCTGGGTGGCAATCATCATGGCAATTTCTTTTCTGACGATATTTTTAATGAATTATTGGACAAGTCACCAGAGCGCGCTGCTTACGGGCAGAGGAAGGAGAGGTCGCTGATGGCATTATATGTGGATATCAGAAAGCGCTGCGGCGACTTTTTGCTGGAGGTCAGCTTTGAAACGGACAGGGAAATGTTTGCGATACTCGGCGCGTCGGGCTGCGGCAAAAGCCTGACGCTTAAGTGCATCGCGGGAATTGAAAAGCCCGATGCGGGCGTAATAAGGCTGGACGATACCGTGCTTTTCGATTCGGAAAGGAAAATAAACGTCCCAACAAGGAAAAGGGGTATCGGCTATCTTTTTCAGGATTATGCGCTGTTTCCGAACATGACCGTTTATCAGAATATTTTGTGCGGCGCGGGAAACAAAAAAAAGGCGTATGAATACATTGAAAAGTTCGTTCTCGAGGGCAAGGAGGAGCTTTATCCCGCACAGCTTTCGGGAGGGCAAAAGCAGAGGGTGGCGCTTGCGAGGATGCTTTCTCAGGCGCCGCGCCTTGTCATGCTGGACGAGCCGTTTTCCGCGCTGGACAATTATTTAAAGACTCAGCTTGAGCGCGAGGTTATGAACGCGATGGAGGAGTTTGGCAACGGCGGAATTTTCGTGTCGCACGACCGCAACGAGGTCTATCGCCTGACGGATAGGATTGCGGTGATGGAGAACGGCTCCATTGCAGACATACAGGATAAGCATAGGCTGTTTGAAGCGCCTAAGACGCTTGCGGCGACGCTCCTTACGGGCTGCAAAAACATCACGCGGCTTGAGCGCAGGGGCGACGGCTTTTACGCCTTGGACTGGGGCATTTTGCTTACGGCTGTAAAAGACCCGCAGGACGGAAACGATTTTCGGTATGCGGGGGTGCGCGCGCATTTCCTTGAGCCGGCGGATGAGTCGCTAAACGGCACGGAAAATGTTGTCGCCTGCGATATCCTGAGGGTGATTGAGGACACGTTTTCCATGATTGTGCTTTTTACAAGCCGGACGGCGGCGGAAAAGACGGGCTATGCCGTTATGACCTATGAGCTTTCGAAGGAGGAATGGGAGGCGGTTAAGGATAAGCCGCTGTATCTTAAGATTCCGGCGGACAAGCTGATTTTGATGTGCAGATAATATCAGGACGGAGGGCTTTCATGAAGGACGGATTTGGCAGGGAAATAGATTATTTGCGGATATCGGTCACGGACAAGTGCAATCTGCGGTGTAAATACTGTATGCCGCAAAACGGGGTGGATAACATACCGCACGGGGATGTGCTTTCGCTGGAGGAGCTTTACCGCGTCGTGCGGATTATGGAGCCGCTCGGTATAAAAAAGCTGCGCTTTACGGGAGGTGAGCCGCTTGTGCGCAAAAACCTTGCAAAGCTGATTGGCGACGTGAATTCCATTCCCGGAATTGAGGATATCGCGATGACGACGAACGGCGTGCTTTTGCGGGAAAATCTGGATGCGCTTGCGCGCGCGGGCTTAAGGCGCGTAAATATAAGCCTTGACACCTGCGACAGGCAGACCTTTGAGCGCATTACGGGCTATGACGGTCTGGAGCGCGTCATGAATGCGATATATGCGGCATCGGAGGCGGGAATGCAGGTGAAGCTGAACTGTGTGCCGTGCAGGGAGCTTAATGGGGACGGTATAGACGCGCTTGCGCAGCTTGCCCGTGACAAAAGGCTTGACGTGCGTTTTATTGAGCTGATGCCGATTGGCTGCGGAAGAAGCTTTCACGGAATCGCTTCGGAGGAAATACTTGCCGGGCTGAAAGCAAAACACGGTCCATGTAAGGAAGCGCCTTGCGAACGGCGCGGCGAAACGGCGCGGTATTATCTGTTTGACGGATTTTTGGGAAGGATAGGCTTTATCAGCCCGATGTCGCACAAATTCTGCAGTGACTGCAATCGCGTGCGCCTTACGGTCGAGGGGCGGCTTAAGCTGTGCCTTCATTATAACGATGGAATTGAGCTTAAGCCTCTTTTGAGGGGCGGGAAAAGCGATGAGGAAATCAGGGAACGTATTTTGGCGGCGGTGAGGCGAAAGCCGCAGGCGCATGCCTTTTCGGAGCATGACGGCAGCAACGCGGATAAAAGAAAGATGGTGCAGATTGGCGGCTAGTGTGAGAAGAATTTCTAACGCTTGCAGCAAGGGCTGTTTCGCGAAGAAATTCTAAATCTCACACGGCAAATTTGCGCGGGGCGCAAATTCGCGGGCTTTGAAATAGAGGGAAATTCGCGGTTTTGAGAAGAAATGAGGATTATGATGGGAAAAATCAGGGCAGTATGTATCAGTGAAAAAAAAGGAACGGCAAAGAAAAATATCGGTAAATGCATGTTGATTGAAAATCACGGGCTTGAAAACGACTCCCACGCGGGGAACTGGCACAGGCAGGTGAGCCTTCTTTCACATGAGGCGGTTGAAGCGTTTCGGAAAAGAGGCGCAAGCGTGGCGGACGGAGCGTTCGGCGAAAACCTTTTGGTCGAGGGCTTTGACTTTAAAACCTATCCTGTCGGCACGCGGTTCAGGTGCAATGATGTGATTTTGGAGATTACCCAGATTGGAAAGCAATGCCATTCGGAATGTGAAATTTTTCATCAGGTGGGCGATTGCATCATGCCAAGAGAAGGCGTATTCGCAAGGGTGCTGCACGGCGGGACGATATGCGTCGGAGATGAGCTTTTGCTGATGGAAAACAAGCCCAAATTCAGGGCGGGAGTGATAACGGCAAGCGACAAGGGAAGCCGCGGCGAGCGCGAGGATTTGAGCGGTCCTGCGATATGTGGGATGCTGGAAAAGGACGGCTATGAAATCGTGCGCACAAGCCTGCTCCCGGACGATGAAGACGCGCTTTATGAGGAAATCGTGCGCTTTTGCGACGAGGACGGGGTTGACGTGCTTTTTACCACCGGCGGAACGGGCTTTTCCCCGAGGGACTGCATGCCGGAGGCGACGCTTCGCGCAGCCACGAAAAACGCGCCCGGCATCGCGGAGGCAATCAGGTATTACAGCCTTAAGATTACGCCGCGCGCAATGCTTAGCCGTGCCGTGAGCGTGATTAGGAATCAAACGCTGATTATCAATCTCCCGGGAAGCACAAAGGCAGTGAAGGAGGGCTTGGAGTGTATTCTGCCGTCGCTTGAGCACGGCATTGAGATTATGCGCGGCGATGCGGGGGAATGCGGAAGGGAACGTTAAAACCGGAGAGAAGCAGATTTTTTCGGGAAATAAGCTTGAAAATTTTGTTAAAAAAATAATTATGTTGTGTAAATTCGACAAATATAGTAACATGAATATAGGTATGTGATTAAGTGGGCGGATTGGAAATCGATATACCGGATTTTCAATCTGCGATTTATTCTTTGCCCGGATTTGAAGCTCCGGGGATGAGAATGGGGATTAGCATAGGGAGGTTATTCATGTACAAAAAAAGCGTGTTACAAAAAAATGAAATGAACGAAAAGACGACCAAATTCCTGCATCGGTTCGTCAAGCGTGTGAAAGCTAACCCGCCGGGAGTCTGCCCGATAGCGGTTCAGCTTTCTTTTTTACAGAGCTCAAGAAGCCAGACCTGCGGAAAGTGCGTGCCCTGCCGTGACGGCTTGGAGCAGGTGGAGAACATGATGCGCGCCATTCTTGACGGAAAGGCAGACACGGACACCTTCAATAATATGGTAGAGCTTGCGAAAATGATACAGGACACGGCGGACTGCGCAATAGGATATGAGGCGGCAAATGTGGTGCTTGAGAGCGTGGAGCTTTTCCACGACGAGTATATGAGCCATATCAACGCTCACCGCTGTCAGGCGGAAATCGGGCAGAAGGTTCCGTGCATCTCGTACTGTCCGGCAAACGTGGACATTCCGGGCTATATCGCCCTTATCGGCGAGGAGCGGTATGCGGATGCAATCAATCTGATACGGAGAGATAACCCCTTCCCGACGGCATGTGCGTTTATCTGCGAGCACCCGTGCGAGGAAAAGTGCAGACGGGATTTGCTGGACAGCCCCGTCAATATACGCGGACTGAAAAAATTTGCGGTAGACCAGATTGCGGCGGATAAGGTCCGGGTTCCCGAGTGCAATGTCACTACGGGCAAAAAGGTGGCAATCGTGGGCGGCGGTCCGTCGGGACTGACGACAGCCTATTTCCTTTCCCTGATGGGACATAAGGTCGTGGTGTTTGAGGAGCGCGACAGGCTGGGCGGAATGCTCAGATACGGAATCCCCAATTACAGGCTTCCCAAGGACAGACTTGACGAGGATATCAATGCAATCCTGTCAACGGGAAATATTGAAGTGAGATACAACGCTGCCATTGGAAAGGATATTTCCATGGAGCAGCTTTTAGAGGAATATCATGCAGTATACATAGCAATCGGCGCACAGGTCGGCAAATCAGTGCGTGTCGACGGCGTTGAGAGCAAGGGTGTGTATTCGGCGGTAGACATGCTCGGCGAAATCGGGCGCGGAAATATTCCCGACTATACGGGAAAACGCGTGGTTGTCGTTGGCGGCGGAAACGTGGCGATGGACTGCGCGCGCTCGGCAATCCGCTGCAATGCTAAGGAGGTTACGGTCATATACCGCAGAAGGCAGATTGACATGACTGCGCTTCCTTCCGAAATTCAGGGAGCGATTGAGGAGGGCGTGGAGCTTTTGACCTTAAATGCGCCCGTCAGAATCAACGCGGACGAAAACGGCAGCGTGAAAGGCTTTGTGTGCCAGCCGCAGATTATCAGCAAGTACGACAGGCAGGGCAAGCCGGGCGTGACGACGGCGAATAAAGAGGAAATCGAGGTGCCGTGCGAGATTGTGCTCATGGCAATCGGTCAGGACATCGTGTCGGAGCCGTTTGAGAAGTACAGCGTCAATCCAAAGAGGAAAACCTTTGAAACGGAGCCGGACACAAGGATTAAGGGCTATGAAAAGGTATTTGCGGGCGGCGACTGCGTGTTTGGACCTGCCACGGTAATCAAGGCAATCGGCGCGGGAAAGATTGCGGCGATAAACATTGACGAGTATCTTGGCTATCATCATAAATACCTTGCGGAAATTCAAATTCCCGAGCCGCGTGAAAACGACCGCACGAACTACGGCCGCGTACACCTTACGGACCGCTCGGCAAGGGAGAGAAAGCATAATTTTGAACCCGTCGAGAACGGCATGTCGTATGACGAGGCAATGCAGGAGTGCCATAAGTGCCTGCGGTGCGATCACTTTGGCTGTGGAGTAGTGGAAGGAGGCAGAGTATGATGGTTAAGGTTACAATTGACGGTGTTGAGCTTTCCGTCCGTGAAAATATGTCCATTTTGGAGGCGGCAAAGGAGGCAGGCATTAAAATCCCCACGCTCTGCTATCTGAAGGACGTCAACGAGATTGGCGCCTGCAAAATGTGTGTCGTTGAGGTTGAGGGAAGAGAGCAGCTTGTGACCTCATGCAACACAAAGGTTAAGGAGGGCATGGTCGTCACCACCAATTCCGACCGTGTCATTAACAGCAGGAAGCAGGTATTGAACATGCTGCTTGCAAACCATGACGTGAGATGCTTTTCATGCAGCAAATCGGGAGCATGTGAGCTTAGAGAGCTTTCAAACGAATATGATATCAAGGAGTCGTGCTACAAGGGAAGCGCCGCGACATATGCGGCGAAAAAGGAAAATCCTTTCCTTACATATTATCCCGAGCTCTGCATTAACTGCCAGCGCTGCGTAAGCACCTGCAACAAGGTGACGGGAAACGGCACGCTGCACAACGAAAAAATCGGTACAAGAACGCTTATTGACGCGCCCTTTGGACCGGATTGGAAGGAAACCACCTGCGAGTCCTGCGGGAACTGCGCTAATGTGTGCCCTACGGGAGCGCTTGTGGCAAAAAACAGGAAGCATTATCAGGCGGGCGCGGTGAAGAAGGTGCTCACCACATGCCCTCACTGTGCGACAGGCTGTCAGTATTATCTGATTGTAAGCGACAATCGGATTGTGGACGTCGAGCCTGCCGACGGCCCCTCAAACAGGAACCTTCTCTGCGTAAAGGGACGCTTCGGCTCGTTCAACTTTGTCCATTCGCCCGAGAGATTGAAATATCCTCTGATAAAAAATAAGGAAACAGGCGAGTTTGAGCGCGCGACGTGGGATGAAGCGCTTGATTTGATTGCCTCGAAATTTAACGAAATCAAAAAGCAGTACGGTCCGGATGCGCTGGCAGGCTTTGCGTGCTCGCGCTCCCCGAACGAGGATTGCTATATGCTTCAAAAAATGGTGCGCTGCGCATTCGGCACTAACAACGTGGATAACTGTGCGAGGGTGTGCCACTCGGCGACCGTTGCCGGTCTTGCGATGACGCTCGGCTCAGGCGCGATGACAAACCCGATTGCGGACATCACGAACGACGTCGACACCATTTTGCTGGTAGGCTCCAACCCCGAGGAGGCGCATCCCGTAATCGGTATGCAGATACGTCAGGCGGTTGAGCGCGGTACAAGGCTGATTGTGGTGGATCCCAGAGATATCGGTCTTTCGAAGAGAGCCGACATCCATCTTAAGATTAAGCCCGGCACAAACGTTGCTTTTGCAAACGGCATGATGAATGTTATCATCAACGCCGGTCTTGCGGACGAGGAGTTTATCCGGACGAGGACAGAGGGCTTTGAGGAGCTTAAGGAAATAGTGAAGGATTACACGCCGGAGAAGGTGGCTGAAATATGCCACATTGACCCCGACCATTTGAGAGAGGCGGCGCTGATGTACGCCACTGCAAAGAAAGCGCCGATTATATACTGCCTTGGAGTTACGGAGCACTCGACGGGCACTGAGGGCGTTATGTCGATGTCAAACATGGCGATGCTTGTGGGCAAGCTCGGCAAATCGGGCTGCGGCGTAAATCCTCTGCGCGGTCAGAACAATGTGCAGGGAGCGTGCGACATGGGCGCGATGCCCGGAGATTTCCCGGGCTATCAGAAGGTCACAAACCCCGAGGTGCTGGAAAAATTTGAGAAAGCGTGGGGCGTAAAGCTGAACCCTAAGCCGGGCGTGCATGCAACGGACGTGTTCCCTGCGGCAATCAGAAAGGAAATACGCGGCTTGTTTATTTTCGGCGAGGATCCCGTCGTCACGGACGCTGACCAAAATCACATCAGGAAAGCGCTTGAGAGCCTTGACTTCCTTGTGCTTTCGGATTTGTTTATGACGGAAACGGCGCAGTATGCGGACGTCATTCTTCCCGGCACAAGCTATGCGGAGAAGGAGGGAACGTTCAGCAACACTGAACGCCGCGTGCAGAGGGTGCGCAAGGCAGTCACCTTGGACGGTGAGATGCGTCTTGACACGGATATCTTTATCGACCTTATGAACCGTATGGGATATCCGCAGCCTCAGCTTACCTCAGAGGAGATTATGGATGAAATTGCGTCGGTGACGCCGATATTCGGCGGCATCAGCCACAGAAGGCTTGACAGGGGCGAGAGCATCCAGTGGCCGTGTCCCGATAAAAAGCATCCGGGAACGCCAATTCTTCATGTCGGAAAATTCTCGAGAGGCTTGGGCTGGTTCTATCCCGCAAACTATACTCCGAGCGCGGAGCTGCCTGATGAGGAATATCCGTTTATCATGATGACGGGACGTATTCTTTACCACTATAATACAAGAGCCATGACGGGAAAGACCCCCGGGCTGATGGAGAGGGAGGGGCACTCCTTCATCGAGATAAACACTGAGGACGCGGCAAGAATCGGTATCGAAAACGGCGAGAAGGTGCGCGTCAGCTCAAGGCGCGGCTCGATTATCTCCACGGCAAGGGTAAGCGAGAAGGTTTCGCCGAGGGAAACATGGATGCCGTTCCACTTCCCTGACGGGAACGCGAACGTGCTCACCAACGCGGCGCTTGACAAATACGCGCGCATTCCCGAGTATAAGGTCTGTGCGATAAAGGTTGAAAAAATAGCAAACTGATAAAATAAAATCCCTCTTTATCTATGGAAGAAAATGTAGTATTCTATATAAGATAAGAGGGATTTTATTTTTGCTGAAAGAGGTTTGGCAATGGTCAGAATTTTTGCTATGACGCATAAGAAATTTGACGCGCCGAAGAACCCGATGTACATACCGCTGCATGTAGGGCGCGCCGGCGCTAAGAAGGATTTGGGTTATCAGGGCGACGACACGGGGGACAACATATCCGATTTAAACTGCTATTACGCGGAGCTTTCGGGCGTATATTGGGTGTGGAAGAATTACCGCGGAGCCGATTGCGTGGGCGTGTGCCATTACAGGCGCATTTTAATCAGCGACGCGGGATATGCCTTTTCGGAAAAGGAATATGAGGCGCTTCTTGAAAGCCATGATATTATTACGACAAAGCAGCTTGAGCTTCCCGGGTCATACCGCAGCGGCTTTGCGGCGCATCATAATGTGGCGGCGCTTGACGAAGCCGGACGGATTATCAGTGAGCTTTACCCGCAGTTTTATGACACGTATGTCAGTCTGGTAAACCAAAATAAAACCTATTTTGGAAATATCATGGTGGCAAAAAAGGCGCTGTATGACGAGTATTGCGAATGGCTGTTTTCGATTCTCTTTGTGCTGCAAAGGCGCATTGATATGACCTTTGCGGACGACTACCACAGGCGCGTTTTCGGTTTTATTTCCGAGTTTCTGCTCTACGTGTGGGTGCAGGCGAAGGGGCTTTCGGCATACGAATGCCGCGTGGCGGTGATAGGCGAAAAAACGGAGGTCGGCGAGATTAGGGAAGCGATGGGGCGCTTCTTTGCAAAAAAGGACGCGGCGGGGGCAAAGGAATATTTTGCGCAGTATTTAAAACGGCGTCCGGATGTTATAATGGAGGCGGCTGACGTAACCGGGGAGTGTAAGCTTTGTCTGCAGGCGGTTTCCACGGCAAACCTTGAGCTTGCGGAGTACGGAAGGTGCTTTTTGGAAGAAATCAACGATTACGATGCTGTTATCAGCTATTTCCAGCGGCTGAACAGGGCTGCGTCGGAGCATGTTAAAAAAATTAAGATTGCCAAGGCGGAATATGAAAGGACGATAGAAGCCGCAGACTACGATGAGGAGGTTATCGGACAGGCCTCGGATATAGCGCTTTTGGCGGCAATCAGGCTGTACGCGGCGGACAGCCGGGCGGCGCAGGCGGCATTTGAGGAAATTAAAGGGTGTTAAGTATGGCATCAGATATATTGGAAACAGCTTATAAAATATTGGAATTTTTGGGAGTGATTGTCAGCGTGGTGTGCTGCGTCAGCCTTGCGACGGCAAAGCCCTCCCAAAATCAGCAGAAATTACTTTTGACCTGCATCTTCGGGCTGACTGCAACCATCGGAAACGTCATGGAGGTCTGCGCGATGTCGCCCGATGCGGCAATGGTGGCAATTAAGGTGGCATATATAGGAAAGTGTTATATTATCACCTTCGTGCTGATGTTTGTGAGCGGCTACAACAATGTAAAGCTCAACAAGGGCTTTTTGCATTTCCTGCTTTTGGCAAATACCGCGGTGCTTGCGACGGTAATGACCTGTGGGCAGCATACGCTGTATTACCGGACGATTGACTATGAAATACGCCCGAGCGGCAGGGCGGCGATGCTTTTGACGCCGGGACTGTTTTACTATATTTGGGTAGGGCTTCTGCTGATGGGGGCGGGAGCGTATATCATCATCGCCGTGCGCGAAATCAGGCACGGCTCGCGCATGGCAAGACCGCGGATGTGGCTCATCTTTTTTGCGGTGGCGTTGCCTATGGTGGTGTCGATTGCCTTTCTCATCATGAAACCGACGTATTTTGATCCGGCAACGTTTGTTATTATGATAGTAGAGATATGTTTTCTGCTTGCGATGAAGCTCTACGGGCTTTTGGACACGCTCGAGCTTGCGCAGGAGAGGATTATCGAGGACACGCGTGACGGCGTTCTTGTCATTGACAATACGAAGAGCAGGGTTCTGTATCAAAATGCGGCTGCCGAGGAGCTGATAAGAAAGGTAACTGAGGTGACGGGCGGCTTTGACCTTGAGCAGTTTACGAAAAGTCAGGAAAACGTGTATGAGCTTGACGGGCGCCATTATGAGTTCAGAGTGTCGGAAATTATGCAGAGTGAGAAGCGGGCGGAAATACAGGGCTACGTAATCTGGATTTTCGACATGACCTTTATCAGCGAATATACGAGCGAAATGATACATCTGCGGGAGGAGGCCGAGAAGGCAAACAGGGCAAAGACAAGCTTCATTGCCAATATCTCCCACGAAATCCGCACGCCTATGAATTCGATTGTCGGCTACTCGGAGCTTGCGCTTAGGAATAAGGACGAGCATGCGATTAACGGATATCTGAAAAAGATAAAGCAGTCGTCGCATGTCCTGACGCATCTGATTGACGAGCTGATAGACATTACGCAGATAGAGAGCGGAAAAATGGAAATAAATAAGGAAAATTACAGCCTGCCGGAGCTTATCGACGAGGTCAGGCATATGATGGAGATACAGGCGGGACAGGCGGGGCTTGCCTTTTTGGTCATGCTTGACGGGGAGCTGCCGGAATATCTCTACGGCGACAGGGAAAAGCTGCAGGATATTATGGTAAATCTCATCAGCAACGCCGTGCAGTATACTCATGACGGCAGCGTGGTTTTGAATGTGCATTTAAAGGAAATTACGGATAAAGGAGCGTTGATTAATATTAGAGTGGATGATACCGGGATTGGAATAAATGAAGAGGAGGGAGAAAGGATTTTTGCAAAATTTGAAAGAGGAGAGAGCGGCAGGTTCTCCGATTCGTGCGGACTGGGCTTAGGGCTTTCCATCGTAAAGAGCTTTGTGGACATGCTTGACGGCGAAATCACATATGAGAGCGGGTACGGTATGGGGACGCGCTTTAACGTTGATGTTTGGCAGGAGATTGGCTTTGACGCGGAAAAAACCGCATCGGCAGCAGCACAAACCGGCGTATGCACACAAACCGGCGTTTGCGCTCAAACCGGCGGGCTTGAGCAGGAAAGGGAGATTGAGAACGACGCCGCAGAGGAAACTCCGGGGGGCACAGCCATAAACAGCGGCAGGGTTTTGATTGTGGACGATAACGACCTGAATCTGGAGGTCGCATCGGGTATTATGGAGCTTTTGGGGATGATGACAAAGACGGCATGCTCAGGAACGGAATGTTTGGAGCTTTTGGAGCATGGGGAAAGACCTGATATCATTTTCATGGACCACATGATGCCGGAGCCGGACGGAGTGGAAACGATGAAGATAATAAGAGGGCGCAGCGATGGCGCGGAAAAAATACCCATTGTGCTTCTGACGGCGAACGCGGTGGCGGGAGTGAAGGAGCAGATGCTCCAAGAGGGCTTCGACGATTTTCTGTCCAAGCCGATTGAGATTGACGAGCTTTCGCGCATACTGATTCGATTTTTGGGTGAAAAGGGTTGTCAGACGGGAAAAACATCTTTATAATGGTGAAAGCAGAAAGGCGGAAAGCTATGATTCGTTTAAATAATGTATCTAAGATATACAATACAAAGGATGGGACGGTGCAGGCGTTAAAGGATGTGAGCCTGACCATTGAAAAGGGTGATATATTCGGCATCATCGGCATGAGCGGCGCGGGAAAGAGCACGCTTGTCCGGACGCTGAACTTTTTGGAAAGACCGACCTCAGGCACGGTCACGGTGGACGGCAGGGATCTGTCGAGCCTTACCGAAAAGGAGCTTCGGCATGAGCGGCGCGGTATCGGCATGATATTCCAGCATTTTAATCTGCTGATGCAGAAGAACGTGACGGACAACATCTGCTTTCCGTTGAAGATAGCGGGTATGCCAAAGGATGAAGCACGCGCAAGGTGCAGCGAGCTTTTGGAAATAGTAGGGCTTACCGAAAAGGCGAAGGCATATCCGATACAGCTTTCGGGAGGGCAAAAGCAGCGCGTCGCGATTGCGAGGGCGCTTGCCACAAATCCCAAGATACTGCTCTGCGATGAGGCGACCAGCGCGCTTGACCCGCAGACGACAAAGTCCATACTTGCGCTCCTAAAGGAAATAAATCAGCGCTACGGCATTACCATTGTCATAATCACGCATGAGATGGCGGTGGTGCGCGAAATATGCAACCGAGTGGGAATTATCGGAAACGGCGAGCTGGTGGAGCATGGAAACGTGATAGACGTGTTCAGCCACCCGCAGTCCGACGAGGCAAAGGAGCTTGTGCTCAGGAACTACGGCGAGAACTACGAGCTTGTGGAAAGCCTTGAAACGAAAAACTGCGTAAGAATCGTGTTTTCCGAAAATTCCTCATTTGAGCCGGTGATCGCAAACATGGTGCTCCGGTTCGGCAAGCCCGTCAATATCCTGAAGGCGGATACCAAAAACGTGAGCGGCATCGCGCGCGGGGAAATGATATTGGGGCTTCCCGAGGACAAGGCAGTGGAGGAGGAAATGCTCGTTTATTTAAGGGAACGCAATCTGGCGGTTGAGGAGGTAACAGGCTATGTGGGATAAGGCAGTGGTGGACATGATTATTGCGGGGATTGGCGAAACGCTGTATATGACGCTTGTGTCGACCTTTTTCGGATATGTATTCGGGCTTCCGCTCGGCGTGGCGCTTGCGGTGACGGATAAGGGCGGCATCAGACCAAACGCGGTGGTATATAAAATCCTCGATTTTATTTCAAACATCGTAAGAAGCGTGCCGTTTTTGATTTTGCTTATTGTGCTCATTCCGTTCACGCGTATGCTTGTCGGAAAAAGCTATGGCTCGACCGCGACCATAGTGCCGCTTGTGGTGGCGGCGACTCCGTTTATAGGGCGCATGGTGGAGTCCTCCTTAAAGGAGGTGGACGGCGGAGTCATAGAGGCGGCGCAGTCCATGGGAGCGGGCAATTTCACGATTATTTTCCGTGTGCTTTTGGTGGAGGCGCGCACCTCTATTCTCGTGGGGGCGACCATCGCCATAGGCACGATTTTAGGCTATTCCGCCATGGCGGGAACGGTCGGCGGCGGCGGACTTGGCGATATCGCAATCCGTTACGGCTATCACCGTTATCAGGCGGATATAATGATTGTGACGGTCATTTTGCTGATTGTGCTCGTGCAGATATTTCAGAGCATAGGAATGTTTATTTCGAATAAATTGGACAGAAGAAAAAGATAACAGGCAGCGGATGCATAAATTCCTTCATACGGGTTAGGCTATTCATGTAGGAAAATTCCTTACGATAACAAAAAAGGAAGGTATGGCCTGTATATGAAGAAAATTGCTGTTTTTTTGCTGACGGCGGTATTGTGCGCCGGTCTGCTTACGGGCTGCGGCACAAGCGGCGGCAGAAGCTCGGATGAAGTAATCGGGGAGGAGTCCGGCTTGGACCCCTCCGGCATGGTGCATCTTGAGGGGGCAGACGCGGTGCCGGCATTTATGGAGGAAGTGTATGGGGGAGTGGCGCAGGACCTGCTCCCTGATTCCATTCAGACCACGGAGCTTGACGTGTACGATGCCGACCTGCTGGAATACCACACCGGTCTGATTAATCTGACTGGCGAGGAGGCAGTTTGGCTCTCGGAATCCTTTACCGGCTCGGACGCATACAGCGCCGTGTACATTGTCACCAATGATGAGGCGGACGTTCCCGCGCTTCAGGAGCAGCTTATGGAGAACATAAATCCCGCAAAATGGGTGTATATGTCGGCTCAAAAGCAGATATCCGCCGTTTTCGGGAAGGATATATTTTTCGTGATGGGTGCGGAGGATACCGCGGACGAGGTATTTGACAGCGCAAGGGATGCTGCGGCTGCGCGCGATATGAGCGTGTCCGGCGCGGAAACAAAAAATACAGGGTGAAGAGAAGCGGTGCAGCTTCCTTTCGCCCTGTATTTTTTATCGTATTTAAACAGTCTTTAAGTCAAATCCAAAGTAATTTACCGCGTTATTGTAAGAGATACCCTTCACAATCTCCTCAAGTATTTCCATGTCGGCAGGGAACTCTCCGTCCTCAACCCAGTTGCCGATAAGGTTGCACATAATCCTGCGGAAATATTCATGCCTTGTGTAAGAGAGGAAGCTTCTTGAGTCTGTCAGCATTCCCACGAAGCCTGAAAGGTTTCCGAGGTTTGCAAGGGAAATCATCTGATCCTGCATGCCGGTCTTGTGGTCGTTGAACCACCATGCGCTTCCCTGCTGGATTTTCGCACATGCGGTTGAGTCCTGGAAGCAGCCCAAAATGGTGCCGATAGCCTGATTGTCGTTCGGATTCAGGCTGTAAATGATTGTCTTGGGCAGCTCGTCGGTCTTAATCAGCGCGTTCAGGAAATCGGCAAGCTCCGCGGACGGCGCATAATTGTTGATGCAGTCGTAGCCCGTATCGGGACCTAATTGGTCGTAGCGGAGCGTGTTGTTGTCGCGCTTGCAGCCGTAATGAAGCTGCATCACCCAGCCCAGCCTGTGGTACTGCTTTCCTACAAAGAGCATGAATGCGGTCTTGTACTTTAACTCCTCCTCGCGGGTAACGGCAGCGCCGCCCTTTCTTTTTGCGAAGATGGCTTCAATTTCATCGTCGGATGCCGGCTGATACATCACATATTCCAAAGCGTGGTCGGAAACCAGACAGCCCATGGAAGCGAAAAAGTCAAGCCTGTTTAACAGAGCGTTCTTCAAGTCGGCGAAGGTGTTAATGGCAACGCCGCTTACCTCGGAAAGCTTTGAAAGGTAGTCGAAGTAGTCGGGCTTTTCAATGTTCATAGCCTTGTCGGGACGCCATGCGGGAAGCACCTGCACGTCAAAGGTGTCGTCAGCGGAAATCTGCTTATGGTATTCAAGCGAATCAACAGGGTCGTCAGTGGTGCAGATTAAGGTGACGTTTGAGCTTTTGATAAGTCCGCGCACGCTCATGCTGCTTTCCTGAAGCTTAGCGTTGCAGAGGTTCCAAACCTCCTCAGCCGTGCGCTTGTTGAGAGTGCCCGTGTAGCCGAAATAGCGCTGCAGCTCAAGATGCGTCCAATGATAGAGCGGATTGCCGATTGCCTTTCCCACACATTCCGCCCACTTGAAGAATTTCTCCTTGTCCGACGCGTCGCCCGTGATATATTTCTCATCAATGCCGCAGGAGCGCATAAAGCGCCATTTGTAGTGGTCACCGCCGAGCCATACCTGCGTGATGTTTTCAAATTTGCGGTCGTTTGCTATCTCTGCGGGATTGATGTGGCAGTGATAGTCAAGCACCGGCGCTTTCTCTGCGAAATTGTGATACAGGTCGCAGGCAGTCTTTGTCTGAAGTATGAAATCCTTATCCATAAAAGCTTTCATGTTGGTTCCTCCTGTTTTTGATTAAATTTAATTTTATTTAAAGAGTTGGACCTCTTTTTATCAGTTCGCCTGAAAAAATGACCTTCTGCGGCATCTCGCGGTTGTCCAAAATGCCTATCAGTGTGTTTACGATATGGTGGCAAAGCGTTTCAAGGCGGTTGTCCACGCTTGTAAGCTCCGGGTCACAGCAGACGCTTAAAATGGAATTGTTATATCCCACAATCGATAAATCCTCGGGAATGCGAAGCCCTCTTTTGTGTGCGTATTTGACCGCGCCGATTGCGAGATTGTCGTTTGCGGCGATAATGCCCTTATATCGGATGGCGCCGTCAAGCTCCGCAAGAAAGTCCGCTATCGCGGGAAGATGGGCGTTCCTTCCGGGGAAAAACTGCATGTATTCCATGCGCGGCACAATGCCCTTCTGCGTCAGCGCGCTCTGATAGCCGGAAAGCTTGCGGAACGCGGAGTAGGATTTGGAATTGTACAGATACAGAATATCCTCCACGCCTGTCTGCAGCAGATAGGCTGTCGCCTGCATGGTCGACTTGAAATCATCGCACAGGCTGCAGTATACGTTTTCACAGTCAAAGTCCGCATTCAGCAAAAGCACCGGAATTTCCGCCGCCGCGCTGCGGATATAGTCATTGTCGGCGTCATTGTCAGAAACAAAATTCGAGCCGACCAAAATTACGCTGTCAACCTTTTTATTCACCAAAAGATTAAGGTATTTCTGCTTGTCGGAAAGATCATAGCCCGTACAGCACAATATGCAGTTGTAATTGCTTGCCCGAAGCTCCTGCTCGATGTGATATACGGCATTGGCAAGGTACAGGTCGGAGGAGTCGGCGCACAAAATGCCGATGGTATTCATCGAGTTTAAGCCCAAGCCCCTTGCGAAGGCATTGGGGGTGTAATCGCATGCCTCAATGACTGCGAGTACCTTTTGCCGTGTCTGCGCGCTGACATTATCCGAGCCGTTTAACACACGGGACACGGTAGCAATCGACACGCCTGCCTTCTCGGAAACATCGTAAATCGTCATGAGTCTGTTCCTTCCCGCCAAATGAAAAAAATCATGTAAGCACTATCATAAAACCGCCCCTGCCCGCTCCCGAAACAGTGGTACGGACTGTAATTAGTTTACTATGAAAATACGTGAAAATCAAGTGGAAATGTTGACTATTTATAAAGAATGAAGTAAAATATTATAGGCGTGTAAGCGCTTTCAGACATAAAACCGTTTAACGGTGTATGATAATTAAACATTCTATATTCAAAAAAATGATAAAGTGAGGTAAGGATTATGGAGCTTCGTACAGCGGCGTCCCCAAAGGACGTAAAAAATTACACAACACAAAGACTGAGAGAGGAATTTTTGATTGACGATTTGTTTCAGGTTGACGAAATCAAGCTGGTTTACAGCCACATTGACCGCATCATCACGGGTTCCGCCGTGCCGGTAAAGCCCCTGAAGCTGACAGCCGGCGATGAGCTTCGCGCGGAGTATTTCTGCCAAAGACGCGAGCTTGGCGTGATCAACATCGGTCCTGCGGGCGTCATTACAATCGACGGCAAGAGATACGAGGTAGGGCATAAGGAAGGCATGTATATCGGAATGGGCGCGCGTGATATCACGTTTGAGTCTGTGGACTCCTCAAAGCCCGCCAAATTCTATTTAAACAGCGCGCCGGCGCATAAGGAGTACCCGACAAAGCTGATAAAGCCGCAGGGCGAGCCGTCGGAGGACGTGGTAATTATCAAGGATGAGAACAAGGTCGAGCTTGGCTGCCTTGAGGACGCAAACCACAGAGTGATCAATAAATACATACTGCCGGGACAGGTTGAGAGCTGCCAGCTCGTGATGGGCATGACCGCATTGAAGCCCGGAAGCGTATGGAACACGATGCCGTGCCACACGCACGACAGGCGCATGGAGGTTTACCTTTATTTCGATATGCCCGAGGACGCGTTTGTGATGCATTACATGGGCGAGCCGTCGGAAACAAGGCATATCGTGATGAGAAATGAGCAGGCGGTAATTTCCCCGAGCTGGTCAATCCATTCAGGCAGCGGAAGCCGCGCATATACCTTTATTTGGGGTATGGTCGGAGAAAATCAGGACTTCGACGATATGGACGGAGTGGAAATGAAGGATTTGCTGTAAGCGATACATTCACGGAGAAAAGCAGGAGCGTTTGATGTTGGAAACGCTCTTGTTTTTTTGCGGCAATGCTTTGGCAACAGGATATGGAAATATCAGTCGGGATGTGGTAAAATAAACCATATACGGCTGCAGTCCGGAAGTAAGGGGGCGTGAACGATGCAAAAAAGAAGGGCGCTTCGGCTTGTAAGGGCGGCGCTTTTGCTGATTATGCTGGCGTGCCTGTTTGGGCTTGCGCGGGAATACATTTTGTCCGTAAGGCACCAAAGGGCGCAGGCGAAGATAACAGATGCCTTGACGGCGCAGGAGGAGCTGCCGTCTGTCACGGAAACGCAGGAGTCCGAATCGGAGCCTGTGCCTGAAACGCAGACGGAAAGCGACGGCGAAAAAGAGCCTGCCATCATTGACAGGCTTGCGGATTTATATGCGCAAAACAACGATTTGGTCGGGTGGCTTTCCATTCCGGGCATGGAGATAGATTATCCCGTTATGCAGTGCGCGGACAACGAATACTATCTCCACCATAATTTCTATGGCGAGGAGGACAGATACGGCTGCCTGTTCGTCAAGGACATTGCGGATGTCGATACCCCCGGCACGAATTTTATCATATACGGGCATAACATGAAGGACGGCAGTATGTTTGGGGATTTGGACGCGTACCGGGAGGAAGCGTTCTACCGCGAGCATACAAAGCTTAACTTTGAAACGCTGTATGAGGAGCGAACCTATGAAATCATGGCGGTATTCCTCTCGCACGTATATAAAAGCGATGAGGAAGGGTTTCGCTACTACGGGTTTTATCAGGCGGACACTGAGGAAGAATTCCTTGACTTCTATGACAACGTAAAGGCTTTGGCGCTTTACGACACGGGAGTTGAGGCGGCATTTGGGGACACCCTTCTGACCCTCTCTACCTGCGCCTACCACGAGGAGGACGGCAGGCTTGTTGTTGTGGCAAAGAGGGTAGTGTGAAAAATAAGCTCGATAGCTTATTTTTCACACGGCTATTTGTGCAAAAGTGTCACAAATAGCTTTGATGGCAGACGCAAATCTGATATTTGCGTCGCCCCGTCGCGTAAAACGCTCCGGAATAGAGGGTAGAATAATTAGATTTATAATTCCAAGCTATTCTCACGTAAAAGGAAATCATATATATTGATATACTCAACACCGTCTTCATCATGTTTTAGATTAATGACATCCTTTACAATAATAATTTTTTTGAAGGAATCGTTGATACTGATCAGGGATGCTTTCTCCTGCTTCGTTTTTTCTATATCGGGTAGGCTGTAAGCGGATTGAATATAGTATTTTTTACTTCCAAGACTGGCTACAAAATCTACCTCTAATTGTTTTTTTGCCATCACGCCATCTCGGTTACGTTCTCTTTTTTGAACCACACCTACATCTACCTGAAATCCGCGCATTCGTAATTCATTATAGATAATATTTTCCATCAAATGCGTTTCTTCAACCTGCCTGAAGCCTAATCGGGCGTTTCTAAGCCCTACATCCTCAAAATAATATTTTACAGGCGAACCAATATATTTTCTGCCTTTTACATCATAACGCTGCGCTTCTGTTATCACAAACGCGTCTTTCAAATACTCAATATACTGCCTGATTGTGTTTACGCTGATATTTGACTGAATCACACTGCGGAAGGTTCCTTCAATCCTTGTTGGATTTGTGAGTGTACCAATGGAGAATGCAAGTATGTTAATCAAATCATTTAATTCTTGAATCCGTTCAATGCTGTTACGTTCCACAATATCCTTAATATATGTTTCATTAAACAATGTGCTGAGATACTGTATCTTTTGTTCCTCTGATTTCATCGTAACAGTGAGCGGGAGTCCGCCGTAGGCGATGTAATCCGCCCATCCCTGATACCGATCTTTGTCATACACTTGCATAAATTCTTTAAAGGACAGTGGGTAAATGTGAATTTCATCACCACGACCTCTAAATTCTGTAATAATATCCTTTGATAAGAACTTTGAATTGCTTCCGGTCACATAGACATCTGCATTTTCAATATGGAGCAGAGAGTTTAATACTTCTTCAAATTCATCCAACATCTGCACTTCATCTAATAAAATGTAATATTGCTCGGAAGCCTTTATCTGCTCATCAATGTAATCAAGAATTTTGTCCGGATTTCTTAGCTCCTTGTTTTTTCGCTGATCTAATTCGATGGTGATGATATGATCTTCTTTTACACCGCTTTCCAACAGATAATTTTTAAAAATGTGAAAAACCATGTAAGACTTACCACATCTGCGAAGACCGGTAATTACTTTAATCATTCCATTGTGCATACGCACCTTTAAGGCATCTAAGTATCTGTCTCGCCTGATTTCCATAAACTCAACCCTCGCTTCATTGATTGTTAAGGGTAATTGTGCCCTTTTTTGTCAATGATTATACCACATATCAGAATTTTTTGCTATTATTATATGGAATTTGGGAAAAAAGCAGCAGGTTATGGCAATATAATTAGGGCTGTGGTAAAATAAACCATATACGGATTTGTTGCCGTGGCAAAGAGGGTAGAATAATCAAGGATAGATAGAGGAGAAAAGCTATGGATAAGCTGATAAAATGTCAAACAATTTTTTACAAGGGGCTGGCGATTTTTCTGGCAGTCGCGCTTATTGTAAGCCAAAACGAGTTTGTATCGCTCGCGGCGGAAAGTGCGGAAGCTGAAACGGAAGCCGTGTCGGAAAGCGCGGAAGCTGAAACGGAAGCCGTGTCGGAGAACGCGGAAGCTGAAACGGAAGCCGCAGCGGAGAGCGCGGAGCCGGAGCAGAGCGAAAATGACGAAACGGAGCAGTATGCGCCGCTTGAAAGCGATACCGATATTGAAACCGCTGCCGAAACCGAGCCGGAGGATGTTGATTACAATACCGGGGGGGGGTATTTCGAAAGAAGAAACACAGGAAGCTGAAACGACTAAGGAAGAGGCTGCGGACTTCGAAACGACAGCCGGAGTGGATGCGGCGGAGAACGGAAGCGTGGGGGACACGTTTGATGATGGGACGTATACATACACGGTTACTTCGGCTGACGCGGGCGATTTGCAGGTGGAGGTAACGGGGCTTGTGGCTGGAATTTCGACTGTTACGAATCCGACGATACCATCGGCAGTGAACTATAACGGAGATTCTTATGCAGTGAAACAGATAGGGGAGAAAGCATTTTATAATGAGTATAATGAGTATAATGGACTGACAGGAAATCTTACGATACCGAATAGTGTGACGAGCATAGGAGATTACGCATTTTATAAGCGCAGAGGACTAACAGGAGATTTGACAATACCAAACAGTGTTACAAACGTAGGAGATCACGCGTTTGGTGGATGCGATGGATTTACTGGAAGCCTGACGATATCGAATAATTTGACAAGTATAGGAGAAGGCGTGTTTAGTTCGTGCAGCGGGTTAACAGGAAACCTGATAATACCGGACAGTGTGACAAACATAGGATATTCCGCATTTGCCGGATGCAGCGGATTAACAGGAAGCTTGACAATACCAAACAGTGTAACAAGCATGGGGGATTATGCGTTTTTGGAATGTAAAGGTTTGACAGGTCTGACATTATCTAGTGGATTGACGAGTATAGGAATATGTGCGTTTTCGGAATGTAAAGGACTAACAGGAAATCTTACGATACCAAGTAATGTGGCAAGTATAGAAGCTGATGCGTTTGTAAATTGTAGTGGCTTGACAAGCCTGACATTATCTAGTGGATTGACGAGTATAGGAAATGGTGCTTTTTATGTATGTAGTGGACTAACAGGAAACCTTATAATACCGGACAGTGTAACGGAAATAGGTGATGAAGCGTTTGCAAGAACGGGAATATCATCAGTAAAATTATCAAACAATATGACGAGCTTATCTTCGGGCGTTTTTTATAATTGTGATAATTTGGATAATGTAGAAATACCTGGTGGTATTAAAGAAATTGGAACATTTGCGTTTTGGGGATGCAACAATCTGTCCAATATACAGGTATATGCAGGAATTTCAATTGGTGATTACGCATTTAGGTATTGCGATGCTTTGGAGCAGCTTAAAATTGTTATGCCTGACAGCGTGGACTTGATTACGCTGCTGTATGACGAAACCGATGGCGGCAGACAAAAATGGTTTGATGGCTGCCCCAGTGACCGCTATATCAATTTTTTGGCGGCTGACGGCACCGAACTAAGTACAATCTCCACCCCAACGCTGGAGCAGGCAATAAATGCGTATAAAAGTGTAGACGACGGCGATACAAGCGATAATCTGTGGTATGGATGGAAGCTGTCGGCTGCGGGAAATTCGGGCATCAGCATAGTTGTACTCAAAGATGGTCTTACATGGTTAAATTGTGATAAAAAGTTTGCTTTGAAAGAGCAAGACAACGCGAACGCAAGTTATATTACGGATTATGAAACGGTAAGTGTACCTGACGGAACCTATGATATATATGAAATAACGGAAAGCGGAGAGTATGTTGATATCCAAACTAGCCGTTATATACCTCCTGATGAGGATAACATCACTTTACATTTATATTATTACACAGTGACATTTTATGACGATGCGGTTGAATACGGAAGCGATACGCCTTGGAAGCCGCAAATAGTTCCGTATAATACTTGTGCAGAAGAACCTGAAGAAAATCCGGTTAAGGATGGATATACTTTTAAAAGATGGGTGACGATAAATGATAATGGAACCACTAATTTTAGTTTTGGCACAAGAATTACAAAAAAGACGGATTTATATACAAGCTGGACGGCAAACAAATATTCCGTGTCAGTCACGGTTTATAAGGATGGTGAGAGTTGGGAGAATAGCGGTAAAGAGTTTGCTTTTAAGAATAGCAGTTATTCCGGGTCGAGTCCGATACCGAACGGAAGCTATGAAATATATGATAAAAATGACTCGGTATATTTCACTGATTGGATAGATACAGGTGTTGAGGTGACGGTAGATGGGAGTGATACAACGGCTGAGGTATATTATTATACAGTGACATTCTGTGATGAGAATGGAAATACATATTATGGACCGAGATCACCCAAAATGATACCAAAAGGTCAGAAGGTAACCTGCCCTACGAATCCTACAAAGACCGGTTATACCTTTGCAGGGTGGGTTACAAAGAACGCGAATAATGAGGAAGAGAAATTTGACTTTGAAAATACAGCAATCGAGAGCACTATATATTTATATGCAACTTGGACAACCCAAGCATATTCGCTTGGCATAACCGTAAACAAGGACGGTGCGGAGTGGACAGACCACGGTAAAACCTTTGTCCTGACCTCTGACAGCGGCTCAAGCTTCATAAGCGATTATACAAGCCTGACAAACGGCACATACGAAATCTACGACGCAACTGGGGCAACAGACAGCACAGCCTACATAGACACGGGCGTTCCGGTGACGGTAAACGGTGAAGCGGCGACTGCGACAATAGATTATTACACCGTGACCTTCTATGACGATGGCACTGCATACACGGATGAAACAGCGCAGAAATCGCAGATAATCCTAAGCGGTCGTACGGCGGCCGCGCCGGAAATCCCCGTAAAAGAGGGTTATACCTTTGCGGGCTGGGTGACAAAGGATGTAAACGGCACGGAAACGCCATTTGACTTTGAAAATACCCAAATCACGGCAGCGACCGCGGTCTATGCGGGCTGGACAGCCGACACATATCCCGTGACGCTGGAGGTGCGAAAGGACGGCGCGGAGTGGGCAGACCACGGCAGGACGTTCCAGATCAGGGACGCGTCGGGGAGCACAGCCGGTCCTGAGGACAAGCTGACGCAGGGGACATATGAAATCTACGACGTGACGGGACAGGGAACGGCGGTCGATACCAATGTGGAGCTGTATGTCACGGCGGCGGGCGAAAACAAAGCCGTTATAAACTATTACACCGTGACCTTTTATGACGGCGAAACAGCCTATGATGAAACCGCCGCGCAGAAACCGCAGATAATCTTAAGCGGTCAGTCTGCGACCGAGCCGGCAGCGCCCGAAAAGGACGGCTATACCTTTTCGGGGTGGACGACGTTACCGGGCGGCTCCGAAGCCTATGATTTTACGGCAGCGGTAGTTTCCTCAACCGCCGTCTATGCGGGCTGGATAGCAAATGCAGCCACGGCTTGGACCATCACTGCAACGGCGGGAGAGGGCGGCAGCATCTCGCCGTCAGGGAGCGTATCGGTCGAGGCGGGTGCGAATCCAATTTTTACCATTACGCCCAATGAAAATCACCGCATCAAATCCATAACGGTGGACGGAGCGGAGCTTGCTTCGGACGCGACGACGGGCGTATACGTCCAAAACGACGCGTACAATGTGAACGAAGTCAGATACTATACATTCTATAACGTGCAGGAGTCCCACAGCATTGCTGCCGCCTTTGAGGAAAGCGGCGGAACCGAGGAAAGCAGCGGAACCGAGGAAAGCAGCGGCGCTGAAGAAAGCAGCGGAACCGAAGAAAGCAGCGGCGCTGAAGAAAGCAGCGGAACCGAAGAAAGCAGCGGAACCGAAGAGAGCAGCAGCACCGAGGAAAGCAGCAGCACCGAGGAGAGCAGCGAAGCTTCCAAGAGTGAAACCGGCGGCGGCAGTGATGATGATGGCGACTCGGACGACAGCTCGGACAGCGGCGCCCAAACTGCGGCTTCGAGTGATAACACCATAAATACCATAGAAGCAAGCGCGGCAGCGGTAAGCGAAGCCGTATCTCCGGCACAGGAGCAGCCCGCACCCGGCGCGGCATCCGTGCCCGATAACGAGCCGAAAACGGGAGATGCCTCACACGTCGAAATGTATGCGACAGTCGCCATGATATCGGGACTTTTATACATCATGCTCTATTTTGCGGACAAAAAGCACGGCATGACCGAGGACGAAAAGAAGAAAAAGGTGGCGGCGCTCGTGAAATGGGCGCGTTCGGGCAGCCGCTTCAGAAAATACGTGGCGCTGACGCTCATCTTCTTCCTGCTTGCCTATTATCATGGCATCGGAAAATACATCTGCGCCGAAACGTCGGAGTGCTCGAAATCGTTTTAATTGTTGCAACAATTTGGCAAAACGTGTAAAATAGTACAAAAGGGGTGAAAACAGACAATGTTTGTTTTTGATGGCATTATGTCGCGTAAAACGCTCAGAAATGGGGATTAATATGTTTAACATATTTATGCGTAAAAAACCCGTGAAAGAAGAATACGCATGGGAAAGGGTAAAAACAACAATGAACGAAAACAGTATCATGAAGAAAAAGCGCTATGAGCCTACAGATGAGGTAAACGGATATAAAATCAGACCGGGGAAATTTTTGAGAAACGGCGCGACCTGCGTGGATGGAGGCGTAAACTTCACAATCCATTCCAACGGCGCGAAATCCTGTACGCTGTGCCTGTTCCACAGGGGCGAGGACGAGCCGTATGCGGTGATACCGTTTCCTGATTCATACTGTCTTGGCAACACTTATTCCATGGTGGTATATGATATCGACCCGAGCGAGTTTGAGTATGCCTATCAGTTTGACGGAGAGTATGATGTGAGCAGAGGGCTTTTGTTTGATAAGTCCAACTATATCCTTGACCCGTATGCAAAGGCTGTGGCAGGTCAGGGGATATGGGGCGAAAGAAAGGCGCCCAACAGGCATGTTTACAAGGCGCGTGTGGTTGACAGCGGCTATGACTGGGGAAATTTTAAAAGAACAAATCTGGAACCGAAGGACATGATCATATATGAAATGCATGTGCGCGGTTTTACGAGGGACGGCTCCTCGGGCGTGGAGCATAAGGGCACCTATGAGGGTATTCGGGAAAAAATCACGTATCTGCTTGAGCTGGGAGTCAATGCCGTGGAGCTTATGCCCATTTTTGAGTTTGATGAGATGGAGGACGTCAGGGAGTTTGACGGTGAGAAGCTTCTTAATTATTGGGGCTATAACACGGTCTGCTTTTACGCGCCCAATACGGCGTATGCCTCGAAGCATGAGTACAATAGGGAAGGAAACGAGCTAAGAGAGCTTATCCATGACCTCAACAGGAACGGAATTGAGGTAATTCTTGACGTGGTGTTCAATCATACGGCGGAGGGAAATGAGCTGGGACCGTGCTTTTCCTTTAAGGGGATTGACAACAATATCTATTACATGCTTACCCCTGATGGAAAGTATTATAATTTCAGCGGCTGCGGAAACGTTTTGAACTGCAACCACCCGATTGTGCAGCAGTTTATTTTGGAATGTCTGCGGTATTGGGTTGTTTCTTACCGGGTTGACGGCTTTAGATTTGACCTTGCGTCAATACTCGGACGGAATGAGGACGGCTCTCCGATGAGTAAGCCGCCGCTTTTGCAGAGTATAGCCTATGACCCGGTGCTGGGAAGAGTCAAGCTGATTGCGGAGGCGTGGGACGCGGGCGGTCTGTATCAGGTGGGAAGCTTTCCTTCGTGGAACCGCTGGGCGGAGTGGAACGGCAGATACCGGGACGACATGCGCTGCTTTTTGAAGGGCGATTACGGCATGGCACAGGCGGCGATTAACCGCATCACCGGATCCTTTGACCTGTACGGAAAGGAAAACCGCGGGGAGAATGCCACGGTGAATTTCCTGAACTGTCACGACGGCTTCACCCTTTACGACATGTATGCGTATAATCAGAAGCACAATGAGAAAAACGGCTGGAACAATACGGACGGCGCAAACGACAATAACAGCTGGAACTGCGGAGTGGAGGGCGAAACGGACGACCCCGAGATTTTGGAGCTTCGCAGCCGGCTTCGGAAAAATGCCTTTGCGGTTTTGATGTGCAGCCGCGGCTCGGCGATGTTCCTTGCGGGGGATGAGTTCTGCAACACGCAGTTTGGAAACAATAATCCGTACTGTCAGGACAATATCATTTCATGGCTGGATTGGAGCAGGAAAGAAAAATACAGCGAAATGTTTGAGTTCTGTAAGTTCATGATACGGCTTCGCCGTGAGCATCCGATTTTGAGAGGGCGTTCAGGGCCAAGCGGCTGCGGCTTCCCGGAGGTGTCGATACACAACAAGACCGCGTGGAACAGTCAGTGCGACCCGGATACACGCACAATAGGCGTGATGTTTGCGGGGCGAACGGATGGAAATGTCGAGGACGATATCATTTATATAGGCGTCAACGCGTTTTGGGATTATGAGGATGTGCAGCTTCCAAAGCTTCCGCTCGGAAGAAAATGGCGCATACTCGTAAACACGGAGTTTACGCATACTGCGGATGTCGATTACCATGCGCTTACAAAGTGGGCGAAAAATGATACCGTTACAATGTGCCCGAGGTCGGTCATTATTGCGATTGTAACAAAAAAATAAAACGCAAAAAGTGACACTTTACAAAAAAGTGACACTAAAGCTTTTAAAATTAATAAATATATGTTAGAATATAGAAATAAGGAAAGCTATTGGGTGTACTTGATAAAATACATTAAGGTATAACATAAGTATAACATAAGCATAACATAAGTATAACATAAATTGTTGAGGATTAGTAAGGAGGTACAAGGGCGGATGGCAAGTGTTTTGGTGGTAGACGATGCGGCTTTTATGCGAATGACTTTAAAGAAAATGCTCGAGGCAAATAATCACAAGGTTGTTGCCGAGGCGGAAAACGGAGTAGAGGCCATCAGGAAATATGCCGAGTCAAAGCCTGATGTGGTGCTTCTTGACATTACCATGCCGGAAATGAACGGCGTTGAGGCGTTGAAGAAATTAAAGGAGATAGACCCTAAGGTGAGAGTCGTTATCTGATCTGCGATGGGGCAGCAGGCGATGGTCGCGCAGGCAATCCAGTTTGGCGCAAAGGACTTTGTGGTAAAGCCCTTTGAGGAGGACAGGCTGATTGCGGCGGTAAACAGGGTGGCAATGAAATAGTATTTTAGGAAAATTAAATAAAAACCAAAAAAGCGGTAGACAAACCGCTTTTTTTATTGTATCATAAAGAAAACGTTTTCGGAAAACGCTTTCAAAAAATCTGGAGAAAAGGGGTGAAGCTTAAGTGGTTTCCATAAGAGATGTGGCGAGGGAGGCAGGCGTTTCCATTTCCACAGTCTCCAAGGTTTTGAATGATTACCCGAATGTGAGCGGCAAGACAAGGGAAAAGGTAAACGAGGCAATAGAGCGTTTGGATTATGTGCCAAATTCCATTGCCGCCGCGCTCTCCTCAAAGAAATCGGGGCGTGTGGCGCTGGTGATTGACGTAAACAGAAATATGCAGGCGATAGACGAGATACCGATGCAGTACATCGTGGGCGCGACAAACAGGGCAAAGGAGCTTGGCATGGACATCATCACCGTGTTTGCGACCATGATTGACGATATGGACGCGGAGGAGATGAAGCGTTATTTCCAGTCGCAGAGCATAGAAGATCTGATTTTGTGCAATCCGCCGACGGAAAATAAGGCGCTTTACGCGCTTGCGGAGGAGGGGAGCTTTAAGACTGTGCTGGTTGACGCGCCGGGTGTGGGGCAGAATATATCATGCGTTCACATTGACAATAAAAAGGCGCAGTACGAGGTGGCAAAAAAGTTTCTGACTGAATGCAGAGCGAAACGGATATTATATATATCGGGAAAAAAGGATGGCTACGCGTCGCGTGAGCGCTTAAAGGGAATTAAGGAGCTTGCGGGGGAGCTTGGGCTTACCGTCCTTGTAAGGCTCGGGCATTTTGGCGAGCTTGAGGCGAGAAAGCTCACGATACAGTATGCCGAGGCAAAGGACGCTATCATATGCGCGTCTGATTTAATGGCAATCGGCGCGATGAAAGCGTTGATAGATATGGACATTTACCGTCCCGTGTGCGGCTTTGACGGCGTAAACCTTATGGGCTACGCGGGAAAGCAGATGCATACGGTAGGGCAGGATTTTAAGGCAGCCGCCGCAAGCGCGGTCGATGAGGCGGCGCGGCTTATCGGCGGTGAAAAGGGACGTGAGCTTGTACTTCCGCACAAGCTGATGCGGATTAAGTATCTTGATGTTATCAAATAGTAAAGGAGGCAGAGTGAAAAATAAATTTTTCACTCGGCAAGTTTGTGACTGCGCGCTGCAAAGCAACGCATAGCGTTGCCTGCACAAACTTGCTTTATGCGCAAAGAGCAGCGCAGAAAAGAGGTAAACAATGAGCGTAAAAACAAATTTAGAGGCAGTAACACAGAGGATGTATGGGAAGAATATCGGCGGCTTGAGTGACAAAGAGCTTTACTTTGCCATTCTGAACATGACAAAGGAAATGATAGACCCAAAGGAGGTTATCAAGGGAAAAAAGAAGGTTTACTATATTTCAGCGGAGTTTTTGATTGGAAAGCTTCTCTCAAACAATCTGATAAACCTTGGCATATACGATGAGCTGGAGCAGGCGCTTAAGGAGGAGGGGAAGGAGCTTAGCCGTATTGAGGAAATTGAGCCTGAGCCTTCGCTTGGAAACGGCGGGCTTGGACGTTTGGCGGCGTGCTTTCTTGACTCCATCGCGACATTGGGGCTTTCGGGGGACGGCGTCGGCTTGAATTATCATTTAGGGCTTTTTAAGCAGGTATTTAAGAACAGGCAGCAGACAGAGGAGAAGAATGATTGGATTGAAGCGCAGTCGTGGCTGACAAAGACGGACGTTTCATTCCCCGTTTATTTCGGTGATAAAAAGGTAATGTCAAGGCTTTACGATATTGACGTTATCGGCTATGACAACGGCAGGAACAAGCTGCACTTGTTTGACATTGAAACCGTTGACGAGAGCATCGTCAGCGACGACATTGACTTTGACAAGACGGATATTGACAAAAACCTCACGCTTTTCCTCTATCCAGACGATTCGGACGAGGCGGGCAGACAGCTTAGGATTTATCAGCAGTATTTTATGGTGTGCAACGGCGCGCAGCTGATTTTAAAGGAAATGAAGGACAACGGCTATGACCTTCACAAGCTCAATGAGCACGCCGTAATCCAGATTAACGACACGCACCCGACCATGGTTATCCCTGAGATTATTCGCATTTTGACGCAGGAGGAGGGCTTTGGCATGGACGAGGCAATCGACGTCGTGAGTAAAACCTGCGCGTACACAAACCACACCATTCTTGCCGAGGCGCTTGAAAAGTGGCCAGTGGACTATCTTGAAAAGGTTGTTCCACAGCTTATGCCCATTATCAGGGAGCTTGACAGGCGTGTCGCGGAAAAGTACACAGACGAAAAGGTGCAGATTATCGACAAGGAAAACCGTGTGCATATGGCACATATCGACATTCACTACGGTTTTTCGGTAAACGGCGTTGCGGCAATCCATACGGATATTTTAAAGGAAACGGAGCTGAATCATTTTTACAGGCTCTATCCCGAAAAATTTAACAATAAGACAAACGGCATTACCTTCCGCAGATGGCTGCTTTCGTGCAACAGGGAGCTTGCCGCGTGCATTACAAGGACAATCGGCGAGGGCTGGAAGAAGGATGCCGCGCAGCTTGAAAGGCTTATGGAGCATATCGACGATGAGGCGCTTTTGACGCAGATAAGGGATATAAAGAATGATAAAAAGACCGCGCTTGCCGCGTATATCGGGGAGCATGAGGGCGTTGAGATAAACCCTGAGTCGATTTATGACATACAGATAAAAAGGCTTCACGAGTACAAGCGTCAGCAGATGAACGCGCTGTATATTATCCACAAGTACCTTGAGATTAAGGGCGGCAAAAAGCCCTCTACACCCGTCACTTTTATTTTCGGGGCAAAGGCGGCACCCGCTTATATCATTGCGCAGGATATAATCCATCTGCTTTTGTGCCTGCAGGAAATTGTAAACAACGATCCTGACGTGAAGGATTACATGAAGGTGGTAATGGTAGAAAACTACAATGTAAGCTATGCGGAGAAGCTCATTCCCGCCTGTGACATTTCGGAGCAGATTTCACTTGCTTCAAAGGAAGCGAGCGGAACGGGCAATATGAAGTTTATGCTAAACGGCGCGGTGACGCTTGGCACAAGCGATGGCGCAAATGTTGAGATTAACGAGCTTGTCGGAGATGACAATATCTATGTTTTTGGCGAGAAGTCGGAGAGCGTGATCGCGCATTATGAGAAAGCGGATTATGTGGCGAAGGACTTCTACAAAAACAGCAAGGTTATCAGGGAGGCAGTGGACTTTATCACGAGCAAGGCAGTTTTGCAGGTCGGCGACAGGAAGCGCCTTGTCAGGCTGCAGAAGGAGCTGATTAACAAGGATTGGTTCATGACTTTGCTTGACCTTGAGGATTATATTGCCACAAAGGACAGAATGCTTGAGGACTATAAGGACGAGGCGAAGTGGAAGCGCATGATGCTTGTAAACATTGCAAAGGCGGGCTTCTTCTCATCAGACAGAACAATTGCCGAATATAACCGCGATATTTGGAAGCTGAATTAAGTTTTATTGCAGAATATACAAAATTGCTATATAATGTACACGAAAGCAAACTTAAAATAATTTTTCGAGTTTGCTTTCGAGTTTATTTGCACGGAGGAGATTATTGGAGGATAGTGTGAAAAATAAGCTCGATAGCTTATTTTTCACACGGCTATTTGTGCCGGAGCGTCACAAATAGCTTTGATGGCAGACGCAAATCTGATATTTGCGTTGCCTCGTTGCTAACGCTCCGGAATGGAGATTAAGATGAAAATAGCAGTAGCAGGTATAGGGTACGTGGGGCTTTCAAACGCCATACTTCTTTCGCAGCACAATGAGGTGGCGGCGGTGGATGTGTTCCAAGAAAAAGCGGACATGATAAACAACAGGAAATCGCCGATAGTTGATAAGGAAATCGAGGAGTATCTTGCCGAGAAGGAGCTTAACCTTACGGCGACGATAGACGGTGAGTCGGCGTATAAGGACGCGGAATATGTAATCATAGCCACGCCAACCAATTACGATCCTGATAAGAATTATTTCGACACAAGCTCTGTAGAGGCAGTCGTGGAGCTTGTGCTTAAGGTAAACCCAAACGCCGTGATGGTGATTAAGTCAACCGTTCCTGTTGGCTATACACTGGGCTTGCGCAAGCGCTATGGCGTTGACAATATCATTTTCTCACCCGAGTTTTTGCGCGAGGGCAGGGCGCTGTATGACAATTTATACCCATCAAGGATAATCGTGGGCGAGCGTTCGTACAGGGCTGAGGTTTTCGCGGACTTACTTAAGGAAGGCGCGATAAAGGATGACATTCCGACGCTCTTTACCGATACGACTGAGGCGGAGTGTATCAAGCTTTTCTCAAACACCTATCTTGCGCTGCGCGTGGCGTATTTCAACGAGCTTGACACCTACGCGGAGATGAGGGGGCTTGACACGAAGCAGATTATAGAGGGCGTAGGGCTTGACCCCAGAATCGGGACGCATTACAATAACCCCTCATTTGGCTACGGCGGCTACTGTCTGCCAAAGGACACCAAGCAGCTTCGGGCGAATTTTGAGAATGTGCCGAACAACCTTATCTCGGCAATCGTCGATTCAAACAGGACGAGGAAGGATCACATTGCGGACATGATTTTGGCAAAGCATCCGAATATTGTCGGCGTTTACAGGCTTACGATGAAAACAAATTCCGACAATTTCCGTCAGTCGTCAATTCAGGGCATTATGAAGCGTATCAAGGCAAAGGGCATCGAGGTTGTAGTCTATGAGCCGACGCTGAAAGAGGACAATTTCTTCCGCTCAAGGGTGATACGCAGCCTTGACGAGTTCAAGAAAATGTCTGATGTCATCATAGTAAACCGCGTGACGGACGAGCTTAAGGATGTGGAAGAAAAGGTATATACAAGAGATATTTATGGAAGGGATTAGGACTTTTGGTAACGGCATATAGTTAATGTATAATCAGTCTTTTGAAATGGAGGGAAAAGACATGATGTATCCTTATATGGAATTAGCAGACGAAACGGAAATTGTGCATTCGCATATTATAAACGAGGATGGGATAAAAAAGGTATTGGTTAATTTTGAAAGACCTACTGATACCGGCTTCGATTCGGCAAGGTGTGAATTGCCAAGCTATAAGTGGATTTTTGCAGAAGGCTATTCGGATAGGGAAATCGCGATGTTTGAACAGCTGCTGCACAGTAATGCACATTTGCTGTATAAATATGCTGAAAGCGGGGGAGTTCAGATTGCCTAAATTATTTACCGTAAGCGGTTATATCGTGTATTTTTGGTCAAACGAAGAAGGAGAACCCATCCATGTTCATGTATCTAAGGGGAAAACAAGCCCAAACGCAACAAAGCTGTGGCTGACAAGAGATGGCGGATGTATTGTGGCAAACAACGGAAGCAAAATTCCAGATAGGGAATTGAGCGAATTGATGGAGTTTATATCCGCGCAGTTCTTTTTGATTTGCAGCAGGTGGAAAGAGTTTTATGTTACGGATACAATTAAATTTTATTGCTAATGTTTGAGATAGGCAGGTATATTTATGAGAAGATGTGGCGTATTGATGCCCGTGTCAAGTATTCCGACGAGGTTTGGCATAGGCGGCTTTTCAAAAGAGGCATATGATTTTGTGGATTTTCTGGCGGACTCCGGACAGTCGCTTTGGCAGATTTTACCGCTGGGGCCAACAGGCTATGGGGACTCACCCTATCAGTCGTTTTCGACATTTGCCGGCAATCCGTATTATATCAGCCTTGACAGCCTGATTGACGAAGGGCTGCTTAGCGAAAAGGAGTGCGCGGCGGCGGACTCCGGAGATGATGAATGTAAGGTTGATTACGAAAAGATTTATAACACAAGATTTAAACTCCTGCGGAAAGCGTTTGACAGGGCGGACATCACAAAAAACGCCGCTTATCGCAAATTCGTTGAGGAAAATAAGGAGTGGCTTGACGACTACGCGATGTATATGGCGGTCAAGGATTTTCTTGGGGGCATTTCATGGATTGAGTGGGACGAGGGTCTGCGCCTAAGAAAGCCCGAAATCATGGCGGAATATCGAAAAAAGCTTGCGGATGAGATAGAATTTTACTGTTATCAGCAGTACCTTTTTAGCGCGCAGTGGCAAAGGCTAAAGGCATATGCCAACAAAAAGGGCGTAAGCATTGTGGGCGATATACCGATTTACGTGGCGTTTGACAGCGCTGACACCTGGGCAAACCCGGAGCTTTTCCTGCTTGATGAGAGCAACCGGCCGGTGGCGGTGGCAGGCTGTCCGCCTGACGCGTTTTCCGAGACGGGGCAGCTTTGGGGGAATCCGCTTTACCGCTGGGAATATCACGAGGAAACAGGCTTTGCATGGTGGCTTAGGCGGCTTGAATATTGCTTCAGGCTTTATGATGTGGTGCGCATCGACCATTTCCGGGGCTTTGACGAATACTGGGCGGTGCCCTACGGCGATAAGACCGCCCAAAACGGCGAGTGGAAAAAGGGACCGGGCTATAAGCTCTTTGACGCGGTGAAAAAAACACTTGGAAAGCGCGAGGTGATTGCCGAGGATTTGGGCTTTTTGACTCCGAGCGTTTTAAAGCTTGTGAAAAAAACAGGCTTTCCCGGCATGAAGATTTTGCAGTTTGCGTTTGACTCGCGGGAGGAGAGCGATTATCTTCCTTATAATTATCCGAAGAACTGCGTCGTGTACACGGGAACGCATGACAACAATACGGTAAAGGGCTGGATAGGGGAAACGGGCAGGAAGGACTTGGCGTTTGCGCGGAAATTTTTGAACGTTACGCGAAATGCGGCAATACCCGACAGCATGATCAGGGCGGCGCTTGGAAGCGTGGCGGACACGGCGATTATCCCGATGCAGGATTATCTCGGGCTTGGAAGCGAAGCAAGGATAAATACTCCCTCCACACTGGGCGGAAACTGGGAATGGCGGATGGAGCGCGGCGCGTGTACAAAAGAGCTTTCGGAGCGTATGCTGGAGCTTTCGCGGGTGTACGGCAGGACAAAAAGGTCTGACAGGTAAGAGCAAAGCGACAAGGGGGCTTATAGGTTGAAAATGAAACGCGGAAACATCCTACAAAAACAGGCGGTGAATATACTTGCGGCTTTGGCAGCGGTATGCCTTTTTGGCTGTGGCAGCCAAAGCGAAAACACCAATCTGCAGGCGGGCATGGAGCTGATTGAGCAGTATGATTTTCAGGGGGCGCTTGAGTGCTTCGACCTTGCGAGGCTTAACAATGAGGATCTGCAGCTTACAAGCAGAGGCGAGGGGCTTGCATATATGGGGCTTGGCGAATACGAGCAGGCGCAGGACGCGTTTTTGGCTTCCATACAGAATGCGGGGAATAAGCTGACCGCATTGGAGTACGATACCAACTATTATCTTGCCGCAGCGTACATGAAGCAGGGGAAATATACCGAGGCGTATGACATTTATTCGGCGATTATCGCCTTAAAAAGCAAGGAAACGGACGCCTATTACCTTCGCGCCTGCGTGCTTTTGCAGCAGGGCGATTATGAAGCGGCAGTCGCTGATTTTGAGAAGGTGTTTGCTCTTGAGCCGGACGATTTGGGGCTTGTGACGGACGCGTATGTCGAGATGCAGGCGGCGGGCTTTGGAGAGGAGGGCAAGACCTTCCTTTTGGAGCTTATGGAGGAGCGGGAAAAGAGCCTTTCCGACGGGGATAAGGGCACGATTTACTATTACCTTGAGGATTACCAAAACGCGAGAACCTATTTGGACGGTTATCTGAACGGGAGCGACGCCAAACGCTCGCTGCTCTTGGGGCAGACCTATGAGAAGCTTGGCGATATGAACTACGCGACGGTCGTGTATCAGACCTATCTTGCTTCCAATGAGCCGGACGCCGCGATATACAACAGCCTCGGCATGTGCTATATGGCTCAGGAGAAGTATGAGGAGGCGCTTGAAGCGTTTGAGGCAGGGCTTGCGACGGACAGCGGAGAGTATCTGCAGGAGCTTAAATTCAATATGATAGCGGCATATGAATATTCCGGCGAGTTCACGCAGGCAAGGACGCTCATGGAGGAGTATCTTCAGGCATATCCCGATGATGATAAGGCAAAGCGGGAATATGAGTTCTTACAGACGCGGTGAGCGGCACGGTACATGACACCGGTGTCATAAAAACACAAGATATTGTGCCCGACAAAAAAAGAACATACGATATTTAGTGGTGGCTGTTGACATAATTCTTTCTATCTGATATGATTGTTCCAAATGGCGTTTCAACGCAGCAGCGAAGCCGGAAGGGCAGGCTGCCGAGCTGGGGCCGGGGAAGGAGCAGATTTAATGTTAAATGTGATAAAGAGGGACGGCAGTGAGGCGGAATTCGGTCTTGGCAAAATCAGCGCGGCGATTATCAAGGCATTGGACGCAACGCAGATGCATTATAATCAGGATATTGTCGACCTGCTGACCTTGAGAGTGACGGGAGATATCCAGGAAAAGGTTAAGGATGGCAGAGTCCATGTGGAGAACATTCAGGACAGCGTGGAAAAGGTTTTGGAGCAGTCCGGCTACACGGAGGCTGCAAAGGCGTTTATTCTTTACAGGAAGCAGCGGGAAAAAATGCGCAATATGAAGTCCACCATCCTTGATTACAAGGAGGTTGTCAACAGCTACGTGAAGGTAGAGGATTGGCGCGTGAAGGAAAATTCCACTGTCACTTATTCCGTGGGCGGGCTTATTCTATCCAATTCGGGCGCGGTGACGGCAAACTACTGGCTTTCGGAAATTTATGATGAGGAGATTGCCGAGGCGCACAGAAACGCCGACATCCATATCCACGATCTGTCGATGCTCACGGGCTACTGCGCGGGCTGGTCGCTGAAACAGTTGATAAAAGAAGGGCTTGGCGGCATCGCGGGGAAAATCACCTCAGCGCCGGCAAAGCATTTGTCCGTGCTCTGCAATCAGATGGTCAATTTCCTTGGCATTATGCAGAATGAATGGGCGGGAGCGCAGGCGTTCTCTTCGTTTGACACATATCTTGCGCCATTTGTAAAGGCGGACGGGCTTTCATACAGGGAAGTGAAAAAGTGCATTGAGGCATTTATATATGGCGTAAACACGCCCAGCCGCTGGGGAACTCAGGCGCCCTTCAGCAATATCACGCTGGATTGGACGGTTCCTGACGATTTGGCAGAGCTTCCCGCGATTGTAGGCGGCGAGGAGATGGATTTCTGTTATAAGGACTGCAAGCGCGAGATGGATATGATAAATAAGGCGTTTATCGAAACGATGATAGAGGGTGACGCCAACGGAAGAGGCTTTCAGTACCCGATTCCCACGTATTCAATAACACGTGATTTTGACTGGAGCGACACGGAAAACAATCGCCTGTTATTTGAAATGACGGCAAAGTACGGGACGCCGTATTTCTCAAATTATATCAACTCCGACATGCAGCCCTCCGACGTGCGCAGCATGTGCTGCCGGCTGCGCCTCGACCTGCGCGAGCTGCGTAAAAAAACGGGCGGTTTCTTTGGATCGGGCGAGAGCACGGGGAGCGTGGGAGTTGTGACCGTGAACATGCCGCGCATCGCTTATCTTGCAAAGAACGAGGAGGACTTTTACAGACGTCTTGACCACGTTATGGATATCAGCGCGCGTTCGCTTAAAATTAAGAGAAATGTCATTTCAAAGCTTTTGGATGAGGGGCTGTATCCGTATACCGGGCGTTATCTTGGCAGCTTTGAAAACCATTTTTCCACCATCGGTCTTATCGGCATGAACGAGGCGGGGCTTAACGCGAAATGGCTTAGGAAGGACTTGTCGCATAAGGAAACGCAGGAGTTCACAAAGGCGGTTCTGAACCATATGCGTGAGCGTCTTTCCGATTATCAGGAGCTTTACGGGGATTTATACAACCTTGAGGCGACGCCGGCGGAGAGCACGACGTACAGGCTTGCAAAGCACGACAGGGCGCGCTATCCGGATATCATCACGGCAGGGCACGAGGGAAATACGCCCTATTACACCAACTCGTCACATTTGCCGGTCGATTATACCACGGATATTTTTGACGCGCTTGACATACAGGACGAGCTTCAGACGCTTTATACATCGGGGACGGTTTTCCATGCCTTTTTGGGCGAGAAGCTGCCCGACTGGAAGGCTGCGGCGGAGCTTGTCAGGACGATTGCGGAAAATTACAAGCTTCCGTATTATACCATTTCGCCCACCTATTCCATCTGTCAGGAGCACGGATATCTGAGCGGAGAGCAGAAGCGCTGCCCGAAGTGCGGAAGGGTGACGGAGGTTTACAGCCGCATTACGGGCTATTACCGTCCTGTGCAGAACTGGAACGACGGAAAGCTGCAGGAATATGAAGACCGCACCGAATACAGGATGGACGGCATGACGCGCGCGGCTTCGGGAAAGGAGCCGGCACAGGCTGTGACCGCGTCGAAGAAGGCGGCGGAAATCCGCTCGATAAAGAGAAACGACAAGAATAAAACAATGCTTTTTACGACGAAAACCTGTCCGAATTGCAGTCTTGCAAAGGAATATTTGAAGAATGTGGATTACACGGTGGTTGATGCGGAGGAGAACGCCGAGCTTGCGATACAATACGGCGTAATGCAGGCTCCCACGCTCGTAATCGTGTCAGGGCAGTCGCAGCAGAAGTACGTGAACGCGTCAAATATCAGGCGTTATGCGGAGTTTTTGAAAACAAGTGTATAAAATTTGCGGAGATTGAAAATGATAGATAAGCTGATTGAAAAAATAAAAAAGACAGGCGCGCCGATTGTGGTGGGGCTTGACCCGATGCTTCAATTTGTGCCCGAGCATATCAAAAAGACCGCTTTTGCGTCAAAGGGGGAAACCCTTGAGGGCGCGGCGGAAGCGGTTTGGATTTATAATAAGGAAATTATCGACAGCATTTACGATTTGATTCCGGCTGTGAAGCCCCAGATTGCAATGTATGAGCAGTTTGGAGTGCCGGGGCTTGCGGCATTTCAGAAAACGGTGGACTATTGCAGGGAGAAGGGGCTTATTGTGATTGGCGACGTCAAGCGCGGAGACATCGGCTCGACCTCGTCCGCATACGCTTCGGCGCATCTTGGCAGGGTTTTGGTCGGAAACCGTATGTGTACGGCATTTGGCGAGGATTTTGCCACGGTGAACCCCTATCTTGGCACGGACGGCATACAGCCCTTTATTGATGTATGCAAAGAGGAGAAAAAGGGCATTTTTATATTGGTAAAAACCTCTAACCCGAGCAGCGGCGAGTTTCAGGACAGGCTGATTGACGGCAAGCCGCTTTACGAGCATGTCGGCGAACAGGTAGCGGCGTGGGGAGAGCAGCTTATGGGCGAAAACGGTTACAGCTATGTGGGCGCGGTGGTCGGCGCCACCTATCCGGAGCAGGGAAGGCTGCTGCGCAGGGTGATGCCGAAATCCTTTATTCTTGTGCCGGGCTATGGAGCGCAGGGCGCGACGGGCAGGGATCTGGTGCACTTTTTTGATAAGGACGGGCTGGGCGCCATCGTAAATTCCTCAAGAGGCATCATCGCAGCCTACCGAAACGAAAAATACGCCGGCTTCGGCGCAGAGGGCTTTGCTGAGGCTTCAAGGCAGGCAGTGCTTGACATGATTGCGGATATTCAGGGCGCTTTGCATTTAATTTAAAATTGATTGAATAAATAACGGGAATCTGTTACAATACATAATGGTTTGTGTTGTTATGGATTTTGCATTACAGGTAAATTTAAATTGATTGGAGCCAAAAATGAGTATTGTAGAAAAAGTATTTGGTACACACAGCGACCGTGAGCTTCGCAGGATAGAGCCTATTGTGAAAAAGATAGAGAGCTATCGCGAGCAGATGGGGAAGCTTACCGACGATGAGCTGCGGGCAAAGACTGCCGACTTCAAAAAAAGAGTGTCTGAGGGGACAAGCCTTGACGATATTCTGCCGGAGGCGTATGCGGTTGTCCGCGAGGGCGCGAAGCGTGTACTGCATCAGGAGCATTACAGGGTGCAGCTGATCGGCGGCATTATTCTTCATCAGGGACGTATCGCAGAGATGAAAACAGGTGAAGGTAAGACGCAGACCGCGCTTTTGCCGGCATATCTGAACGCATTGGAGGGAAAGGGAGTCCATGTTGTCACGGTGAATGACTACCTTGCAAAGCGTGACGCCGAGTGGATGGGACAGGTGCATGAATTTTTGGGCTTGAAGGTCGGCGTGGTTTTAAATGATATGAAGCCGGAGGAGCGGCGCGAGGCTTACGCCTGCGATATCACCTATGTCACGAACAACGAGCTGGGCTTTGACTATCTGCGTGACAATATGGTTATATATAAGGAACAGCTTGTGCTGCGCGATCTGCATTATGCCATTATCGACGAGGTCGACTCGGTTCTGATTGATGAGGCGAGAACGCCGCTTATCATTTCAGGGCAGAGCAGCAAGTCGACAAAGCTTTATGAGGTGTGCGATATTTTGGCAAGGCAGCTCAAGCGCGGTGAGGATGTTCCCGAGATGACAAAAATGGATTTTGTCATGGGCATTGAGCAGGAGGAATCGGGAGATTTCATTGTCAACGAGAAGGATAAAATAGTGAACCTCACGGCGGCGGGCGTGGAGAAGGTTGAAAAATTCTTTCAGATAGAAAACCTTGCAGACCCCGAGAACCTTGAGATACAGCACAATATTATCCTTGCGCTCAGGGCGCACAATCTCATGTTCCGCGATCAGGATTACGTGGTGAAGGACGATCAGGTATTGATTGTCGATGAGTTTACGGGACGTATCATGCCCGGACGCCGTTATTCTGACGGGCTTCATCAGGCGATTGAGGCGAAGGAGCATGTCAAGGTAAAGCGCGAGAGCAAGACGCTTGCAACGATTACCTTCCAAAATTTCTTTAACAAGTTTGATAAAAAATGCGGCATGACCGGTACGGCGCAGACAGAGGAAAAGGAGTTCCGCGATATTTACGGAATGGATGTTGTGGCAATTCCGACGAACAAGCCCGTCATAAGGGTGGACAGCCAGGATAGCGTGTACAAGACAAGAAAGGAAAAGCTTAGCGCGATTGTGAGCGCGGTTGAGCAGGCGCACTTGACAGGGCAGCCCGTGCTTGTCGGCACGATTACCATTGACGCCAGCGAGGAGCTTAGCAAAATGCTCACGAAGCGCGGCATACCGCACAAGGTATTGAACGCGAAGTTCCATGAGCTTGAGGCGGAAATCGTGGCGGACGCAGGCCAGCACGGCGCAGTAACCATCGCTACGAACATGGCAGGACGAGGCACGGATATTAAGCTGGATGAGGAAGCAAGGGCGGCAGGCGGTCTTATGATTATCGGTACGGAGCGGCACGAGTCAAGGCGTATCGACAATCAGCTCAGAGGACGTTCGGGACGTCAGGGCGACCCCGGAATGTCGCGGTTTTATATTTCGCTTGAGGACGACCTGATGCGTCTGTTTGGCTCGGAGCGTCTGATAAACATGTTTAATGCGCTCGGAATCCCTGAGGGACAGGAGATTGAGCACAAGATGCTCACAAGCGCCATCGAGAATGCGCAGAAGAAGATAGAGAACAACAACTTCGGTATCAGAAAGAATCTTCTTGAGTACGACCAGGTCATGAACGAGCAGAGGGAAATCATTTATGAGGAGCGGCGCCGAGTGCTGAACGGCGAGAGCATGAGGGACTTTATCTATAAAATGATTGTGGATATTGTCGAAAGCTCGGTAGATACCGCGATAAATGATGACCTGGAGCCTGAGGAGTGGGATTTAAGGGAATTGAACGCGCGTTTGCTTCCCATTGTGCCGCTGCAGCCCGTGACGGTGGAGCGTATCACTAAAAAGACGAAAAACGGCGTGAAGCATCAGCTCAAGGAAGAAGCCGTCAAGCTCTATGAGAGCAAGGAGGCGGAGTTCCCCGAGCCTGAAAATATCCGTGAGATTGAGCGCGTAATTTTATTGAAGGTCATTGACCGTAAGTGGATGGACCATATTGACGATATGGAGCAGCTTCGTCAGGGCGTGGGTCTGCAGGCTTACGGACAGAAAAATCCTCTCGTGGAATATAAAATGAGCGGCTACGACATGTTTGACGCGATGATTGCGAGCATGAAGCAGGACACGGTGCGTCTGCAGCTCCATGTGAAGGTAGATCAGAAGGTAGAACGTGAGGAGGTTGCAAAGGTTACGGGCACGAACAAGGAGGATACTGCCCAAAAGGGACCGGTAAGGAAAGAGGCAAGGATTTATCCGAACGACCCGTGTCCGTGCGGAAGCGGCAAAAAGTATAAGGTATGCTGCGGCAGAAATTCGTAAATAAAATATACATCAAAAAGGTGGTGAACGCAATGGTAGAGCTCGACCAAATGAAACAGGAGCTGCAGACCTATGAAAGTCCATTAGCGGAAGTGAGGGATTCACTTTGACCTTGCGGGCAAAGTGAAACGCATAGAGGAGCTTGAGCGTGAGATGGAGGCTCCCGGCTTTTGGGACGACCCCGACCGTTCAAACGGACAAATGAAGGAGCTTAAGCAGCTAAAGGGCACGGTGGACGAGTGCAACGGACTGCAAACGCAGTATGAGGATATCGAAACGCTGATTGAGATGGGCTATGAGTCTGAGGATGCGGAGCTTATTCCTGAAATCAGCGAGGAGCTTAAGCGTTTTGAAGATGCTTTTGAAGCGCTTCGCATACGCACGCTGCTTTCGGAGGAGTATGACAGGTGCAATGCCATACTGAAGCTGAACGCGGGCGCGGGCGGCACCGAGAGCTGCGACTGGGCAGGCATGCTTGACCGGATGTACACAAGATGGGCGGAGCGTAAGGGCTTTTCCATCGAGGTGCTGGATTATCTGGACGGTGATGAGGCGGGCATAAAATCCGTCACCTTTCAGGTAAACGGCGAAAATGCCTACGGATATCTGAAATCGGAGAAGGGCGTTCACAGGCTTGTGCGCATATCGCCGTTTAACGCGCAGGGAAAGCGCCAAACCTCGTTTGTGTCGCTTGACGTTATGCCGGATATTGAGGAGGATTTGGACGTTGAAATCAATGAGGACGACCTTCGTATTGATACCTACCGCAGCAGCGGCGCGGGCGGTCAGCATATCAACAAGACCTCGTCGGCAATCCGTATTACGCATATCCCCACGGGAACGGTAGTGCAGTGCCAAAACGAGCGCTCGCAGTTCCAAAATAAGGATAAGGCGATGCAGATGCTGAAGGCTAAGCTGTTTCTGCTTAAAAAAGAGGCAAATGCCGAAAAGCTCTCCGATATACGCGGCGAGGTAAAGGAAATAGGCTGGGGAAATCAAATCCGTTCCTATGTCATGCAGCCATACACGATGGTTAAGGACCACAGGACGGGCTTTGAGTCCGGAAATGTGGACGCCGTTATGGACGGCAGCCTGGACGGCTTTATTAACGCATATCTGAAATGGAAAAGCGCGGAAAGCGAGTAGGGGCTTCAATCCTGTGCATAAAAAAGTGAATGCCGTTTCGGCATTCACTTTTACATATTTATTAAAGGAACCGTCTCGCACTGCCTTTAATCAGATATTATGGTTTCTTACTGCCATTATATCCAAATAGAAGTTGGCGCTCGTCATATGCATATATGGGAGCACCCATATCAGGGCAATTCCGCAGGTGAGCATGCTTAAAAGCAGGAGCGGGATAAAGCTTATCTGCAAAGTAAGATAGCGCAGCTTGTTCCCGCGCATGACCTCTGCGCTTGTCTTTAGGATTGACATGACGCTCCGGTCGGGAAAATCGAGCATCAGATAATACGCAGGCATAAACACCAGCTTGATTAGAAAAGCCGCAAGTATACAGCAGATTGCCAGCGAATAATAGGACATCAGAATACTGTAATATATATTGTAAAATTCCATCATTTCGTTAATTGTGGTGCTTTCCGTAATCTCCGGAAGCATCAGGTCGGTGGTATTTAAAAGCTGCATATTCATTATGTCGCAGGGTATGAGGCAGATAGAGTCAATCAGCGTAAACAGGAAGCCGAGCTTTAGCGCGTCCGTCAGATTGTTTTTATAGCCGTGCAGCAGGTCGTTCATCTGCGAGGGCATGCTGCAGGCGCTTTTTAAATAAATCAGGCTTGCGCCGACCTGCATAACTGACAGAATAATCTGTATGATGAACGCGATAACATAATTAACGGTATAGCCCGCCGCTGATGTAACCGACACAACGGACGAAAGCTGCGTTACAAAAAAGGAAATCAGAGCGGGAATAAGCACTGCCCCGATTAACAGACCAAAGCGCCCGGACATTTGCGCCCGCGCAAGATATTTTAGCTCCGCGCGGCTTTTGTATTGTGATTGTCCCATAAAAATCCCCCATTCTTTTTATATAATTTTTATATAGTATAGCATGCCCGCCGGGATTAAACAATGAAAATAAAATTAAACAATTTGTGCCAGAGCGTCACAAATTGCCTTGATGGCGTCTTTCGCGTAAAACGCTCCGGAAGGAGGAATTACATGGATATTATTTTAAAACTAAAGGAAGAGCTTAACATAGAAAAATGGCAGGCGGAGGCGGCGATAAAGCTGATTGACGAGGGAAATACCATTCCCTTCATATCAAGATACCGCAAGGAGGCGACAGGCTCCCTGAATGACGAAACGCTGCGAAATCTGTATGAAAGGCTGGGCTATCTGCGAAACCTTGAGGAGAAAAAGGAGCAGGTGCTTGGAAGCATAGAGGAGCAGGGCATGCTCACCGATGAGCTTAAGGAAAAAATCCTTGCGGCGGAAACAATGGTGGCAGTGGAGGATTTGTACCGCCCGTACAGACCAAAGCGAAAGACAAGGGCGAGCGTGGCAAAGGAAAAGGGGCTTGACGCTCTTGCGGAGATTATTCTTGCGCAGGAAACGGATAAGCCTCTGATTGAGGAGGCAGAGCCTTTTGTAAATGAGGAGCGGGAAGTAAAGAACGTGAAGGAGGCGCTTCAGGGCGCGATGGACATTATCGCGGAGCAGATATCGGACAATGCCGATTACCGGACATATATCCGCGAAGCGTCCTATGAGGAGGGCAGGCTTACAAGCCATGCAAAGGACGAAAAAGCGCAGAGCGTCTATGAAATGTACTATGATTTTGAGGAGCCCGTGAGCAAGGTGGCAGGTCACAGAGTGCTTGCCATTAACCGCGGCGAGAATGAAAAAATACTCACGGTGAAAATCGAAGCGCCGACAGAGCGCATCATACGCTTCCTTGAAACAAAGGTGATTACAGGGGAGAACGAAAATACCGCGCCCGCGCTTCGTGAGGCAGTAAGGGACAGCTATGAAAGGCTGATAGCGCCGGCAATCGAGCGAGACATCAGAAACGAGCTTACACAAAAGGCGGAGGACGGCGCAATTTCCGTATTCGGCAAGAATCTGGAGCAGCTTTTGATGCAGCCGCCGATTACCGGAAAGGTAGTGCTGGGGTGGGACCCCGCTTTCAGAACCGGCTGTAAGCTTGCGGTTGTCGACGCCACGGGAAAGGTGCTTGACACAAAGGTGATTTATCCCACTGCGCCTCAAAACAAGGTGGAGGAGTCAAAAAGAGAGCTGAAAAAGCTGATTGCCAAATACCATGTGGATTTGATTTCCGTGGGAAACGGGACCGCTTCAAGGGAATCGGAGCAGGTCATAGTGGAGCTTATCAAGGAGCTTGACGAGCCGCTGCAGTACGTGATAGTAAACGAGGCGGGGGCATCAGTGTATTCCGCGAGTAAGCTTGCCACGGAGGAGTTCCCCAATTTTGACGTGGGACAGAGGAGCGCGGCTTCCATCGCGAGGCGGCTTCAGGATCCGCTGGCGGAGCTTGTGAAAATAGACCCGAAGTCCATCGGCGTAGGACAGTATCAGCACGACATGAATCAGAAAAAGCTGAGCGAGGCGCTCAACGGAGTGGTGGAGGATTCCGTCAATAAGGTCGGAGTGGATTTGAACACGGCTTCCGCATCACTTCTGGAATATATATCGGGCATTAGCAAGACCATTGCGAGGAATATCGTTGATTACCGCGAAGCCAACGGACGGTTTACAAACAGAAAGCAGCTTTTGAAGGTGGCAAAGCTCGGACAGAAGGCGTATGAACAGTGCGCGGGATTTATGAGGATTGCGGACGGCGACAATCCGCTTGACGCGACAAGCGTGCATCCGGAGTCCTATGATGCGGTCGTGAAGCTTTTGGAGAAGCTTGGCATGTCGATGGAGGATGTAAGGAAGCTCCAAAAGGACGCGGCTGCCTCGAAAAATACGAGGGCTAAGGCACCAAAGCCGCAAAAAAATGCCAAAAAGAAGAATATCGTTATCCGCAATACCAACACGGCAATGGGAAAGGCGCTTGCCGCAGCTATGGGACAGCTTGCGGATATGCCGGAGGACGGTATGACGGAGAAGGAAGGAAAAAGCGGCACGGATGTCAGAAATGAGCCGGCGGCGGGAGGTCTTGAGAAGCGTGTGAGGGATAAGGCAAAAATGGCGCAGGAGCTTGGGATTGGCGAGATTACGCTCACTGATATTCTGCATGAGCTTGAAAAGCCCGCAAGGGACCCGCGCGAGGATATGCCGAGACCGATTTTGAGAAGCGATGTTATGGACATGAAGGATTTAAAGCCCGGCATGATTTTGAAGGGAACGGTCAGAAACGTCATTGATTTTGGCGTGTTTGTGGATATCGGCGTTCATCAGGACGGGCTTGTACATATTTCCCAAATTACCGAACGGTTTATAAAGCATCCGCTTGAGGCGGTCAGCGTCGGCGACATCGTGGACGTAAAGGTTTTGGATGTGGATTTGGCAAAGAAAAGGATATCGCTTACCATGCGCCTTGACGGGAAAATGTGAAATTCGTTTTAGAATTTTTAATTTCCCTATTGAACATCATATAAATCTGTGCTATAATAGTGTCTGTAAATAAATAAGGAAATTCTTCGGGGCAGGGTGAAATTCCCTACCGGCGGTATAGTCCGCGACCCGTATTTGCGCAATGGAAAAGACGCGTTAAATGCGGCTGATATGGTGAAATTCCATAACCGACAGTAAAGTCTGGATGAGAGAAGAATGGTATTTTTTGAATGATGTTTTGCGCATGATGCGCGGATTTGGAAAGGTATCACCCCCGAATATTTTATATATTCGGGGGTTTTTGGCTTTTCCGGAAGAATTGGAGGAAGAAAATGAATCAATTTATTACGAACATTATGGAAAATGTAACCTTTGTGCTGGAATTTGTGGCTCTTGTGGCGGTGCTTGTTGTCATTGCGGTGGCTGCTGAAAAGCTCATAGCAAGGAAGAACGGTGTGGAGGGAAAAATCCTGACTACCAGGAAAACGGCAATGATAGGCATGTTTTCGGCGATTGCCGGCGTTTTGATGACAATTGAATTTCCGGTGCCGTTTGCGCCGTCGTTTTACGGAATTGACGCAAGCGAGCTTCCCGTGCTGATATGCGGCTTTGCGTTCGGTCCCGTGGCAGGTGTGCTGACGGAGTTCTTAAAGATTGTCATTAAGCTGTTTTTCAAGCCCACGTCGACGGCGTTTGTGGGAGAGCTTGCGAACTTTTGCGTGGGCTGCGCGCTGATTTTGCCGGCAACGGTTATCTATCAGATTAAAAAGAAAAAGCTTACGGCGATTATCGCGTGTGTGACAGGCACTCTGATCATGACTGTATTCGGCACGCTCTTCAATGCGGGGTATCTTCTGCCGACCTTTGCGGTCATATACGGCATGCCGCTTGACGCGATTATCGGCATGGGTACCGCGCTCAACGCCAATGTCACCAATGTATTCACCTTTGTGGCATTCTGCGTGGCTCCGTTAAATCTTTTGAAGGGAGCCGTGGTGTCGGTGCTGACCTTCGTGCTGTATAAGCCTTTAAGCCCCATTTTAAAGGCGTCCTATGACGGTGCGTCGGCCGGCAGGTCGAAAAAAACAAAGCAGATATAGAGATAAAACCTTTGAAAAATGTGTCAAATAGGATATAATGAACGCAGGGGCTGCGTTCATCAGCAAGTTTCTGCGAAACTTGCGGTATGCGCAAAGGGCAGCGCAATAGTTGTGATATAGGGCGAAGCCCGCGAATGAGAGAGTCGCAGGCTCTCGAATGGTGCACGGCGGAGTAATTGCGATATAATAAAGATTATATCATAAGATTAAGGAAAAGACACGGAGGACTCATTCAATGGGAAATGTTAGGCGGATCTATGTTGAAAAAAAGGATGACTTTGCCGTAAAGGCGCGGGAGCTTGAGGACGAGCTGAAAAGCTATTTGGGGATTGGCGGACTTGAGAAGGTCAGGGTACTGATACGCTATGATGTGGAAAACATCTCGGATGAGGTTTTTGAAAAAGCCTGCAAAAGCGTATTTTCGGAGCCGCCCGTCGACGAGCTGTATTTGGAAAGCATCGAAATACCCTCAAATGCCCGCTGCTTTTCGGTGGAGTATCTGCCGGGGCAGTTTGACCAAAGAGCGGATTCGGCAGTGCAGTGCGTGCAGTTTTTGAAGGAGGACGAGGAGCCGATTATCAGGACTGCGACGACATATCTTTTAATAGGAAATATTTCCGACAGTGACTTTGACAGGATAAAAAGCTATTGCATCAATCCCGTGGATTCCCGGGAAACGGATATGGTAAAGCCGGAAACGCTGGTTGCGGAATTTGAGGAGCCTGCCGACGTGGCAAGCTTTGACGGCTTTGCGGATATGTCTGAGGAAAAACTAAAGGAGCTTTACGATTCGTTGGGGCTTGCGATGACCTTTAAGGATTTTCTGCATATTCAGAATTACTTTAAAAACGATGAGCACAGGAACCCGACTGTCACGGAAATAAGGGTGCTTGATACATATTGGTCTGACCATTGCCGCCACACAACCTTTTCAACCGAGCTGAAGGACATAAGCTTTGAGGACGGTTATTATACTAAGCCTCTTAAGGCGGCATATGAGCAGTATCTTGCGGCGCGAAAGGAGGTTTATGCGGGCAGAAAGGATAAATATGTCTGCCTGATGGACTTAGCGCTCATGGCGATGAAAAAGCTCAAAAAGGACGGAAAGCTTGAGGACATGGAGAAATCCGATGAGATTAACGCCTGCTCGATTGTTGTCCCGGTGGAGATTGATAAGGAGGACGGGAAAGGCGTTGTCACGGAGGAGTGGCTTGTAAACTTTAAGAATGAAACACACAACCACCCTACGGAGATAGAACCCTTCGGCGGCGCGGCGACATGCCTGGGCGGAGCAATCCGCGACCCGCTTTCAGGGCGTACTTATGGATATCAGGCGATGCGCGTAACGGGCGCGGCAGACCCGACAGTGCCGGTTACGCAGACCATGAAGGGTAAGCTTCCTCAGAAAAAGCTGGTGCGCGGCGCGGCAAGCGGCTATTCCTCTTATGGAAATCAGATAGGTCTTGCCACGGGATATGTGAAGGAGATATATCACCCTGATTATGTGGCAAAGAGAATGGAGATAGGCGCAGTCATGGCGGCGGCGCCGAGAGCGGGCGTTATCCGTGAAACCTCAGATCCCGACGACATTATCATTTTGCTCGGCGGGCGCACGGGGCGCGACGGATGCGGAGGCGCGACCGGCTCGTCAAAGGTACACACTACGGCGTCCCTTTCTACCTGCGGAGCTGAGGTTCAGAAGGGAAACGCACCTACGGAGCGCAAGCTGCAAAGGCTTTTCAGACGCCCGGAGGTAAGCCGGCTTATCAAAAAATGCAATGATTTCGGCGCGGGCGGAGTGTCCGTCGCCATTGGAGAGCTGGCGGACGGTCTTGTCGTTGACATGGACAAGGTTCCGAAAAAATATGCGGGTCTTGACGGCACGGAGATTGCAATTTCGGAGTCACAGGAGAGAATGGCAGTCGTAGTCGACCCTAAGGACGCCGACAAATTCCTTGAATATGCGGCGCAGGAGAACTTAGAGGCGGTAAAGGTTGCGGTTGTGACTAAGGAGCCGAGGCTTGTGCTGATGTGGAGAGGCAAAAAAGTCGTGGACATTGCAAGGGCGTTCCTCGACACGAACGGCGCGCATCAGGAAACGGGCGTGAAGGTTGACGCTCCCGCAAAGGATGAAAACTACTTTAACAAATTCGCAATTCCCGGGGTGGCGGACGCGCTTGCGGCAGGAGATGTAAAGGGTGCAGTGCTTACAACCCTGCACGACTTAAACGTGTGCTCGCAAAAGGGGCTTGTGGAGATGTTTGACTCATCGATTGGAGCGGGCAGCGTGCTGATGCCTTACGGCGGTAAATATCAGTTGACGGAAACACAGACAATGGTGGCGAAGCTTCCTGTCCTTAAGGGAAAGACGGACGTCGTGACGATGATGTCCTATGGTTTTGACCCGTATCTTTCAAGCTGGAGTCCGTATCATGGGGCAGTGTATGCCGTTACGGAGTCTATGGCAAAGATTGTCGCGGCAGGCGGCGATTACGGAAAGATAAGGTTTACCTTCCAGGAGTATTTCAGACGCATGACGGAGGAGCCTTCACGTTGGAGCCAGCCTTTTGCGGCGCTTCTTGGCGCTTACGACGCTCAACTGGGCTACGGGCTTCCCTCAATCGGCGGCAAGGATTCGATGTCCGGCACCTTCAATGATACGGATGTGCCGCCCACATTGGTGTCCTTTGCGGTGGATGTGGCAAAGAAGCAGGATATCATTACGCCGGAATTAAAGAACGCGGGCGATAAGCTGGTCGTGGTTGATATACCGAAGAATGAGTATGACCTTCCGAAGTATGATGAGGTTATGAAGCTGTACGGCGGTGTCGCCAAACTGATTGCCGACGGGGTGATTGCGGCGGCATATGCGCTTGATTCAAAGGGAATTGCGGCGTCTGCGGCAAAGATGGCGTTTGGAAATCATTTGGGTGTGGAGTTTGACAGCGCCCTGGATGCAAATGAGCTGTTTGCAAACGGCATGGGAAGCATTATTGCAGAGGTTTCCAACGACAGGCTTGAGGCGCTTGCGGCAAGCGGAGTGCCTTACAGAACGGCAGGCACGGTGCTTGCTGAAAATGCGGGCTTTATATATAAGGATGTGAAGGTGTCTGGGGAGGAAGCGCTTGAGGCATGGACTTCAAAGCTTGAAAGGGTATTCCCCACAAAGGCGGTAAAGGGTGCGCAGCCCGTCGAAACAAAGCTTTATGACACAAAGGACGTGTATGTATGCAAAAATAAGGTGGCAAAGCCTACCGTGTTCATTCCCGTATTCCCGGGTACAAACTGCGAGTACGACTCTGCGACAGCCTTTGAGCGTGCGGGCGCAAACGTTGTCACAAGAGTATTCCGCAACATGTCGGCGGCTGATATCAGAGCATCCGTTGATGAGTTTGAAAAGGCAATATCTCAGGCGCAGATTATCATGTTCCCGGGCGGCTTTTCAGCAGGTGATGAGCCTGACGGAAGCGCGAAGTTCTTTGCGACTGCTTTCCAAAACGCAAAGCTTAAGGAGGCGGTGAACAGGCTTCTGAATGAGCGCGACGGACTGGCGCTTGGCATCTGCAACGGTTTTCAGGCTATCATTAAGCTGGGGCTTGTGCCATACGGTGAGATTACGGGGCAGAAGGAGGATTCGCCGACGCTTACATATAATACGATAAACCGCCATATTTCGAAGATGGTATATACGAAGGTGGTTACAAATAAATCACCGTGGCTGCAGCTTGCACAGCTTGGGAAAACCTACGTGACGCCAGCTTCTCATGGCGAGGGGCGTTTTGTGGCGCCGAAGGCTTGGATAGACAGGCTGTTTGCAAACGGGCAGGTCGCGACACAGTACGCTGATTTTAACGGAAATATTTCAATGGACGAGGAGTGGAACGTAAACGGCTCCTATGCGGCAATCGAGGGCATCACGTCGCCCGACGGAAGATGCCTTGGAAAGATGGCGCATGTCGAGAGGCGCGCGGACGCGGTTGCAATCAACATCTGCGGAGAACAGGATATGAAGATTTTCGAGTCGGGCGTTGCGTATTTTAAGTAATATGCAGTGGTTTACCATAACGCACACGGCGTGCGCCCCACTGACCGAAAAATTCCTCATGGTCGGCAGACTCACAAAGATTTGGCAGATTTACATAAAATTCTTAGTAAATATGTCAACTGTACATTTTGAAGGTTTGAGGCTATACTAATATATAGTGCTTATTTTGTGCAGAGCTTACGTGAAAGCACAAAAAGCTGATTGAAGATGAGGGAAGTGGTATGGCCGTGAAGGTGCAGGAGCGCGAGATTGCTTTTGTTTCTACGTATGACGAGGACGCGAAGGGAGCGATAGAGAAGGCGGTTTTGAGGCATGGGGTTTCCTATCTGATAAAAATGGACAAGGCAAAAAAGTACGGAAAAGGACATTTTGAAACAAAGACAAGGTATGTGTTTCAGATTAACAGATTTCAGGAGGACGAGGCGAGAGCCGCCCTTGCCGAAAAACAGCTTTCAGAGGACAGCGTTAAATATCTGACATAGCAAAAGTACCACCGTCAGGCGGTACTTTTGCTGTATAGAATGTGCCAACGGCAGAATGTGCCAACGGCAGAATGTGCCAATGGCACATTCTTTATTTATATCAGCATTAAGGGGGATTATAGTTATGGATTTTGGAAGCATTATGAAAATGAAAGGCGCATGGGACACGTTTACTAAAAACCACCCTAAATTTATGCCGTTTATGCAGGCGGTGGGGCGTGAGGCGATGATGGACGGCACAATCATTGAGGTCAAGGTGAAAAGCCCCGAGGGTAAGGAATATAATACCAACATGAAAATCACGCAGAGCGACCTTGAGCTGTTTGCCCGGTTGAGGAATATGGTGTAAACATGACCGTGCATATTACTTAATCAGATTCTTAAAGGCATCCTCGCTCATGTCTGCCCGTTTTGCCGCATCTGCGGCGGAAAGCAGACCATCGCGCACGAGATTTACAAGGGCATCAAGCAGTCCTTCACGTCTGCCTTTTTGCAGTCCATCCTCCAAGCCTTCCTCATATTTTTCCTGTTCAAGCATAAGCAGTGTCATGTATTCCACCTCCAATTCTTTATCGGTTTTGATTTTTTCGACCTCGTCCGCAAGCTCCTGCGTGAAGCTGTCGCACGCTATAGCGTCCGCAAGGTAGGTCAGGAAATTCTTCAGATCCGCATCAATGTCGTTCATGTCCGATTTCGGGTTCAGGAACACTTTGATTGCCTCGTCGCCCAGGATGATTCGGTCATCCTCAAGACACCTGTTCCCAAACCTGTATATATGCCGCCCCGCACCGAACGGGTCGAAGGTGCATATGAAGATAACATAGCTTTTCCGCAGGCTTTGATAGCCTGAGCCTTTCATCAGCAGATTTATGTCTATTATGCTTTGGTAATATCTGCTGCGCTTTGGCAGATTGCGCGTGTTGCCGGTCTGCATCTCGACGTCGTAGACCGTGCCGGCGTCATCGCTCACGTACACGTCAAGCCTCACGCTTTTAGAGTCGGGCTTTCCGGTGAGCGACACCTGCTCCTTTACATACTCGATTTTAGAGATTTTTACATTTAAAATCACTTCTAAAAGCTTCTGACAGAGTTTTTTGTTCCGCATGACCTTTGCAAAGATAAAATCGTTAGCAAACGTCAAATCCTTGAAATTATTAATGACCATGATTGATTAGACAGGCTCTTTATAAATATATTAGCATAATACTTTTTTATGCACAAGCGATAAAACATAAATGTCATATCTAAAAGCTCATAAGTGCATAAGCGTAAAAAGCGGTAAAGCGTAAAAAGCCCATAAATGGTTGACTTTTCGCATATATTCAATTATATTAAAAATAACGAATACATTGGAATTAGAAGATTTTTGAGAAATTTTCAGCTTTTTTGGGAAAGGTCTTGACAGGATGAAAGAACACGTGTATGCTTGCGACAGACAGACAGACAGACAGACAGACAGACAGACAGACAGACAGACAGGACGCTAATCTTGTCTTATTTTGCCGTTATATATATTTGATAAAATCAAGGGGTGATTTGCGTGGCGAAAGCAGGCGCGGGTCGCCCCTTTGGCTTTGCAAATCCCGGATTACATATAACCATAACTCGCAGAAAGGAGCCACCTATGAATAATAAAATTAAACCTTCAAATAAATTATTAAGCCTGCTGTTGGCGGTGTGTCTGATTGCGGGGACGTGTTTTGGAAGTACATACGCAAACCCGTATGCGACAGCATACGCGCAGGAAGAGGATGAAGCTGCGGTTGAAACGACTGCGTCCGGAACGGACGCGGAATCGACAGCGGAATCCGACGACAGCGGGGAAGCTGCGGATTCTGACGCGGCGGCAGAATCAGAAAGCGGTAAAGAAACGCTGACAGAAGCCGAAAACTCTGAAGCGTCAGAAGCGGAAACGTCAGAATCAAAAGCGTCAGAAGCGGAAACATCAGAATCAGAAACGTCAGAATCAGAAACGTCAGAATTAGAAGCTTCCGAATCGGAAAACACGGAATCAGAAAACACGGAATCAGAAAGCACGGAATCGGAAAATTCGGAAACGGAAAGCACGGAATCGGAAAATTTGGAATCGGAAAGTGAATCGGAAACAGAATCAGAAACGGAAACAGACACCGAAGAGGCTGCGCTGTGCAGTCACGGCAATCCCGAGGGCGAGTGCGCCATCTGCGATATAGAGGAGCGTATCGCCGCTTTGCCGAGCGTGGAAGAGCTTGACGGGATGGACACGGAAGAGCAGAGCGATATATATAATGAAGCGTCGGACATTTGCGACGCTTATTACGAGTTGAGCGACGAGGAGCAGGAGCAGGTATCGAATATTGATGATTTGTGGGATATTTTGGATTATTTCAGCGGCGCAATTTCGACGGCTGATGAAGATAGCTCGACAGGCGATTTTAGCGTCACTGTTGGTGATGACGGCAGCAGCGACGGTTACAGCTATGAAAGCAATCTGCTTACCATATCGGGCAGTGGTGAATATACAATTTCCATGGCGGACGAAACTGAAAGCACCTCATCAGACAGGATAAAGGTTACATCGGGAAGCGATGTCACAATCACGCTGTCGGACGTGAGTATCACAAGCTCAAGCGGCTCGCCGTTTGAGATAAACGCGGAGGGCGATGTCACGATAAAGCTTAGCGGCGATAATACGCTTAAATCGACCGCGAGCGGCTATGCCGGATTGCAGAAAAGCTCGACATCCAACACGCTTACGATAACAAACGAGGATGATAACACGACTGCCAGCCTGAGCGCGACGGGCGGCAGCAATGGAGCGGGAATCGGGGGCGGTAAAAATGTAAGCGGCAGCAATATCACGATAAGCGACGGAATAGTGACCGCGAC
>JAJQDE010000001.1 GCA_021202335.1 Lachnospiraceae bacterium
ATCTTATGGCAGGCTCTACATTCGGCAATATTTTCAAAATTACAACATGGGGCGAATCTCACGGCGAGGCTCTCGGGGTTGTCATAGACGGCTGCCCGGCAGGGCTTGCGCTGAGCGTGGAGGACGTGCAGAAATTTCTTGACAGGAGAAAACCAGGCGCGACTAAATTTGCCACACCGCGAAAGGAGCCCGACCGAGTGGAAATCCTTTCGGGCGTTTTTGAGGGAAAAACCACCGGCACGCCCATTTCAATGCTTGTGCGAAACACCTCGCAGCGCTCTGCGGATTACGGCGAGATTGCCTCATACTACCGCCCCGGCCATGCTGACTATACCTTCGACATGAAATACGGCTTCCGCGACTATCGCGGCGGCGGCCGCTCCTCAGGGCGTGAAACCATCGGGCGCGTGGCTGCAGGCGCAGTCGCCTCAAGGCTGCTTGAGCAGCTTGGCATCTCCGTGGCTGCATATACCTTCGCAATCGGAGATATAGAAATTAACCCGGAGCATTTTGATTTGGAAGAAGCAAGAAGCAATCACACCGGAATGCCCGACAGAGAAGCCTCCGAAAGGGCTGAAATATATCTGCGGGAATGTATGGAAAGGCTTGACTCTGCCGGCGGCGTAGTGGCATGCTCCATCAAAAATGTGCCGGCGGGCGTCGGCGAAACAGTGTTTGAAAAGCTTGACGCCAATCTCGCAAAGGCGGTCATGTCCATAGGCGCCGTAAAGGCTGTAGAAATCGGCGACGGCACTAAGGCTTCCAAATCAAACGGCTCCGCGAACAACGACAGCTTCCGCATGGACAACGGCAGGGTTATCAAGGCGACAAACCATTCCGGCGGCATTTTGGGCGGTATGAGCGACGGTTCCGAAATACTCTTGAAGGCATATTTCAAGCCGACGCCCTCCATATTCCAAGAGCAGCAGACGATAAATCAAAACGGTGAAAACATCACCGTGCAGATAAAGGGCAGGCACGACCCTGTCATAGTCCCCAGAGCCGTGGTCGTCGTTGAGTCGATGGCGGCGATTACCGTTCTTGACATGCTGCTTCAAAACATGACCGCAAGGATTGACAATATTAAACGCTTTTACCAAAGCTTATAAAGCTTATGCTACGCCCCCAACTCATGGAATATGATGCAGTTTGCCTGCTTAATGTCCAGCGCCGGTCCGTTCATGATGATACAGCCGGTTTCATAGTCCACCTTGAAAAATGTCATGGTATTGGACTCATGGTTTAAGCTCACAAGATGCCTGTTATCGGGAAACAGCGCCGCATCCTTCGGATAGTCACCGCTTATCGGCAGACAGAACAGCCGCTCAAGCTTTCCCTGCTCATGGTCAATCTCAAACAGCGCCACGCTGTTTTCTCCCGCGTTGGACGCAAGGATATATTTTCCGTCATAGGAAATATTCAGGGCGCTTGCCGCCACGCCCTTGACATCGTATTTGTCAGAGGTCGGAACCGTCTGTATAAGGTCAAAGAAGGGCTGGTTATCCTCCTCATGGTACTCATACACGTCAATGCAGTTTTTCAGTTCGCTGATAATGTACATGTAGCGCCCGTCGTCGGTAAATTTCAGATGCCGCGGAGCAGACTCCAAATCACAGCGGATAATGTCCACCTGCTGCAGCGTGCCGCGCTCATGATTTAAACGATAAATGTTCACATAGTCGATGCCCAAATCCGCCGCGCACAAATATTTATTGTCGCGCGTCATTTTTACACAGCTTATATGCGGGCGGAAGCTGCGCTCCGCAATGCTTCCCAGCCCCTTGTGGAATACCTCCTCCGTGATTGCCCCTACCGCGCCCGTCTTTTGGTCCAGGCGCAGCACGGTAATCTTTCCATCGTGATAACCGGCGCAGAAAAGGAATTTGTCGTCATAATCCGTCGAAAGATAGCAGCCGCGCATACCGTTCGTGGAAGCCTTGTTAATCAGCTCCAAATCGCCGTTTTCCATGATTTTAAAGCTCTCAACGCCAAAATCCGTAATCGCATAAAGATATTTTCCATTGTGTGAAACAGTCACATATGAGGAATTGGTAATCTCGACCTCTCCCTTGGGCGTAAGCCTTCCATGCTCCATGTCCACATCAAAAATTTTGATACCGTTCTTGTCCTCACCCATTGTGTAAGTAGACACATAGGCGATATATCCTCCTGCCATTCCATCAGTCCTCCATCTCTGCTAATAATAGTTGTAAAAACACCATTACCATAATAGCACAAGAAGCTTCAATTGTTAATCACTTTTTTACTCCCCCCGCTCATCAATAAACTCCGGCACCATATCCTTTTTAAACTGATAATAGTACAGACCGCCGCTGTCGGAATTGTCGTTAATATACACCTGAATATCCTTATCAACCAAATCCGCATAGCTTGTCACCTGCTGAGCGCAGTTTGCAGCCAGGACAGCCTCCAACACCTGACGGCGCTGCAGGACATCATCAATATCAGCCTCATACACCAAATCATAATAAGTGCCGTACTCATCCTCCCTTTCCGCGTAATATTCCACCTTAACGGAGTTAATCTCTTCGTCAGAGAGGGTTTCATATATGTCAAAGCCGTTTTCCTTTAAAAGCGCAATGGTTTTCGTAAACTGCGGGTAAATCAGACTGACCTTAGCCCGACTGAAATAATAGTCATCCTTTTCGCAGTAATCATACTCCTCCCGTGTCATAAGGCTGATTCCGCCCACAGGACAGGCTTCAAGCACCGTGAAAAAATCAAGCTCCATGTATTCCTCACGGTATGTTTCCAAAAGCTTCGTTTGAAGCGCGGGCGTCATGTCCATTACCTGTTCCTTAAATCTCCCCATACAGTAAAGCTTTTCATAATCCTTTTTTACGCCCTCGCTAAGCAGTACGTTTGTTCCCGTCTTATAGCTGCTGTCATTAAAAACCTCCGCCAACAGCTCCATCATTTCCGCATCCGTTATGTCAATCATGTATCTTCTGTATACCGATTTGCCGTTTTTCAGATTATAACCAAAAAGAATACTCCTGTAAGAGGCATCCTCATCCCCCGCCTGCTCCTCATTATGCGTTTTGAGATACCTGTCCCACTCTGCCGCCGCTTTCACCGCAAGCTCCATGACGCTCCCGTTTCCCTGAAGTTTTACGTTTTCCATGCGGTAATCGTCCACATCACCGCCGGCGTAATAGGAATAATAATACCCTCTGTCCACAATTTCCGCGGGTGCCGTCGCCATCAGCCCTTCAATTGAAACGGCGCAGCTTTCCAGCTCGGCGCTCTCCGGCACATATGTGTCAAAGCCAAACGCGTCATAGCGGAAAACAATAAATATCAGCGCCACGCACGCCGCATTAAACGCAAGCTGCCTTTTATGGTGCAGCGCGCTCTTGATATCCAAGCGGAATATCGCCTCAAGCAGCAGCGCAAAAATCAGATATCCGAATATGACGCCGAACAGGTACCACACATTCCGACTGTCCGTTTCCACAATATCGCGAAAAAGCACGCCCGTATAAAATGCCGCAGGGATTACAAGCCCGGTCTTTATGACCGGCTCCGCCCAATGGTAGGCGATTGCCTTTCCTGCAGCTTCCGACGCCCGCAACCGGTAAAGCACAAACGCAATACCCGTGCAGACAACAGCCGCCGCCGCAATCACCCAAAGATAGCCGCCATTATATCGAAACCATTCGTCCGCATGCGCCTCAGCCGTGTGCTGAGTGAAAAGCTTTATCAGCATGGAGCACGGCGAAAAAGCCCAAAACCTTTCATATACGGATTTATTGTTGTCGTAAATCGCCGGATATGTTTCAAAGAACTGCACAAACAACGCTTCCATAAGGCATGCCCATATCGTGCTGTAGCAAAACAGCACCGCGCTTGCGAGCGTGCTTATAATCATATTCCCGGTAAGGCATACCGCCATAATAAACACGGCATACGACAGCAGAAATACCAAAAGAGTCACTCCAACCGCATCCATGGCATTTCCAAACGCCGCAGCGGAAAGTATGCCCTTTCCCGCGCATATACCCACGGACGCGAAAGTATGGAGCGCATAGGGAATGATAAAGCACAAAATTCCCGACACATATTTTGATATGAAAAGCTGTGTGCGGCTTACGGGAAGGCTGTGATAAGCGTCAAGCTGCGTCTTTGAATGAAGATACGAAAAGCCGCTCATCGCGCACAGAAATGCCGCACAGCATCCGGTAAGCGCATAAACCGCCGTATTTGTTCCGAAAAATTCCTTTGCCACATAGCCTTCAATTCCAGAATAAAGCTTTGCATAATAGGGATTGCTCTCAATTTTGTCAAGCATCATCAAAAGCCTGACCTCCAGCAACAGAAAATATCCTATAAAAATCAGGACAGGGCACCATATCCTTTTTTGCAAATCCTGTTTTATCAGCTTAAAATATAAGTTTTTTGATATCATAGCCTGCCACCTCCGTTTCACTGATGAAAATTTCCTCGAGCGTAAGCGGAATGCTTTCAATAAAAATCGGAGCATGGCTGTTGATTAGCACCATGATTTCCTCAAGCCTTCCTCTTACGGTCAATGTGTTTAAAGAGCCTCTTTTCTCGGATTTTACAATATCCAAGCCGTCAAACGCTCCCGCCTCGTCCTCCGGTGAGCGGAACACGCATTGTATGTTGTGGATGTTGAGCTTCATTTCCTCCAAGTCCTTCTGCATCAGCACGCCGCCCTGATGCAAAATTCCCACACAGTCGCAAATGTCCTCAAGCTCGCGCAGGTTGTGCGAGGCTATCACTGGCGTAAAGTCACGGTTTGCAAGCTCTCCCGCAAAAATGCTCTTTACCGCCTGGCGCATTACCGGGTCAAGACCGTCAAAGGTTTCATCGCAGAACAGCCAGCGCGTGTTTGCGCAGACCCCGAGCAGCACGGAAAGCTGCTTTTTCATGCCCTTTGAAAAGGTGCTGATTTTTCGCCTCTTTTCAAGCCCGAATTTTCCCAGCAAATCCAAAAAGCGCGCCATGTCAAAGTCCGGATAATAGTCCTTATAAAATTTACCCATATCCTGCGGCGACGCGTTCGGCAGAAAATACTGGTCATCCGATATGTAGAAGATGTCCCTCTTTACCGCATTGTTTTCATACACGCTCCTCTCGTCGACAAGAAGCTCTCCGCTGTCAGGCTTTAAGACCCCGCACGCCATGCGCAGAAAGGTACTCTTTCCCGCTCCGTTTGTGCCGATCAGTCCAAAAACCTCCCTGTTCTTTATAGTTACACTAATATCTTTAACAGCCGCTATACCATCGAATTTTTTACTGATGTGTTTTGCCGTTATCATTAATTTTTCTCCCTCCCTTTTGCATCCTCTATACATTCCTCAAGCAGCGCTTTAAGCTCATCAGGCGATACGCCCGCAAGCAGCGCCTTTGAAACCACCTCATACATCCCGTTCTTTATCTCCTGCCGTTTTTTGTCCGCAGTAAGGGATGCCTCGCTCACAAAGCTGCCCTTTCCCTTAATCGTGTATATATAGCCTGCGCGCTCAAGCTCCTGATATGCACGCTGAACAGTATTGGGGTTTAGCGACAGCTCCATTGCAAGACTTCTGACGGATGGCATCGGCGAATCCGGCTCCAATGCGCCGCATAGTATAAGCTGTTCAAAACGCTCTGCAATCTGCTCATATATCGGGCGTCTGTCCTTGTGGTCTATAAAAATCACTTTCTTTCCTCCTTTCCATCTGTATTAATACAATTAATACAGTTATACTATATTACATTAATCGCTCCCTGTCAAGGCACTTACTGCATAAAAAAAGAATGTGCCTTAGCACACTCTTTTTTTCATACCCATGATTACAGCTCTCCTCTGTCATGCAGCTCGTTTGCGTAACGCACGGAGCCCATCGCATCCTTCGAATAAAAGTCCGCTCCTATCATGTCCGCATATTCCTGCGTAAGCACCGCGCCTCCCACCATAACGCGGCAGTCCGCGTTGTTTTTGCGCAGCAGCTTTATCGTTTCCTCCATGTTTACCACCGTTGTAGTCATAAGCGCGCTTAAGCCCACAAGGCGGATATTGTTTTCCTGCACCGTTTTTAAAATCAGCTCAGGGTCAACATCCTTTCCCAAATCAATCATATCAAAGCCGTAATTTTCAAGCAGCGTCTTTACGATATTTTTCCCGATATCATGTATATCTCCCTTTACCGTGGCAATGACGATTTTGCCCTTGCTCTCACTGCTTTTGCCCTGCCTTGACAAAGTGGTTTTTATCGCCTCAAAGGAAGCCTTTGCCGCGTCCGCGCTCATCAAAAGCTGCGGCAGAAACATCTTTTTTTCCTCAAAGCCCTTTCCCACCACGTCCAGCGCGGGAATGAGCATGTCGTTGATGATGGAAAGCGAGTCCGTATTCTGCTCAAGCAGCTTTACGGTCGCCTGATGCGCGCTCTCCGAAAGCCCCTTTATGATTGCCTCCTCCAGGCTAAGCCCGCTCTTTGGCGCAGCTTTTGGGGTCTGAGCCTGCGCATCGCCCGCAGCACAGCTTTCAATATACTCCATGCACTGCTCGTCCTCGCCGATCAGCGCATTAAAGCTGTAATACGCCGACATCATCGGCTCACTTGAAGGGTTTACGATACCCGCGCTCAGCCCGTTATTCATCGCCATCGTAAAAAATGCCGTGTTGATATTCACTCTCTCCGGAAGCCCAAAGGAAATATTGGAAACGCCAAGCACGGTATGAAGCCCCATCTCATATCGGATTTTCCGCAGCGTTTCAAGCGTTATGTTCGCATTGTCCTGCCCGGTGCTGATTGTAAGCACAAGCGCGTCCATCACAAGATTTTTCTTCGGAATACCGTATTCGGCGGCAGTGCGCACGAGCTTATCAGCCACTGCAAGCCTCCCCTCCACGGTTTCCGGGATTCCGTCCTCGTCCAGACAAAGGCACACCACCACCGCCCCATATTTCTTTGCAATCGGAAACACGCTTTCCATGGATTCCTTTTTTCCGTTGACGGAATTCAGCATCGGTTTGCCGTTGTAATAGCGAAGCCCCTTTTCCATCGCCACCGTGTCGGAGGTATCTATCTGAAGCGGCAAATCAATAATCGCCTGTATTCCCGTCACCGCCTCCTGCATCAGCGCAGGCTCGTCAATCTCGGGAAGTCCCACATTCACGTCCAAAATATGCGCGCCCTTTTCCTCCTGCGTCAGACCCTCCTTATAAATATATTCCATATCGTGGTCACGCAGCGCCTGTTTAAACTTCGATTTTCCCGTGGGGTTTATCCGCTCTCCAATAATGAGCGGCTTTCTTGTAAAATAAACGGCGTGGTTATAAGATGACACGACTGTCAGGTTTTTGTCCGTAACCGGCTTTATCTGCATATCCCCGCAAAGCCGCACTACCCGCTCAATATGCTTTGGAGTGGTGCCGCAGCAACCGCCGACCGCGCTTGCCCCCATTTCCACGAGCGTCCGCATGCTCTTTGCAAACTCGTCAGGCTCCACCGTATACATGGTCTGCCCGTTCACCACCACCGGAAGCCCCGCATTGGGGTTAATGACAATCGGAAGCGAACAGCACCCGGTCAACTGCGGCATCAGCGTTTTCATCTGCTCCGGTCCCAGACCGCAGTTAAAGCCGATTGCATCCACGCCAAGCCCTTCAAGCATCGCCGTCGCGCTTGCCACATCGCCGCCCGTCAGAAGCTTTCCGCCCTCGTCAAAAATCATGGTGACGACAACCGGAAGGTCGGAATTTTCCTTTGCCGCAAGCACCGCCGCCTTTATCTCATAGCTGTCGCTCACCGTTTCTATCAATATTAAATCCGCGCCTGCCCTGTCTCCCGCAATGACGACCTCCCGAAAGGCGTTGTACGCCTCATCAAAGGAAATCTCACCAAGCGGCTTCAGGAGCTTTCCCAGGGAGCCGATATCCAGCGCACAATAGCGTGGAGCCGAGCTTCCACACTCATCACTCACCTGCGCGATTGCCTCCCGCGCAAGCCTGACTCCCGCTCCAACAAGCTCGTCCACACCATACTCAAGATTTTTGCATTTAAAGCTGTTTACGCCAAAGGTATTTGCCGATACCACATTACTTCCGGCAAGCAGATACTCCCGGGCAATCTGCCTTATAACCTCGGGATGCAGGATATTCCACGTTTCCGGCACCTCACCCGTCTTTAAGCCCCGTTCCTGTAAAAGCGTGCCCATTCCCCCGTCAAAAAACAAAAGCTCCTTTCCTATTCTGTCGATAAATCCCTTATCCATATGCGTCTGCTTCCTTTCCCGTTACATGCTTTTTCTATCAGAGCCGAAACTCACAGTCAGTCTTTTTGCATGACTTACACTTCCCGACATGGCAGCCCTGCGGATTGCGCGTAAGGCCGATAAACGCCGTAACGCTCTTTGTGGGGTACATCAGAAGGCTTTGCGTCAGCGTAAGTCCAATCCTTTTTGTACATTCAAGCGCACGGAATATGTCCCTCTGCGTTTCCAGCGGCAAATCCCCATAGCCCGGACTAAAGCGCGGTCTGATATAAAGCGGCTCTCCTCCTGCCTCCTGCGCCGCAAGCCTTATCTGCTCCTGCAGCAGATTGCAGTACGCCTCTATGCATGCCGCACCGCATGCCTGCGCTATGGAGGCCTTCGCCATGTTTACAATCTCATATCGCTGCAGCAGCTTGTCCGCCTCAAGCCCCAGCGTAGCCGCAAACAGCGCCGCCTTATTGCACTGCGCAAGATTTCCCGCAAGAGCGCTGCTTTTGAAGTCCATATCTCCAACCCGCACACCGCTGCCGTATGCGCCGCAGGCGTAAATCCTATAGATGCTTTTTGGCTTTATTACGGAAAGCAGCTCTGAAAGCACCTCGTCTGCAAGCGCGCGCACGGCATCGGCAGGCTCATTAGCGCCATATCCTAAGTATCTGTATATCTCTTTTTTCTGAACCGTATTTTTAAGGTCGGAATTTTTAATGTTCATTATAAATCCTCACGTCAGGAATATCAATCGCTTTTTCAGTCGTTCTTTTCCTCACAGCCACAGGTTTCCGGTCCCGGGAAGCCCGCAAAACCGCGAGGCGGCAGCCTGTCGTCGCCTCGTCCACGGGGCGGCTCCACGGGCGGTGCAAGCGGACTGATTCCCTCACAGCCACAGTCGTTGGAGCGGCCGTTACCACATCCACAGCCGTTTCCGTTTCCTGAACAGAGCAGTAATAAAATAAGCAGCCAACAGCAATTCATAAAAACAACTCCTCATACATAAGCCATTCTAATAATTAATGTATGAGAAGTCTTTATTTTGGTTACTTTTTACGGCAATTTTTACGATGCTCCTCCACCTTTATCTGCGGAATAAGCCTTTTCCTGATATAACGCATGGTATACGCCTCGCCTTTGGCTGCCAGCATTTTAAGAAGCCCCTCAAGCAGCCTTCGGGTATCTTCGTGCATATACTCCCCCGGATTGCCGCCAAGATAATACTTAAGCGGCATATCATCCGTATACTTGTCCTTATTATAATTCTTTGACGCCGCCACGCGGTCTATGAACATTTCTATCACATAGCGCATCGGCATCTTCGCCGGAATAATTCCCTTGCCTGTCCTTGAGCTGTAATCCATCCAGTATTCATAATGATGCCTGTTGCGCCCCTTGTGGTGAAGCCACGCCGACGAGTAGCCCTTGTCCAGGCGCTCCGCGTTGTTCGGGCTTTGCGTCCCCTGATAATATTTTGCGCCCATGATAAACTCGCTCGGCATATACTTTGACAAATCGTGCAGTAAACCCTGACGGTAAAGACCCAGCCTGAAACAGCCCGCCATCACCATCAGCTTATGCTCCGTAATTGTTTTAAAGTGTTTCCAAATCTGCAACCTTATTTCCCCTTCTTATTTTTGCGGCAGCCGGCATCTGTTTTTTGACGGCAGGCTTTTTCTTCACAGGCTCCGGAAGCTTTTTCCCAACGAGCACAGACACGCTCCGTGGGGAAATATCAATATATCCCGTATTTTTCTCGCGGTCAGTCACAAGCTCATTTTCCGCCGTTTCAAACGCCTTTGTCCACTCAAAGCCCGCAATTGACGGCAACGCAAAGCGATGCGGGTTCCAATGCATATTGCTCGCAATGTAAATATAATCGGCGCTCCCGCCGTCAAGCCCGCGCCCGCAGTACATAATGCCAATCTGCCTGTTGCCGGCGTCGGTCTTAAGCTTCCATGCCTCCTCGCCGTGATAGGAAAGGTCGGGATAGCCGCAGCCAAACCGGTCTAGCATAGTCATGGCATCGTCCAAATGCACTATCGGATGTGATTTGCGAAAGGCTATCAGCTCTTTTACATACTCGAAAATGTCCGTATTCTTTGTCAGTCCGCGCCAGTCAACCCAGCCGACTTCATTATCCTGGCAATAGCAGTTATTGTTTCCATACCGGCTGTTTCCAAACTCATCCCCCGCAAAAATCAGCGGCGTCCCCTGCGCCATAAACAGGAAGCTCAGCGCGTTTTTCATCTGCTTATGCCGAAGCTGCGTGATTGCCTTTTTGCGCGACGGTCCCTCCACGCCGCAGTTCCAACTGCAATTATAGTCCGTTCCGTCCGTGTTTCCCTCGCCGTTATCCTCGTTGTGCTTATGGTCGTAGGAAACAAGATCCGCAAGCGTAAAGCCGTAATAATTTGCCATATAGTTGATAATGCCACACCTTTGGTCGTAGTTGCGCATATGGTGTTGGAAGCTTCCCAGCATCGCGCCGTCACCCTTCAAATACCTGCGCATGTCGTACATAAAGCCGTCCCCGTAATACGCTAAATTTTTGCACTGTAAATTCGCTGAAGCCGGGTAAATCTCATCAAGGCTGAAATCCTCGCACATAAGCTTTGTGTGCGCAAACAGCGGCTCTGTCGCAATCAGCGTCATGGGAACGCGCTCTCCCTTTAAATGAAATCCGTCAATACGGTATTCCAGCAGCCAATGCTTTAAAATTTCCAAAATATAGCTCTGCTTTATATTCGGCGGGAAATAAAACTGCATGATAAGCTCAATACCGTTTTTGTGAAGCTCCCTCACCATGCGCTTAAACTCAAGGCTTGCGTCCTCACCCGCCGCAAACGACGCCTTTGGCGCAAAGTAAAACGCCTCCTTGTAGCCCCAGCAGTTTAAACGCCTCGGCTGCGCCGGCTCCTCCACGTTTTCTATCCTTGCGTCGATATGCCCGACCTGATACTCTATCGTGTGCGTCATCGCAATGCTCTCCACATTGTCCCACTCGCACTCCTCAAACTCATATGCCGGCATAAGCTCTAAGGCATTTATTCCAAGCTCCTTTAAATAAGGGATTTTTTCGATAATCCCCTCAAAGGTTCCCTTATGCTTTACCCTTGACGAGCCGTGCTTTGTAAAGCTTCTGACGTTACAGCAATACATAACGCTCTCATTGTATGGGATATGAAGCTGCGCCGTGCCCTGCCAGTCAAACGGGCTGCCGTAAAAGCTTCCCCTAAGAAACGGGCGTTTCAGCTCACCTCTTCTCCACCTCTCATTTCCGACAATCCGCTTCGCATAGGTGTCAACGAGCACCTTATCGCCGACAAAAAAATTATATTCGTAGCGCGTGCTGTCTATTCCCTCTATCAGAGCGCAGAAAATATTCCCGACTCTGCAGCTTTTGTCAAACAAAATACGCTCCCTTTGCTCAACTCCCTTTCGATAAAGGATAATCCCGCACTCCGCATTTGTATCGTTTACCATTGAAAAATTAATACTGCCATCCACATTCAGGGAGGCGCCCAGTGGGTAGGGCTGTCCGTTTTTAATTTTAAGCTTTTTCATAAGACCTCTCTGTTGATATTATATTTGTATTTCTATGACTGATTGTCCACAAGCGCCGGCAAAATTGCCTGAATTTCGTCATGTATAACTATATCCACCTTTCTGTCAGGCAGATATTTTTCCTTTAATTGAGGTCAAACATTTTATTGCACCGCCGGCATTTATTGGAATGTATGCTTCCATTAAGCTCTACCACATTATTAAAGCGTATCCCGTCCGGAATACCGTGGAAATTCTGGTTAATCACGGCAGAAAGCTTCCCCTGCTCCTGAAGCCGCAAAAGCGCCTCATAAGCCGGTGTCGGCTTTACCTCCATCGAGAGGATTTCGTTTTTGTAGAAGCGATAAAACCTCTCAACCTTCGCGTTACAAAAGGCTGTGGAAATCATGTCCTCAGGGGTATATCCGTAGGCTTCCTCCACCCGGTAGGTTTCCTCATTGCTGTCAAGGTCATAGCCTCCGCCCTCAACCATCATTTCAATCCCAAGCACTGCCACAATGCTCTTTGCCTCTGATATTTTTCTTCTGATATAGCTGATTATTTTCTCATCCGTTTCCGGTTTCATGCTTTCACCTCATGTCACGACCACAGGGAATGAATAAATGCATACTGATACTCCACTATCATAATACTCGCTTAGTATACCTTATGTCAATTTAATTTTTATTAGGTCTTGCTTTGTCCGCATAATTTATGTAAGATATAATTGTATATAAATCTGCCATTTTTTTGAAAACAACACGGGCAGGGAAAGGCATGGTGCAACAATGGCAAGCAATAATACAAACGGATATGACGACGAGGAGATGACCGTGGAGCTTGAGCTTGACGACGGTCAGAAGGTCAGCTGCTCAATCATCACAATCCTGACAGTTGACAAAAAAGATTATATTGTCCTTCTTCCGCTTGATGAAAACGGAAATAACGATGACGGAGAGGTATGGTTTTACCGCTATTCCGAGGACGAAGAAAATCCCGACGCCGAGCCCTCTCTTGTATATATTGATGACGACGAGGAGTACGAAAACGTAGCGGACGCTTTTGACGAGTATCTCGACAACGCGGAATTCGATGAGCTAATCGATTCCGATGCTGAATAAAGGAGGAAAAGGTACAATGGATATGACGGCAATGGAAGAGGCAGTCGCAAAGGAAAAAGCACTGATTATAGACAGGAAGTACACCTGCCCTGTGTGCGATAAGCAGATACACTCTAAGGCAGTAAAATCAAACTCTGCAAAGTTTATTGATTCCATGGCGGACTTAAGACCGGTCCACAACAACATTAACATCACAAAATACGACGCAATATGCTGCCCTCACTGCGGTTTTGCGGCGCTTACAAAGAATTTCACAAAAACCACGTCCACACAGAGGAAGCTGATTCGTGAAAAAATACAGGCAAATTACAAATCCCACGATGAAACGGAAAGCGATATTTATACGACGGAGGTTGCCATAAGCAGAATGAAAATGGCGCTTCTTTGTTCGGTCACAAAGGGCGGGAAGGACAGCGAAATCGGAAATGTATGCGTGAAAATCAGTTGGCTTTACGAAAGCCTTGCGGAGGAGATTGACGACAGCGACCCGCATGCCGAAGAAAAGCGCGCCCTGTACATAAAGGAAGCGGACAACTATGCCTTCAACGCATACGACCATCTTTCCAATGCGAGAATGAAAGAGGGCTTCCCCATTGCCGGCATGAACGAAACGACCTTGGACTATCTACTCGCCTATTATGCATACAAAAAGGGAGAATACCAGACCGGTATGCAACTCCTCTCAGGCGTAGTGACAAGCAGGAGCGTTTCGCCGCGCCTTAAGGAAAAAGGGCTGGAGCTAAAGGACATGCTTTCCGAAAAGCTTCACGAAAACGACTGATTGACCGGCACTTCAGAAAATTTCATTCAAAAAACGCGAGGGCAGGAAGCTTCCTGCCTCTTTTTCGTGAATATAAAAAATGAAAAGCTTTTCCTTTGCCCGCGTCATCGCCACATAAAACATACGCCTCTCCTCCTCAAGCTCCGCATCGGTCACCGCCTTTTTGTGCGGCACGACGCCCTCATTCACGTCGGGAAGTATCACTATCTTCCACTCAAGCCCCTTTGAAGCGTGCATTGTCACAATGCTGACCGCATCCTCGTTTCCGCTTTGGCTTTTTCCGGACGCCGCCTGCATCATCGCATCATAGCCCTCAATGTGCTCAAGCCACTCTCCGATTGTGTCAAAGCCCTTTGCAAGCTGCTGCAGCCCGTCAAGCTCCGCAAGCTTTTCAGCGCTGTCAAGCCCGCGCTCCGCGCACTGCTTTTTGACGTGCGCATCATAGCCCACGCCTTTTCGGATAAAATTCACTGCCGAAAACGGATTAAGCCCCCTGATAAAGGCAAAATCCTCATAGAGCTTTACTATATTGCGCACCACATAGTCCTCATTTTTGCAGCTCTGCAGCAAATCATACATGCCAAAGGGCTTTGACGGCACATGGCTCCGTCTGATATATCTGACAGGGCTGTTCATAAGCCTTAAAAAATCGGAAACGCTGTCCTCACGCAGCGCATAGCGAAGATACGCCGTTATATCCCTTGCTATGGGCGTCTGATAAATATTTTTTGGCTTCTCGTTCACACGGAAGGGAATTTCCTCCCTTGTAAGGCATGGCAGCGTATGCATCATGTGGCTGCCCGTGCGGTAAAGGATTGCTATGTCGCTGTAATGCGCATCCTCCCGGGACATATACTGCCTGATTAAAAGCGCAATATTCTCCGCCTGCTTCTGCTTTGACTCGAAGGAATATACCTTTACTCCGTCCATATGCGGATTTTGCGTTTCCACCTGCTTTTCAAAGCGCACCCTGTTGTGCGCAATAATCTTTCCCGCAGCGTCCACAATATCCCGTCTGCTCCTGTAATTGACATTCAGCAAAATCCGTTTCGCACATGGGTAATCCTTCTCAAAATTCAGCATAAGCTCGGGTCTTGAGCCTCTAAAGCCATATATGGACTGATCGTCGTCCCCCACGATAAAAAGATTATCCTGCGGCTTTGCAAGCAGACGCACCACCTCATACTGCAAGGGACAGATATCCTGAAATTCGTCTATCAGTATGTATTTGAACCGCTCCTGCCACATTTTAAGCGTATCCGGGCGCGACAGCAGCAAATCCCTGCATAAGAGCACCATGTCGTCAAAATCCACAAGCCTGTGGCTGTTCATTTCCCTTTTATATGCGGCGTAAATGTATTCGAGCTGCTCCTGCGGCACGGTTTCACTCTGAAACTCCTGCGGCGTTATCCCGTTATTTTTGATGGCGCTGATTTCAGACAAAAGGCTTTGGACAAAATCGCCGTCGTTGTCCCGCGCTTTGTCCGTCCGGTTCTCTCCCTCGCCCTGCTCCTGCGGCATCTCCTCAAGGATTTGCGAAATCAGCCTGTATTTATCGCTCTCTCTTATGATGTTTTCAGCCGTAAATTTATAGGTGCGCCGCAATATTTGGAAAAAGGTGGCGTGAAAGGTCCCGAAGCTGACAGGGCAGCTTCCTCTGTCCATAATACGCAAAAAACGCTCCTGCATTTCCTTCGCGGCAGCCTTTGTGAACGTAATAACGAGAATATCCTCGGGATTTACGTTCCTCTCCTCTATTAAATATTTTATTCTTTGGGTAATCACAAGAGTTTTCCCGGAGCCGGGGCCTGCCAACACAAGCATCGCCCCTTCTCCGTGAGTTATGGCGCCTGACTGCGCCTCGTTCAGATTCAGATTATTCAGCATTTTCAAGCAGTTCAATGCCCTTTCGTATTCTTATCAGCGTTTCCTCTTTCCCCAGCACCTCCATAATTTCAGTTGCGCCTGCGGGAGTCATTTGAAGCCCGGAAACCGCCGTTCTTACCGGCCACATGACATAGCCGTTTTTAACCTCCTTTTGCGCCACATAGGACAAAAGAAGCTGATAAAGCGCGTCGTTGCCGTAGTCCTCCTGCGCCTCAAGCATCGGGAGCAAATCCTTCAGCAGTAAAAGCGCGCTTTCCTTCGTGGTTTTCATTTTCTTGTGCGCGTACATTGCAGTGTCATACTCCGGAAGCTCCTCAAAAAATCCGATAAGACCGGGAATATCGGGAAATACCTCTATCCTGGTTTTCACCATGGCGGCTATCTTTTTCAAATCAAGATCCTTTTTGATTGCCTCTTTCATATATGGAAGCGCCATATCATAGAAACGGTCAAAATCCATCGCCTTGATGTACTCGCCGTTCATCCATTTTAATTTAGCCATATCAAAGACGGACGGCGACTTGTTGATTCTTGTATAATCAAAATCCCGTATCAGCTCATCGAGAGTGAAAATCTCCCTGTTGTCCTCAGGGCTCCAGCCGAGAAGCGCGATAAAGTTCACAATCGCCTCCGGCAAAATTCCCTGCTCCACAATGTCATCAAAGGATGAATGTCCGCTGCGCTTACTGAGCTTCTTATGCTCCTCATCCGTAATCAGCGGCAGATGGATGTAGACGGGGACTTCCCAGCCAAACGCCTCGTATAGCCTGTTATATTTCGGCGTTGATGAAAGATATTCGTTTCCGCGCACGACATGAGTTATTTCCATCAGATGGTCGTCCACCACATTCGCAAAATTATAGGTCGGATAGCCATCCGATTTAATAAGTATCATATCGTCAAGCTCCGAATTATCCACGGAAATGTCACCGTAAATCTCGTCGTGAAAGCTTGTGACGCCCTCCGTGGGATTATTCTGCCTGATTACATAGGGAACGCCTGACGCAAGCTTCTCTGCGACCTCCTCCTTGGAAAGTCCGAGGCAGTGCTTGTCGTAGACCGTGATTTCCTTACCCTCAACGACCTCTGATTTAAGCCCTGCAAGCCTTTCCTTATCACAGAAGCAATAATAGGCTTCGCCCTTATCAATCAGCTCCTTTGCATATTTCATATATATGCCTGCCTTTACGCGCTCGCTTTGGATATACGGTCCATAGCCCTTATCCTTATCCGGTCCTTCGTCATAGACCAGTCCTGTCTTTTCCAGCGTGCTGTATATGATTTCCGTAGCGCCCTCTACATAACGCTCACGGTCCGTGTCCTCTATGCGGAAAATAAAATCTCCGTCTGCGTGCTTTGCAATCAAAAACTCATATAATGCCGAGCGCAGATTGCCAACGTGCATTTTCCCCGTCGGACTCGGCGCAAACCTGCATCTTACCTTCTTTGCCATATTCTTCCCCCATTTCTCTGTTTGGACTACAATATTAGATTTTACCAACCGCCGCAGGTAAAGTCAAGCATAAATACTCTTATCATTCCGGCTGGCGCAAATCCGCGTCGGGCAGCTTTTTCTCCGATGCGTTCTTGAAGCCGAGCAAATCCTTTGCAGCCGTCGGTATCGCAATATTCGTGCCCGCGCCCGCCACGCATCCGCCGGGGCACGCCATTCCCTCAATCAGGCAGCCGTTCTTCTTTCCGGCTTTCGCAAGCATAAGGATTTTTTTGCACTCCGAAAGGCTCTCCGCGTGTTCGATGTGGATTTCCGTGTCGGGATAGTATTCCTTTATGCAGCTCTCAATCGCGCTTGCAACGCCGCCCGCCACACCATAGCCCCTGCCTGCCGCAGTAGCGCCCTCTAACGTGTCGAGCGCTTCTATCTGCTCAAGCAGTATGCCCTTTGCCTCAAACATTCCCGTCAGCTCTTCAAAGGTAATGACAAAATCCACGTCGGAGCGCACGGTCCTTCGCATTGCCTCAAGCTTCTTGCTCGCGCACGGCCCGATAAATACCACACTCGCGTCGGGATGCTCCTCCTTGATTACTCTCGCAGTTGCTACCATCGGCGTAAGCGCGTTACTGATTTTATCGATTGTTTCCGGGAAAAATTTTTTTGCAAGCATAGACCACGATGGGCAGCATGAGGTAAGCAGAAACGGCAGCTCACCCGTCGCGACCTCATTCACATAATGCTCCGCCTCCGTCATCGCGCCCATATCGGCTCCGACCGCCGTTTCATACACATCATAAAAGCCAAGCTCCTTTAAGGCTGTTTTTATCATATTCGGCGTTACATTAGGGCCAAACTGCCCTACAAACGACGGCGCAACCTGCGCAATGATTTTTCTTCCCGACTGCATGGCGCGGATGAGCTGGAATATCTGCGACTTATCCGCGATTGCGCCAAACGGACAGCTCACCATGCACTGTCCGCAGGAAACGCATTTGTCATTGTCTATGACAGCCCGCCCGTGCATATCCGACCTGATGGCGTTTACGCCGCAATGCTCAAGGCACGGTCTTTGCTGATGTGAAATAGCGTCATACGGACATACGGTCTTGCATTTTCCGCATTTAATGCATTTCTCCTGGTCTATGATTGAACGTCCGTCCTTCATCGTAATCGCACCTCTGGGGCAGACCTCGTTACAGGGGTGCGCAAGACAGCCCATGCACTTGTTTGTCACCTCATATTTATTTTCCGCACAGGCATTGCACGCCGATGAGATTACCTGCATCAGAGGCGGCTCGTAATACTTTTCATCAATATTGCTCTCCTCCACGCCGCAGCTAACCTGTACCGGCTCATCCTCCGGGCGCAGCGACATTCCCATCGCAAGCCTTGTGCGCTCGCGCACGATTTCGCGCTCCCTGTAAATATTATTCCAATACGGCGAATTTTCCACATTCACCAGCTTATACGGAAGCGCTTCCATGTCCTCCACAATATTTTCGGAATTATAAGCCATATTTGCCACTTCCCTGAAAATCGCCCGCCTTATTTTCCTGACCTGCGTATCTATTCCTCTCATTCCCTCACGCCTCCTAAGCTCTGCCTTAAATTTTCAAGCTTATTTTGACATATTTTTAACAAACATGCAACCCTTTACCGAAAACTTTTCGATATACAAATCATGACCACCCGTTTTTTTACGGGTGGTCATGATTAACTGTTTTTATAAACCTCTCTGATATGCTCAAGCGCCGCCACCGCATTATCCGGGCTTGTATTTTCAAGCGTAGCATGCATAAACGGCTTTTCCTTCTTCATGTACGGAATGACACGCTCCCAGTGGCACATTCCCTGCCCTACCGGAACCGACACCAGCTTTCCGTCATTAATGACAAAGTCCTTCACATGAAGCACTGCCACGTCCTTTCCCAGCAGCTCGACCGCCTCATCCAAAATTTCATCCTGCTTTTCATAATTATAAATTTCAAGCAGATTTACGGGGTCTAAAATAATCCTGAGATTTGGCGAATTGATTTCGTCAAGCACGCGCCGGGCGCGGACCGGATTGCATACAATGTGCCGTACCACCGGTTCAATCGCCATGAGCACGCCCATCTGCTCCGCGTATTTTACCACGGGACGAAGATTGCTGATAAAGGTTTCCAACGCCTCCTCGCTCCAACATGCCTCCTCAAACTTATACTCGACATTGGGCGCGCCTGTTTCCGTCCCTACCACTCCCGCGCCCAAGTACGCCGCAAAGCGGATGTTCGCCATATATTTATTCTGAATTGCCTTAAGCTTTTCAGGGTCAGGATTGGCAAGATTCAGATAACAGCCCAGCACTGCCACGTCAAGCCCGTACTTATCAAAAAGCCTTTTTAAATACATCGCATAGCCCGGCGTCAGCGCGCTGTCCGCAACTGAATTTTCGCTGATGACCTTCGAGAGCGCAAGATGGCAGCATGCAAAGCCCTGCTCCTTTACCGCCGCAAGCCGCTCCTCCAACGGAGCCTTTATTGCATCATGTAACCGAATACCAAACTGCATATTAATCCTCCAATCTTCCAAAATTATATCCACAGCAGCTCAATCCGCAAAGCGGGTTATTCCAAACCCTTGCATGATATCGCCCAAATGCTCGTCGTGCCAGCGGTGCCCGCCCTCACAGACATCGTGCACCACCCTGTCCTCATGCCCGGACAGGCGATACGCCGCCCTGATTATGTCCACCTGCTCATAAACATTCTCAAGACCTCTCGGACCGTTCAAATGGTCGCCCCTGCACGACTGTATCATCAGATTTCGCGGCGCAATCAGGCTTGCAATGTCGCCCATGTCAAAGCGCTCCCACAGATGCGGCACGTAATTGCAGCTGCAATTGCCGTTCAAAAGCATAAGCGACTCCTTACATCCGTACATATATCCGCTGATGAAAGCATTTTTCACACGTTCGTCAAGTGCCGCAAAATAAAGCGTCTGCATCCCGCCGCCCGAAAAGCCCAGGCAGGAAACATTTTTTGCGTCCCAGCCCATCGCATCAGCCTGTTCTTCGATAAAATCCATAATTTTCATCAAATCCCACGCGCACATGCCCGCCACCGTTTCGCCGATTGCCTCAGCCATATGGGCAAGATGAAAGCAGGAGGAGGTGAGAAAATCCGCTTCCTTATCGCCCTGCTTTTTCTCATCACGCCGTTCGCCAAAGCCGCGGCAGTCCGGACATATTACCGTAAAGCCCTGCCTGGCAAGCTGCAGACCGTAATCATAGTTGAATTTTTTAATGGCGTCCGCCACCGCAGGTATTTCGCTAACGCCCGCCACCGAATACTTTCCTGCTCCCTGATGCCCCGGAGGCGCTATAAAGACTCTGTTCTTCTTCATGCCCTGACCCGAATTGCGCGGAGGCGTCAGAATATACATCGGAATCCACACATCCTGCTCCGACTGTATCAACACCCTTTGCCTCACAATTCCGCGGTTTTCGGCATCCTCAAGCGTCACCGTTTCCTCCGTGCGCGGCATCAGTTCAACCTTGTCCATTTTGTCAAGCCCCAAAAGCTCCCACAATGTCCGGCGCGCCTTGGTCTGCCATTTTTGAAATTCCTCAAGCGTATTTCCCAAAAATGCGTCCCTGCGCGCGTAGCGGTCAAATTTTGACAGCATGTTCGGAAGGCTGCTGTAATATGTCTTGATTGAAATTGTCCTCATAAAGCCCCCGTTTTTAAAGCCCAGCACATTTTCACGCGTATATTTTGCCGCTTCCTGTGCGCTAAGCATTTTCACAAACGGCGCGCGCTCCTTTGAAGCGCCCTCGCCAAAATTTCCATACTCCGCAAAGAACATTGTGTCCCACGCGTTTTTCTTATCCCAATCGTGCCAGCCTTCTTTTTTAATGTGTGCTCCGATTTCGGAATTTAAGATAACCGCTTTGGCAAAATCACGCCACGGTCTGCCAAGATACGCGCTTTCTCTCGGACAGTCGCTCGTAAAGCGGCAATGGTTGAACACATAGCCGAACTCCTCTCCCTCATAGGTTGAGGGCGCTGTCACATAGCCGCTAAGCATATCGTTGCGGTTTCGCATAAAAATTTCGCAGCCTTCAAAATACGCCGTCGCGCTTCCGAAAATAAAGTCAATATTTCCGGAAATAAAGCAATCCTTGTACAGATGCCTTCCGTGTCGGCGCGGCGCAAACTCCTTTGGCCCCTTAAAGCCGCCCGGCTGTTTTTCCTTTTTGGGAAGCTGAGCGGTAAAGAGCGTATCCTGATAGCCCTCGAAGCGGCAATTCTCAAAGGAGAGTCTGTCACCGTCAGCGTAAACAGCCAACGCCTGCCCTACCTCATATCCCTGTCCCGCTTCATTCATAAATGAGATGTGACAGGCATAAAAATCGTCGGCGTCAATAAACACGCTCGGAGTCCTGAACGTGCCGCGTTTATCGCCATCCGGCATCACGTCCAGCGCCGCATCCGACCATGTGATTTTTGTAGTGCCTTCGTCCTCGCCGATAAATGAAACATTGTTCTGATTTATAACAAGCCGCTCGCGATAAATCCCGGGGGAAATATGCAGGACGACCTTGCTGCCGTCATATTCCGCGGCAGCCTCAAGCGCCTCCCCTATCGTCGAAAACTCTTTTTGTCCGTCTTTAGAAACATACATCTCTTTTACTTCCATAACCGTATTGCAACCCCGCTATCCTTCTATTCTGCACATCTCCGCGTAAGCAAACAGGAACGGTCCGGTACCCTTTGCGTCGTCCTTCACTATCGGCTCGGTCATATAGTATTCGTAGGTACCGTCACGCCATTTTTTATCATCCGGACCCAGCCCCGCCATAAGACAGATTCCGCCAAGGCTCATCTCGCCGTCAACCGTCGTCAGATATTTATCGCAGATACCGTTAAACGCCTTTACGCCATACGCGCTGTATTCTTTGGGAAGATAACCCAAACGCGCGCCCTTCATAAGGCAGAACGCCATGATGGCGCTGCCGCTTGTTTCCAAATAATTCTTTTCCCTGCCGGGGAAATTCGGCACCTGATACCACATTCCCTCGGGTGACTGATACTTGAGCATCGCATCTATTAAATCCTTATACATTTTCGCCAAATGCTCATAGTCGGGAGTTCCCGCATCAGCAATAATCAGTGTGTCGAGCAAAGCCATCGAAAACCATCCAAGCGAACGCAGCCAGAAGTTCTTTGAAAGACCCGTTTCGGAATCCGCCCAAAACATCTTTCTCTCCGAATCGTATGCATGATAATACAGACCCGTTTCGGAATCCCTCATATTTTTCTCCACGTTAAAGAACTGCGCGTAGATGTCATTGTAATTTTTCTTGTCGTTAAAGCGCTTTTCATACTCCATGTAAAAGGGCTGCGCCATGTACAGACCGTCCAGCCATACCTGGTGGGGATAAATGTTTTTGTGCCAAAAATTCCCCTCCTTCGTGCGCGGCATTTCCAATATCTGACTGTAAATGGTTTTCGTAGCCTTTGCATACTTTTCCTTACCCGTCAGGTCATAAAGCGTAAAGAGGTTTTTGCCCTCGTTAATATTGTCCAAATTCAGCTCGTCCTTGTCGTAGCCCCGAATTGTTCCGTCCTCTTCCACGCGGTACCCGATATATTCGTCAGAGAACTTAAGATATTTCTCATCTCCCGACACCTTATAAAGCTCCAAAAACGCCATAATCATGCAGCCGTCAATATAATCCCAGGTTGCCTTTTTCCCTGCCCTTATTTTTTCAATGTTCCACACAGGCTCGTCCAGCGTGCTCCTGTCAATCAATCCTCTCCCATATTTTTCCACAATTTCAATAGCCATTTGTACCCTCCGCTTTCCATGCGTTTTCGCGCATAAATCATTTTATTGATTGATGAAACAATCAATTCCGTCACTTATGACCGGCTCGCCCTTTTGCCCCGAAACAGTCACGTTCTTCAATTCAAATGTTTCGATATTTTTTGCAAAAATTCCGGTATTTGTCTGCTTATCAGCGCCGTCCATCATCGCGGGGACTCCTGCCGTAGGATTTTCCGCAAATGAGAACTCAGCGTTTTCAAAAATTACATGATGTATCTTCTGCTCCGGGAGTCCGTACATATAAGACGCCGCCGCGTGGCAGTTCGTCGCCTTAAGGTTTTTAAACAGAAAATCCCCAAGATACGGCGTGCGCTCGTCAACCGGATAAGGCTCCTTCGACTGCACATATTCGGAATGACCGTCCGAATCGCAAAAATAAAAGGAATTCATGACCACCGGCGTCATCACATGATCCATGATTATATTCTCAAATTTTATGCCTGTTACAATCGCGTCCTTGCCGCGCCCGCGCCTTGTCTTGATTCGCAGCCCTCTGTCCGTATGTAAAAACAGGCAGTTTTCCACGTTTAAGCTCTTAACGCCGCCTGCCATCTCACTTCCTATCGTAATCGAGCCGTGTCCGTCCCGCATACAGCACTGCCTGATTGTGAGGTTTTCGGACGGTGTCTTATATTTCGCTCCCATGTAAATTTTCCCTGATTTAATCGCAATACAGTCGTCGCCAACGGAGAAATACACACCGATGATTTCAACATTTTTGCAGGATTCAGGGTCAAGCCCGTCCGTATTTGGGGAATCCTTTGGTCCCAGAACATTGATGCCGATAAATTTCAGGTTTTCCGAAAAATACGGATGTATGTTCCACGAGGGACTGTTTTGAACCGTTATGCCATGAAGCACGACATTTTTACATTTATTAAGGAAAATCATCCTCGGACGCCACGCAATGCGCTTCACCTTCGGATTGTCCCACCAATTCTCACGGCTCGCGCAGCCGTCTATGGTTCCCTGTCCCGTAATCACCACATTCTCCACGTTGATTCCCGTGATAATTCCGGCAAACATATCCAGCGGATCGCCCTCCCACGTGCCGAGCAGATATTCCTTTTCCTTATCCACACACTCAATTTTCCCCGGCAGAACGGGAAATTTATTTCTGTCCGTGAAAGCCGAAAGAGTGGCGTCCTTTCCTATCTCAAGCACCAAATCGCTCTTTAGGAAAATCGGATAAATCTTATATACGCCTGCGGGTATGTAAACTCTGCCTCCCTTCGGGCACGCGTTAATCGCGCACTGAATAAATAAGGTATCGTCCGTTTCCCCATCGCCCTTCGCGCCAAAATCCTTTACGTTAAGGGTGACATACTCATCATCGGTAGTGACCTGAAAGCTCTCCGTTTCCTCCCCGTACTTTATCCGCACGTCGTAGCTTGTGGCAGGCTCAAGCCCGAACACGCTCGCTACATTTCTGTCACTTTTTTCAGCAAGACTGCCATTCACATAAATTTCATGCTGCCGCTCTGATGAAAAGTAACCATTGTCCATGATTTCAACCACAAAGCTCGTGGACGTCTTGTAGATAATGTCATACTTCATAAATTCCTCCATTCTGTCAGACAATTTAAAACTGTGCTGTCCTTTTTCATATACTTCTACGATAACACATTTGCAAATAAATATCCACTAAAAAATGTGCGCGCTTTTATTGAAAATTTATAATAAAATAAATATTTTTTTTCATTTCTATGTTATAATATTAAAATACGTCAAATTTCAGAGATAAATGCTTTCAGGGAGGAAACGCTTAATGAAAACGAAACCAAAATACAACAGCGACTTAATTTTAAACGGAAATATGGTGCAGGCAATTTTGTCGATTGCGATTCCCGTAGTGATAAATTCCTTTTTACAGACAATGTACAATCTCACGGATACATATTGGCTTGGAAAAATCGGCACGGAGCAGCTTGCCGCCATCAATCTTGTGACACCCGTGCAGAATATCATACTGAATTTCGGCACAGGCATTACCGTTGCCGGCTCCGTTCTGATTGCTCAGTATGTCGGCGCTAAAGATATCGAAAACGCCAAAAGCATGGCAAATCAGATTTTTGCGTGCGCAATGATTTTTGCTTTCGCGTGCGCCGGCGGCTGCTTCCTTGCCACGCCTGCAATCGTGAGCTGGCTCGGCGCGGACGGCGCCACTTATCAGTACGGCAAAACATACCTTCAGATTGTAGTGCTCGACATGCCTCTTTTATACACCATCAATATTTATAACGCCATCCGCCAGGCGCAGGGAGATACGGTGCGCCCTATGCTCTTAAACCTGCTGGGCATCATCATCAACATGATTTTAGACCCGCTTTTCATGGTAGTATTTGACCTTAACGTCACCGGAGCCGCGCTCGCCACGCTGCTGGCAAAGCTTCCCTCCGCGCTGATTGCCATTTGGGCGCTGACGCGTCCGGACCGTACAGTCCGTCTTGATTTACGCCATATACGCTTTGAAAGGGAAAAGCTGATGTCCATATTCCGTGTCGGGCTGCCTACCGCCATCGGCGGCTCCACGATGCAGCTCGGCTTTCTGCTTATGAGCAAAAATGTATATAAATACGGCACGGAAGCGATGGCTGCCTACGGCATCGGCAACAAGGTAAACGGCCTGATTACTCTTCCGTCAAACGGTATCGGCTCCGCCGTGGCGACCATTGTCGGTCAGAATGTCGGCGCAAGGCAGCTTGACAGGGCTGAACACGGCTATAAGCTGTCAAGAAACATAAGCGTTGTCTTTTTGTTTGCGGGCGGTCTGATTTTATCCCGCGCACCGATATCGGAGAGCATCGTGAGCATATTCTCCGATGACCCGGCGGTTGTAGCCATGGCTGCCGACTTTTTGAGCATTATGGCGTTTTGGTGCTGGACAAACGGCATCTACAATGCCACCTCCGGTCTGTTCCAGGGGACGGGACACACCGAGGTTACGATGCTTGTCGATGCGTCAAGGCTGTGGATATTCCGTTTCTTAACGCTGTTTATCTGTGAATCCGTATTCCATATGGGAGTTCGCAGCATTTGGTACAGCGTCGTTGTCAGCAACGGCATTTCCGCCTCGATTTTATATGTGCTCTACCGTTTTAAAATTTGGAAAAAACCTGCCCTGAAAAAGCCTGTCGGACAGCAGGGCTGAAATGGGAGGGGGAGGAATAACGCAGAAATGAGGTAATCCAATGACAATTACACTGCTGCTTGTCGCAATCGTAATACTGCTCTGTGTGATGGCTGAAAAATTTTCCGGGAAATTCGGCATGCCGGCTCTGATTTTATTTATGTTTATCGGCATGCTTTTCGGAAGCGACGGAATTTTCAAAATTCCCTTTGACGACTATAAACAAGCTGAAAACATCTGCTCCATCGCTCTGCTTTTCATCATGTTTTACGGCGGCTTTAACCTTAAATGGAAGGCCGCCAAAAGCGTGGCGGTCAAATCAATACTGCTCTCCACAATAGGCGTGGCCGTAACTGCTTTCGTAACCGCGCTGCTTGTGAGGCTTGAGCTCGGCTACACATGGATTGAAAGCTTCCTCGTAGGGGCTGTGCTCGGCTCCACCGATGCGGCAAGCGTGTTTGCCATACTTCGTCTGAAAAAGCTCAACCTGAAGGACGGTACCGCCTCCCTGCTTGAAATGGAAAGCGGAAGCAACGACCCCATGGCATACATGCTGACCTTTATCGCAATTCAAATTATCAGCGCGGGAAAAGCCGAAAATATTTTGCTTCAGATTATCCTGCAATTGGTTTTCGGCGCTGCCATAGGCGTTGCACTTGCCGTCGCCACTGTATGGCTGCTTTTGAAAACACGCCTTATCTCGGAAGGGCTTGACACGATTTTCATGGTCGCAATGGCGCTTATCTGCTACGGATTGTCGCAGCTTTCGGGCGGCAACGCATACCTTAGCGTATACATAATGGGTATTGTGATCGGCAACAGCCCGATTAAATGCAAGTCAACGCTGATTGCCTTTTTTGACGGCGTTACCACACTCGCGCAAATCCTTATTTTCTTCCTGCTGGGGCTTTTAACCTTTCCCCATCAAATGCCGGAGGTCTTTATATCAGCAATTATCATCACCGTCATACTTACACTGATTGCACGACCCGCGGCGGTATTTTTGCTGCTAAAGCCCTTTCGCTGTTCATCAAAGCAATGCCTTTTAGTGTCGTGGGCGGGACTCAGGGGCGCCTCATCATCCGTGTTTGCCATTATGGCTGTGGCGGCAGGTGTCGTTATGCCGCACAATCTGTTCCATATCGTGTTCATGGTATCGCTCTTCTCCGCAGCCATTCAGGGTACTCTTCTGCCAAGGGTGGCGGCGCGGCTTGACATGATTGACGACAGCGCAGACGTGCGCAAGACCTTCAACGACTATCAGGAGGATTCCTCCATCACACTGATGCGCATGTTCATTCCCAAGGGGCATAATTACGAGAACAGGCTTGTGCGCGAGGTCAGCTTCCCGACAGGCTCGCTTGCGCTGATGATCAAGCGCAACCACGAAACAATCATCACCAAGGGCGACACGCGCATTTTAGCAAACGACACGATTATCTTAAGTGTCCCCGCCTACGAGCCAAGCGACAACGAGCAGCTTACGGAAACGCGCATCGACGGCGACCACAACTGGTGCAACCACAGCATCGCGGAGCTGAGCCTTGCTCCTGACGAGCTGATTGCCATGATTATGCGCGGCGATGAAACGCTGATACCTGACGGCAAAACCGTGATACTGGAAAATGACATCGTTGTGACTTATCACGAATAAAGGGATTGCCGCTTTATCTGTGCAGCTCCTCAATAAATTGAGCAAAATCAAAAGCTTCATTTTTGTTCGCCTTGAAAATCGTTCCGTAGTCCCTGCCTTCCATAATGCGGTGTATCACGCGCACATCCGCTCCGTTTGCAATAATCATGTCCGCTCCTGAATAGGTGGCGATTTTTGCCGCGGTCAGCTTTGTTTCCATACCGCCGGTGCCTACGCTGCTGCCCGTCGTTCCCTTCCCCATGCGGAGACGCTCGTCCGTCAGACTGTCCACACGCGCGACAAATTCAGCGTTTGGGTTCTGTCGCGGATCGTCCGTGTAAAGCCCGTCGATATCCGACAGCAGGATTAACAAATCCGCTCCCGTCAGCGCCGTAACAATCGCGGAAAGAGTGTCATTATCCCCTATTATGTCCTCCACCTCAAACGTGGAAATAGTATCATTCTCATTGACGATTGGTATGACCTCCATGCGGAGCAGCTCGTTAAAGGTGTTCTGCGCGTTCCTCCTGTTCAAATCCGCCACAATCGTATTTCTCGTCATAAGAATTTGCGCCGCCTGATGGCTGTACTCGGAAAAAATCTTCTGATATGTAGTCATAAGCCTTGCCTGACCGATTGCAGCGCATGCCTGCTTTTGGGCTATCGTAAGAGGAGGCTTAAGGTGCAGCGACTTCCTTCCGCAGCCGATTGCCCCAGAGCTTACGAGGATTACATCCTTGCCCTCGTTTCTGATATTGCACAGCTCCCTTACCAAAATATCCATTTTCGTATAGTCCAAATCCCCTGTTTCGGGATGCTGCAGTGAAGATGAACCGATTTTCACTACCACTCTCTTTTTATTTTTTAAATTCGCACGTAAATTATCCATTATAATCCCCCATTCTGAACTTCAACCGCCATATGGCTTGTACTGCGCGGCTATCCTCTCCGCAACCAAAATTCCGTCCATTGCCGCCGAGGTAATTCCCCCTGCGTAGCCCGCTCCCTCACCGCACGGATAAAGTCCGCTCACTGAAGGGCTTTGCAGCGCTTCGTTGCGGTGAATCCTTACGGGCGAGGAAGTACGGCTTTCGACGCCCGACAAAATCGCATCGTCCCCGGCAAAGCCCTTTATCCGTCTGTCAAACTGCTCCATGCCCTCGATAAATGCCTGCTCGCACTCCGCGGGCAGCAGACCTCTCAAATTGGCAAATCCATAGCTGCCCTTCATACACGGTTCGTTGTAATGCAGGGCAGACATTTCCGTATCCGTTGAGGAAATATTTCTTTTAAAATCTCCATAATACTGTACCGGAATTTTCCCGCCGCAAAGCCGGTATGCTTTCTCCTCCAGCCGCCTTTGGAACTCCACTCCGGCAAGCGGACCCGTATCTCCATAGTCCTTTGGGGAAACCTGCACAATAATGGCGCTGTTTGCGTTTTTAGCGCCTCTGTCGGAATAGCTCATCCCGTTGATTGCAAGCCGCCCCTCCTCGCCTGAAGCATTTACCACATATCCTCCCGGACACATGCAAAACGAATACACGCCGCGTCCGCTGCCCGTCCTTGCCGTAAGCTTATAGGGTGCGGCGGGAAGGTCATTTCCATGCTCAGCGCCGTACATGTTTTCGTTAATCAGGCTTTGACGGTGCTCCACCCTCATGCCCACCGCAAATGCCTTCGCCTCCATTGACACATGCATACGCTCAAGGTATTCAAAGGTGTCCCTTGCGCTGTGCCCGATTGCCAGCACTGCCGTTTCGGTTTTTATGACATCCGTGTCATTTATCTTCACTCCGACAAGTGCGCCATTTTCAAGCACAAGCCCTGTCACCTTCGCCCCAAACCGCACGCTCCCGCCATTTTCCAAAATCGCCCTGCGCATATTCGCAACAACCGTTTTTAATATATCGGTACCGATATGCGGCTTGCTCTCGTACAAAATGTCAGACGGCGCGCCGCACTCCGCAAAAATGCGCAGCACCTCCATGTTTCTGCCATTCCTGTCCTTTACCAGCGTGTTTAGCTTCCCATCCGAGAAAGCGCCCGCTCCGCCCTCGCCAAACTGCACGTTGGACTCAGGGTCAAGCTTCCCGGTTTCCCAAAACTTCTCCACCGCCTTTGTCCTTGCCTCCACATCAAAGCCGCGCTCTAAAAGAATCGGTCTGTAACCGTGCCTTGCAAGCATATAGCCGCAGAAAAGCCCTGCCGGACCCATACCTATAATGACGGGGCGCGCGCGAAGCGTTTCAGCGCCGCTTTGGGGAAATATGTACGGAGCCGGCTTACAAAGCGCGGCGTTCACATTGCCGCAGCGTTTCAGCGCTCTTTCCTCCTGCCCCTCGTCCTTTAGCCTTACGCCCAGCGAATATACATGAAAAAGCTGCGGCTTCCTTCTCGCGTCTATGGAATGTTTTAATATCACCGTTTCCTCAATCCGGTCAACAGGGATTTTCAAAAGTCCCGCAGCCTTTTTGCGAAGCGTCATCTCATCCGGTTCAACGGGCTTTTTGTCCCAAAATTGAATTTCTGTTTTTAACTGATTAACCGTTATCACGTAAACCCCTTTCCCGCGATAGCTCCCGTAGCCCACGCCCATTGAAGATTATATCCGCCGCAAAGCCCGTCGCAGTCCAAAAGCTCGCCGACAAGATACACATTTTTGCAGAGCCTTGACTCAAAGTGTTCGTCCACCTCGCAAAGCGGCACGCCTCCGCTGCATACCTGCGCGTTTTCAAACGGATTTGTGCCCTTTACCCTTACTCTGAAATCAAACAAATCCCTGATGCATTTTTGCACTGCCTTTACTCCCGCCTCCGAGGCGCGCATCTTAGCGTCAATATGATTTTTTTTGCAAATCATCGCGGCAAGCTTTTTATGTACCATCCCTGCAAGCAGCCCCTCCACCGTCTTACAGCCGAAGCGTTCCGCATCCGCGCTCCTTGCGATAAAGCTTTCCCGGTTATCCGCATAAGGCAGGAAATTGATGCGCACCTCACAGGACTTTTTCTCAAAAAGCGCCCTTGCCGCCACACGGCTAATCTGAAACACGGGGATCCCCGATATGCCGTAATCCGTAAGCTGCAGCTCGCCCCTATCACGGGCCGCCGGCTTACCGTCCGCGTAAAGCACAATATCCGCCTGTGCGCGCACGCCTGCAACAGCCTTGAAAAAGCTGCCCTCACACCTAAGCTGCACCAATGCCGGCAGCGGCTCGACGATACTGTGCCCGATGCTTCCTGCAAGCCGATAGCCGGAGCCGTCCGAGCCTGACGCCGGAGCCGCCGCGCCACCCGTTGCCAAAATCAGTCTGTCATATGAAAACACCGGCTTCTTACTTTCCCCGGCCGCATCAGTCTGCACCGTTTCCACCGCACCGCCGTTTTTTCCCGGCATAACACGCCGCACCTCGCAGTTCGTAAGAAGCTTTATTTTCAGCCGCTCGCACTCGCTTTTCAGCACATCGGCTACCGCCGACGCCTGCTCCGAAACAGGGTATACGCACCCGTCCCTTTTTTCCTTTGTGTAAAGCCCGATACGCTCAAAAAAAGCAATGGTGTCCTTCGCGCCAAAGCGGGCAAGCGTGCCATATATTTTTTTCAGCGACTCTTCGTCGCTGCTGTAATATTTTCCGTCAAAGCCGCTTACGTTTGTAAGGTTACACTTACCGTTTCCCGTCATAAGTATTTTTTTCCCGACTCTGTCCTTATGCTCAAGGATTGTAACCTCATCGCCGTTTTGAGCCGCAAAGACAGCCGCCATAAGCCCGCTTGCACCACCGCCCACAATTAAAACTCTTTTCATATTCAATCTCATTCCATTCCTGCTCAAACTCACTCATTTTGTATAACATAATTCCCCGATAAACCCTAATATGCGAAAAACGCTGTCCTTTGCGTTTTTCCGGGGTGAAACTTAGAAGTTCTTTGCGAAATGCCCCTTGGCATGAGCATTAGAACTTCTTTTCACCGTATGAGATTTAGCACTTCTTCGCGAAACAGCCCTTGCTGTGAGCGTTAGAAGTACTTCTCATTCTAGCTGCTATACGACTCCAAAAAATGATACACCTGCAGCTCTGTTTCCATGAATTTCCCATTCCTTACATCGTTTAATACATCCTCCGGAAGCGCATCAGGGTCAAGACCCGTCCTGAAATACAGGGTCGTCCTGTCCTGCCTGTAAACCCCAATCTCACCGTCAATCTCAATAATATAAAACCCCGTCTGCTCTGTGGACGTGTCATAAATCCGCAGTATTTTTATTTTCTCGGGCGAAAAAAGCTCCAAATGCTGGGACTGAAAGCCGGTCTGCTTGTCCTCAAGCGTTGACGCCCTGCCGTCCTCTAAAAGCGCCTCCTCAAGCTGCTCCCTCGTAAGCCCTATATATTTTGCCGGCAGCTTCTCCTGCTGCGTCGACACTGCTCCATCCTTTTTATCAATATTTTCATAAATGCATATGGTATCGCAGGTCGTCACAATATCGACACTCTGCGCCTGTACATCCTGCATGTCCGGCTCCTCTAAGCCTGTTTCCGCCTCCGGATTTTTCGCGCTTATCTGCTCCTCTCCAATGTCACCGCTGAATTTGCCTTCTCCGTCTGATCCGTCGTCCGCCGTGCTGCGCTTCCAAACAAGCGCCGCCATCAGCGCAACAATCATTATACACACAAAAAATAAGCCTATCTTATATCCTTTTCTCATCATCAGCCTCCATTACGTAATAATAGGAACCATAACCTCAGCGTCTTTGATATAGTATCAGCTTATTTTTTTATTTTATTCATCGACGGCTACATTAGCCGGAATCTCTTTGCAAGCGCAAGCACCGTTCTTCCTCCGGGCATCTTCCTTAAATCATACTCGCTGACTCCCTTAAGCAGTATTAAAGCCGCAAAGTATACAATCACTCCCAGCACAATACAAAGAAGCACAGTCACCACATTTCCCGCAGCCTTTGACAAAAGCATACTGGCAATGCCGATTACCACTCCCATTATAACAGCCGCAATCGCGGGAATGACAAAGGTTTTTACATATTCCTGGCGGTAGCGCAGATACCGTCTGATTGCAAATGCGTTGAAAATGCAGACCAGCACGGCAAACAGGATATTGGCGTAAACCACGGCGTTTATTCCCATCCCGATTTCCAAAGCCGCATATAGAAATACAATGTGTATTACAAGCGCAACCGCCGCGTTTCTCACGGGTATCTTCATCCTGTTGATACCCTGCAGCACTCCATTGGTAAGCGTCGATACTGTGTAAAACACCACGGATACAGAGCCTATGTGGAGCATCTCCACAGCCATGTCAATCTCACCGCTGAACAGCATTGACACAATCGGGCGTGCAAGCACGGTAAGCCCCACTGCGCTGGGAATTGCCACAATCATTGTAAAGCGCATCGCCTGATTGATTTTTTCCCTTACCTGCGAGTATTCCTCCTTTACCATCAGACCCGTAAGCACCGGGACAATCGAGGAGCACATCGCGTTTGCAAGTGCAATCGGGACATTCACAAGCACTCTGTACTTTCCCGAGTAAACTCCCCAATTATAGGCTTTGACATCCTCCAAGCCCTTTTGTATCATCACGCTGTTGTAAATCCTGATGTCAAGCACATTGCTGAGATTGTATACCGTCGTGCTCAAAAGCACGGGAAGTATCGTGAGCAGTATCAGCCGGAATATCTGTCCGTAGCTGTCCGTTTTCTGCACCGTTTCTCTTATGCGCTGTCCTCTCATTCCCTTCCTGTACAGCAGATACACCAAAATCAAAAAAATCAGACCGATTACGGAGCCTATGACAGGTCCCAGCGACGCACCCGCCGCCCCGTATGCCGGCGCATAATCCTCGTCATGGAGCAGCTCTCCCACCATGCTGCCGTAGTCAAAGAGAATATAAGCCCCCGCAACGCTGCCTATCAGCACGAAAATCTGTTCAAGTATCTGCGAAACCGCCGTCGGAACCATTGTTCCAAGACCCTGAAAATATCCGCGGAGCACTCCCATCACGGAAACAATCAAAAGCGCGGGACCCAATACCTTCAAAGCCATTGCGCTCATCGGCTCCAGCATCACATCGGAAGCCAGAAAATCGCCAAACATCTCGCACACAAAAAAGGTAAGCCCACCCGCCACAATCGCAAAAATCATCGCGCAGCGGAATGCGCGCTCCGCACTCTTATATTGCTTTTTACTCATTTTGGAGGACACAACCTTCGACACCGCAAGCGGCAGACTGTAACAGGATATAATAAGCATCATGGCATAAACCTCATATGCCGCGGAATAATACCCGTTTCCCTTGTCCCCGATAATACGCTCCATGGGAAAGCGCCGCGCGATGCCGATAATCCTTGAAAGGATTCCCGCCGCCGCAAGAATACTTCCCTGCATGATAAAATTAGACTTCCTTTTTTTCATTCACATAACTCCCTTGTAATTCCAAGTCCCGAAAGGATTGCCTCCTGCTTCTGCTCCATCTCTTCCGCCTCCTTTGGCGTCATATGGTCGTAGCCCAGCAAATGCAGCATACTGTGCGCCGTCAAAAACGCATATTCCCGCAGAAGGGAATGGCCGTATTCCGAAGCCTGACTGTACACTCTGTCCACATTGATTACAATATCGCCAAGGAAAAGCTCGCCGCTCTCCGGCTCAAAATAATCCTCAGCTTTATCCTCAAGCCCCGAAAAATCGGCGGGTCTGTCATAATCCACGTTTGGAAATGAGAGCACATCCGTAGGCATGTCTATCCCCCGAAACTCATGGTTCATGGCGTGTATTCCCGCGTCATCCGTAAGCAGCAGCGACACGCTCGCCTCATATGGGCAGTCCTCAGAGGCAAGCGCCTCCGAAATCACCTTTTTGGCAATCTCCTCCACGTCAAACGGCAGCGTCTTGTCCGTTTCACTCTCTACGCAAAAAGTCATAGTATAATTTCTCTCCCGTATATATTTTTTCAAGCCCTCCAAGGTCTGCCAGCGAGATATCACTGTCATTTAAAATCCCGCTGTCAATTTTCCTGTGCAGAACGGCAACCGCGATTTTTCCATAGTCCGGAGCGGATTTATCCGCATCGGCTCCGTCCTGTCCGGAATTTTTCCTGCCGATCAGATACATGATTGCCGACACGACATTGTCGGCAATGTAGACAGCCACCGTTTCACGCATCTTCACCGGAAGGAATTTGTAATTATATTCCTGCAAAAGCTGTACCGCCTTCGGCGGAAATTTGTTCTCACTGCAAATCTGCTCAAGCGTTTTCCCCTGCGTCTTACATTCTTTGGCCATGATGCGGTGGTAATAGCCGCCGTTCTTTGCCACATCCACGTCCATGTGGAGAAGTCTTGCCGTTTTCTCCGCAAAATACGCCGTATGTATGGCATTATAATACAACTGCCTGTCCTCCTCCTTGTATTTTGCAAGCAGCTTGTACTCCTGATCGTTTATAACCAGATATTTTCCCTTTTCCCTGTCAATCGCCACCGCGCAGTAAAACCGCAGAACCGCAAGCATGATGATAAACGTAATAAAAATATTGATTACCGCCACCGCAAGCGTATCATCCGACACAAGTCCGTGATTTTCAAACACAAGCTTTGCAATCATCACCGTGACATACAAAATCATCGCCACAAGCATCGGCGCACCCGTCTTATAGTCCTCGTCCAGCTTTTCAAAGAGCACGGCAAAGATTACTCCCATAAGAAAATACAGAAGGAATACCAAAAGCTCCTCCGAAGCCAGATACACGCACACCCCGAGCAGACCCGCGTAAGCCAAAACGCCCGTCACCGTATTTGAAAACAGCGAAAGCGCAAGCGCAATCGAAGGCACCGCCCACGCCTCATTCTGCAAAGTCGGCAAAAGACAGGACGCCGCCGTTGAAAACAGGAAAATAATCACAAAGCGAACATAATGGCCTCCGTTATCATAATGCAGCGTGCCGAATATCTCAGACTGCACCAGTGAAAAGATTACCGTGCCAAAGCAGGCGGCAGTAATCAAAATAAGCATAAAAATATCCCTGACTGATTTACCGTACAGATAAGCGGCAGCCGCCGCTGACGGTATCGAAATCAAAAGCATCAGAACCGACAAAAGCGCCTTCTGCCAGCGGGCTTCTTCTTTTTTTTTCATGTTCATCCTCGTTTCTTTCCCGTACTGCCATAGGTGTTTTTCGCGCGCGCCGCCTTTCGGTTCAGCCGGCTATCATAATCCTCATATGCCTTTACGATTCTCTGCACCAGCGGATGCCTTACCACATCCCTGCTTGTCATGGTCACAAAGGCGATATCGTCTATTCCGGCAAGCACCTTTTCCGCCACGTCAAGCCCCGACTGCGTTCCCACCGCCAAATCCTTTTGTGAAGCATCGCCGGTGACGATTACCTTCGAGCCGAAGCCGATACGCGTAAGGAACATTTTCATCTGCGCAGGTGTTGTGTTCTGAGCCTCGTCCAAAATAATATAGGCATTGTCGAGCGTCCGTCCCCGCATATACGCCAAGGGCGCAACCTCGATCAACCCCTTTTCCATGTTTTTCTGAAAGCCGTCCGCTCCCATAATCTGATACAATGCGTCATAGAGCGGTCTGAGGTACGGGTCTACCTTACTCTGCAGATCCCCCGGCAGAAAGCCCAGCTTTTCGCCTGCCTCTATCGCGGGTCTTGTGAGAATAATCCTCTCTACCTCATGATTTTTAAATGCCGTAATTGCCATCGCCATCCCAAGATACGTTTTTCCCGTACCTGCCGGTCCCAGCCCGAACACAAGCATGTTTCTTTTAATTGCCTCGATATATTTCTTCTGCCCCAAGGTCTTTGGCTTAATCGGCTTTCCCGACACCGTATGGCAGATAAGCTCCGAATCCATCTCCAAGAGCGATGTGTCGTCGCCGGAGTCATGCGAAAGCTCCAAACCGTAGGACACGCTCTGTCCCTGTATGGCGTTTCCCCGCTTTGAAAGCTCCACAAGCTCTCCGATAAGCCCCTGTGCCTTTTTTACCGCTTCCTTTTCGCCGCTTATTCTGACCTCGCCGTTTCTGTCCGTTATGGTAACAGCCAGGTCATCCTCAATCCTTCGCAGATAGACATCGTTGCCGCCAAAAACATTCTGCATGTGCTCCGTGTCAATCTGCATACCTATCTGAATTTTCTCCAATGTCCTGCTCCTTTATTGCTTCATACCCCACATTCATTTTTCACCTGATGTCACGACCGCAGGGAGTAACTAATTGTGCAAGTTGGTGGAGCTTGCTTCTCCTGTGGGTTTTATTACAAGCAGCGCTCCAATTATTTCCATTCCATCGCTGTTTTTTTCTATTTTAACATTTTTTTCAACAATTTGAACCCCTTTTTCCTCCAAACCTGAAATAAATTTTTCAAAGCCGTCGGAAAGCAGCGTTTCCATCTCCTTGTCGGTATACGTCATATACCTTATATAATACTCCTTTTTGCTGATTTTACCATAGTAAATGGGAAGATAAATATTATCAAGCAATATCAGTTGCTTTTTTTCGGTAACAACCTCATACGGGAAATTTTTCCCGCCGCCGAACCAATCATAAACAGGCATGGCGTCAATATGCCTGCCGAACGCCTCCAAAAAACCGACACAAATGTCATTACCGGTATAATATATGACCGGATATGCTTTTTTCTGTATGGCGCTGTACTCAAGCAGCGTCCGTATGGAAATATCAGCGTCCGCGTCATAAATATGATATCCCGTGACCTCCTGTTCCTCATTGTAAATCGGCACGCCTCCCGAAACCAGCACATCTCCCGGCTCCACGCTGTCCCCCGCCTTTACCATTGGCACGCCGTTTCTCGTGACAATGGACGTAATCACCCCGCTCTCGTCCGCCACGATATCCGTCCCACGGACAGCCGTCACGACAGGCTCCGTTTTTTCATTTTCCTTGATTTCCACATACAGCTTCGTTCCCTCAAAATAAATCGAGGTCCAGGTGACATTTGCAAAGCGCTCACGCAGCCGCTTTTCCTTCTCATCGCAATTGATATCGGACTTTTTCACGCCATAGCGTATGTCCTCCTGCTTTAAAAAGTCTGTCAGCTCATCGTCGCTTATCTGCAGATTTCCCACATACTCAATCGCCCACACATAGCCCGTCGCGTGGTTCAGCATGGCAAGGCACGCTATAACTCCCGCAAAAAAAATAATCCTTTTTTTGAAAAAAGGAAGATAAAAAGGTAGTCCTGTCTTTTTTATGATTTTTGCTCTTGTCCCTGTCTTTTTCAAAAAAGGAACAAGCCGCCTGAAATCCGCGGCATAAACCTCACATGTGCAGACCTCATCCACTCTCCTGATATTCCAAAGATAAATGTCGTGCTGTCTGCAAATATTAAAAAAGCGCTCAAGATAGTCGCCGCCAAGCCTGATGATAAGGCAGCCCTTTATATACCGCATGTAATTATTCTGCAAGAGCCTCACCTCATGTCTCTCTTATTACTCTAACTTCACTGATCTGCCCCGATATCTTCATATCGTCATTGCAGTAATGCTCAATCAAAAGCCCCTCGCCGCACACGCAGAATTTTACGCCATAGCCCTTGATAAGCACCTCATGGCAGGTATATGAAATAATCCCTTTAAAATTTTCCACAAATACATCGGACTTCCCTATCATATGTATCAGCGTCGCGTTCACCACCATATCCTTTGGCAGCGAAAACGCGTCCGCAAAGCGCTCTCCCGCGTTCATATAATCATATTTAAGCATGCTGCGTCTGTTCATATATCAATACCAAAAATGAAGTATAGGCTTTCTATACTTCATTCTATGTTCGTTATTCCGTTACTATTCCCTTTATCAGCTCATTTTTTATGACAGGAGTGTCAGAAATTATGTATGCCCGCAGGAACCGCTCCTTTGCCTCCTTAAGCTTATCCGCGTCGTTTGCATGTATCGTTGCAAGCGGCTCCCCCTTCTTCACGCTGTCGCCCACCTTTTTGCGGAGCACCAGCCCCACCGAAAGGTCGATTTCGCTTTCCTTTGTTTCTCTGCCGCCGCCAAGTATAAGGGAGCACATTCCAATCTCATCGCACACAATACGCCCGACATAACCGTCCGCCGGCGATGCAATGTCCTCCGTAATGGAAGCCTTCGGAAGCCGCTCGGGATGATACACAAGCTCTCTGTCGCCGCCCTGCGCTTCCACAAAATCCGCAAGCTTATTTAAAGCGCTTTTGTCCTCGATGCACTGCTCAAGCATAGCCCTTGCCTTTTCAGCATCAGCAGCCTTTCCCGCCACCGTCACCATATGGGAGCCGAGTGTAAGGCAAAGCTCCTTAAAATCTTCTGGGCCTCTTCCGTTCAGGGTTTCTATCGCCTCCCGCACCTCAAGCGCATTTCCGACCGCATATCCGAGCGGCTGATCCATGTCGGAAACAATTGCGACAGTATTTCTGCCGGCGCCCTTTCCAAGCTTAACCATCTCTTCCGCAAGCGCAAAGGCGTCCTCCTCCTTTTTCATAAACGCGCCGCTTCCCGTCTTTACGTCAAGCACAATAGCGTCCGCCCCCGCCGCAAGCTTCTTGCTCATAATCGACGATGCAATAAGCGACATGTTGTCAACGGTCGCCGTAACGTCCCGAAGCGAATAAAGCTTTTTATCGGCGGGTGCGAGGTCAGCCGTCTGCCCCATGATGGCAATTCCGATACGATTGACGTTTTCCTTAAACTGCTCCTCTGTCAGGGCTGTCGAAAAGCCCGCAAAGCTCTCGAGCTTATCAATCGTTCCGCCCGTGTGGCCAAGGCCTCTGCCGCTCATTTTTGCCACGGGCACGCCAAGTGACGCCACCATCGGAGCGAGCGCAAGCGAGGTCTTATCGCCCACACCTCCCGTGGAATGTTTATCAACCTTTATTCCTTTGATTGAGCTAAGGTCGAGCATGTCGCCGCTTTGAGCCATTTCCATTGTGAGCGCAAGCGTTTCCTGCTCATTCATTCCCTGAAAATAAATTGCCATCATCATTGCCGACATCTGATAATCATAAATTTCACCGTTTGTAAATCCTTTTATCATAAAGGCAATCTCATCGTCCGAAAGCGCTCCGCCATTTCTTTTTTTCATAATGAGGTCATACATTCTCATCAAAATCTCCATTCTTATTCAAACCTGCAAATTTTATAATTATTATTTGTGATACGGTTCATTGCTGCTAATCCTGAAGCAGCGGTAAATCTGCTCCAGCAAAATCACCCGCATAAGCTGGTGCGGAAAGGTCATATCGGAAAAGCTGAGCGTTTCGTCAGCCCTCTTCAGCACATTTGCATGAAGCCCGAGCGACCCTCCGATTACCAGCGCGATATTACTTTTCCCCGAGAGCGCAAGGGCGTCAAAATGCTTTGAAAGCCCCACGGAATCATATTTTTTCCCGTCGATGGCAAGCGCAATGCAATAGGCGTCCTCTCTTATATTTTTCAAAATCCGCTCCGCTTCCTTTTGTTTGATTTTATCCTCCGCGGCATCCGACGCCCCGTCCGGCGTCTTTTCATCCGCCACCTCGACAATATCAAACCTGCAATACCTCGAAAGCCTTTTCTGATATTCCGCTATTGCGTCCCTGAAATACTTCTCCCTGACCTTTCCCACTGCCACAAGCGTTATGTTCATTCCTGCCCACCGTTCTCAAAAATATCCGCATACAGCTCCTCGCAAAGCTCTTCCGAATAAGACGCTTCCAACACTCCAAACTCCTGCTCCACCATATCCTTTATGATTTCAAAATATTTTAAGCATTTCACCTCGTCCGGCGTGTTTTCCTCAAAGGACAGCTTCTCATTTACCGCTTCCGGTATGATATTTTCCCTTGCCCACGCCTTTATCAAATCGGTACTCCGCTCCTCGCCGGCTGCCTGCCGGGCGTATTGCTTAGCGGAACGAAACGACGCAAGCCCCGTAACGATAAAAATAACAAAAAGCGCTCCCATCACCCCATAGGTAACGTATTTTTGCGGTGACGCAAGCCTGATGGGAAACACTCCCAGCTCCAGCAGCACAAGCGCCGCTATTCCCAAAACTCCCACTATAATAAGCGTATAGGCAGAGCTTTTAAAATCCTCTGCCTTTGTCCTTTTATCCTGATAAGCCATCAACAGTCCCCCATTATTTCCCGGATAAATAATTATCAATACCCTTTGCCGCAGCCTTTCCCGCACCCATCGCGAGAATGACCGTAGCTGCGCCCGTAACGGCATCTCCGCCTGCAAAAACGCCTTCCTTGGTCGTCTTTCCAAACTCCTCCTCAGCCACAATGCATTTGCGGCTGTTCGTTTCCAGTCCCTCAGTCGTGGAGGAAATAAGCGGGTTCGGCGATGTTCCAAGCGACATGATGACCGTGTCAAGCTCCATCTCAAACTCACTTCCCGGAATCTCAACAGGTCTTCTTCTTCCCGACGCGTCAGGCTCGCCAAGCTCCATCCTGATGCACTTCATTCCTCTCACCCAATTATTTTCATCCTCAAGAATCTCAACAGGGTTCGTCAGAAGGTCAAAGATAATGCCCTCCTCCTTTGCGTGATGCACCTCCTCCACTCTTGCAGGAAGCTCCTCCTCGCTTCTTCTGTACACGATATGCACCTCTGCGCCAAGCCGCAGCGCAGTTCTCGCCGCGTCCATAGCCACGTTGCCGCCGCCTACGACAGCCACCCGCTTTCCGCGCATAATCGGCGTGTTGGATTCCCCGTCAAAGGCTTTCATGAGGTTGCTTCTTGTAAGGTACTCATTTGCGGAAAATACGCCGTTTGCATTTTCTCCGGGAATACCCATAAATTTGGGAAGCCCTGCGCCGGAGCCGATAAACACAGCCTCAAAGCCTTCCTCCTCTATCAGCTCATCAATCGTAATCGACTTTCCGATAATGACATTTCTTTCAATTTTAACGCCAAGGGCTTCAACATTTGCAATTTCCTTTGCCACAACATCCTCTTTAGGGAGCCTGAACTCCGGAATACCATATACAAGCACTCCGCCCGGCTCATGAAGCGCCTCAAAGATTGTCACGTCATACCCAAGCTTCGCCAAATCACCCGCGCAGGTAAGTCCCGCAGGACCCGAACCGATTACTGCCACCCTTCTGCCGTTCTTCTCCTTTGCAGGTTCAGGCTTAATACCGTTCTCTCTTGCCCAATCCGCCACAAAGCGCTCAAGCTTGCCAATGGAAATGGCATCTCCCTTAATTCCTCTGATGCACTTCCCCTCGCACTGGCTTTCCTGCGGGCACACGCGTCCGCATACCGCGGGAAGCGACGACGACTCGCTGATCACCTTATAAGCCTCCTCAATATTTCCGTTCTTTACCTGCTCTATAAATGCCGGAATATTAATTGCAACAGGGCAGCCCTTTACACACTGCGCATTTTTGCAGTTAATGCAGCGCGCTGCCTCCTCCATCGCTTCATCCTGATTATAGCCTAAGCAAACCTCGTCAAAATTCTTCGCCCTTACTGCTGCATCCTGTTCCCGTACAGGTACCTTTGTCAAAACATCCATTATTTGTCACCTCCGCACTGACCGCAACCGCCGTGATGCGTGTCGCCCTCCTGTAACTTAAGCATTGCCCTTCCCTCCTGCGTCTTATAAATCTGCTGGCGCTTCATCGCCTCGTCAAAATTTACAAGATGTCCGTCAAACTCAGGGCCATCAACACATGCAAACTTCACTTCATTTCCGACAGTGACACGGCATGCGCCGCACATGCCCGTGCCGTCTACCATAATCGGATTTAAGCTGACAATCGTGGGAATCCCCAGCTCCTTCGTGAGCTTACAGACAAACTTCATCATAATCATGGGGCCGATTGCAACGCAGACGTCATATTTTTTTCCCTCGTCCACCAAATCCTGAATAGTCTGAGTCACCATACCCTTTCTTCCATATGAGCCGTCATCCATCGTCACGTAAAGATTTCCCGCGACAGCCTCCATTTCCTTCTCCAATATCAAAAGCTCTTTAGTCTTAGCTCCCACGATAACATCTGCCTTTACACCCTGCCCGTGAAGCCACTTTACCTGAGGATATACCGGCGCGGTGCCGACACCGCCCGCCACAAAAAGAATACTCTTTTTTGCAAGCGTTTCCCTGTCCTCACCGACAAGCTCCGACGCGCAGCCCAAAGGGCCCACGAAATCATGGAACGCATCTCCTGTTTTTAAAGCCGCCATTCTCGTCGTTTCAGCGCCCACTGTCTGAAATACGATTGTAACCGTGCCCTTTTCCCTGTCATAATCGCAAATGGTAAGCGGTATACGCTCCCCCTCGCTATCCATTCTTACGATTACGAATTGCCCCGGTTTACAATTCTTTGCCACGCGCGGAGCTTCTACCGTCATCAGATAAATATTGGCAGTAAGCTCTTTTGCCTCCAAAATTTTGTACATTAGAAAATCACCATACCTTTCTTATTTTTTCACACACCCTGTTTATTGTAAAGGAGAAGCCCTATTCGTCAAAATCCGTCAAATGATACTCTCCCTCATCAATCTTGTAAGCCTTGTACAAATCTGCGGTATTTACGTCTATTGCATAGATATTGCCCGTATCATGCGACTGCCCCGTAATGTCGACGTATTCCTCATATACCACATAATACAAGGTCTCCCCGATATTTGCGGCGGTCTGCACTCTGTATTGATTAATCCCAAGCTTTCCTGGCACATTGCCGTCCGTGTTCAGCAGCTTTCCCGCCGCGTACAGATTGTTTTTAAGCACCTGCACGGCAAGCTCCGCATCAAAATTAGCCTCCACGCTAAGGCGGTAGCTCCTGCTCACCGGCTCACTCCCTGCCCCATCGTCGTTTATGGCAATAAATGAAAAGTTGCTCATGCCATACGGCAGCTCAATCGGATGGCTGTACCGTTCGCTGTATTTATCGGGCACGCTCCCGTCAAGCGTATAATATATTTTCGTATTGTCGTTATGATATACCTCTATCAGGGCAGGCTCATTGTATGTACCGCTGTCGAGGCTGACTATCGGGCTTTCCGGCACTGACACACTGATATAATAGCTCTGCGTCGCTATTTCACTCGCAACGCCGTACATATTTACAAACATTGCGCGGATTATGTAGTCACCCGACTCCAGCAAAATCGGCGTTTCATAAACAGGCGAATTTTCAGATGGAGAAGAGCCGTCAAGCGTATAATACACAAAGCCTTCCGTATTTCCCGTAATCGTTATGGATATCAGCTCGTCATAAACGCCGCCCTCTTTGTTAAATTGAGGAGTCAGCGCCGCATACTCATTGTATTTTGACACAATATCATCGGCGTCACATTCCGCAAGAAGCTCTCCCATTTCCTCATATCGTTCCTCCTCCTCATAGATTGAGAGAAGCAGGTCGTATACCTCCGAACGCCCGGAATAATCGGCTTTCCGCGTCAAAATTCCGTTCAGCACCGAAACCGCGCTTGAACGCATTCCGCTTTTATCATAATACTGCGCCAAAAGGAAGCTCGCATCTGCCTGTGAATCGTCTATCGCCAATGCCCTCTCTAAATGGCTTATGGCTTCCTCATAATCATTTTCCTCCGCGCATTGAAGAGCCTTTTCATACTGATATTGATAGGAATTTTCCAATTGCCCGGAAATCCTGACAAAGCAAGCCATGCCGACTATAATGATGACCGCAACTATTAAAACCACCAGCATCAGTCTGTTTTTTAACAGCCGGACCGGCTTTGCCGGAAAATAATCCCGAAATGCGTCCTTTAACTCATCGTCAGCCTCAAGCTCATCATAGCCGCTCCCGGGAAGCTCCTCCTCCTCGGGGCTGCCGTTCCCCGGCTCCTCCTCTTCCTCCTGCTCCTTTTGGGCAAGCTCTTCCATCATGGAGGATATTGATTCCTTCAGCTTATCCTCAAGCTCTATGTCAAAAACAGGCACATACTTTACTTCTTCGCCGCATTTTTCGCAAAGAAGCTTCCCCTCTGCAAGTTCATTTCCACATTTTGGACATTTCATGCTTTCCGGACTCCTCTAAAACAACCCCGTTATTACGCCTTCATTTGTCACGTCAATATTGTTTGCCGCAGGCTCCTTTGGCAGCCCCGGCATCGTCATAACAGCGCCCGTAAGCACTACCACAAAGCCCGCGCCCGCCGACACATATACTTCTCTGATATTCATTGTGAAGCCCTTTGGCCGTCCCAAAAGCGTCGGGTCATCCGAAAGCGAATACTGATTTTTCGCCATGCAGACGGGAAGCTTGCCAAAGCCCAGCTCCTCAAGCCTTTTTATCTGCTTTACCGCCGCAGGCGAAAAGGCTGCGCCCTCCGCGCCGTAAATCTCCTTCGACACCCTGATTATCTTCTCGACTATCGTAAGCTGGCTGCCATATATCGGCGCAAAATGGCTTTCCTTCGTTTCCAAAGTGCTGAGCACGGCATTTGCAAGCTCTATTCCGCCCTCGCCACCCTTCTCCCACACGTTGGAAACAGCAAAATCACAATTCCTGTCATTGCAGAATTTCTTTACAAAATCAATCTCCGCGCGTGTGTCTGACACAAACGCATTCAGCGTCACTACGACCGGCACGCCGAATTTGTGCAGATTTTCAATATGCTTTTCAAGATTTACGATGCCTCTTTCAAGAGCCGCAAGGTTTTCAGTGTTCAGGCTGTTTTTTGAAACGCCGCCGTTATACTTAAGCGCTCTTATCGTAGCGACAAGCACCACTGCATCCGGAGAAAGCCCCGCCTGACGGCACTTAATGTCAAAAAACTTTTCCGCTCCCAAATCCGCGCCAAAGCCCGCCTCCGTCACGACATAATCCGCCATCTTAAGCGCCGCCTTTGTGGCGCGCACACTGTTGCAGCCGTGCGCGATATTCGCAAACGGCCCTCCATGCACAATCGCGGGCGTATGCTCCAGCGTCTGTATGAGATTAGGCTTAATCGCGTCCTTCAAAAGCGCCGCCATAGCGCCCGTAGCCTTTATCTGCCCCGCCGTCACCGGCTCTCCCTCATGGTTATACGCAACTACCATTCTGTCAAGGCGCTTTTTTAAATCCTCCATATCCTCAGCAAGGCAGAGCACCGCCATAATCTCTGACGCCACGGTAATTACAAAATGTTCCTCCCGCACAGTGCCGTCAGTTTTGTTTCCCATGCCGACCACAATGTTTCTAAGGACCCTGTCATTCATGTCAAGGCAGCGCTTCCAAACTATCTGCTTTGTATCAATTCCCAGCTCGTTTCCCTGATGGATATGATTATCCAGCAATGCGGCGCAAAGATTATTTGCTGCTGTAATGGCATGAAAATCTCCCGTAAAATGCAGGTTCAAATCCTCCATCGGAACAACCTGAGCCATTCCGCCTCCCGCAGCTCCGCCCTTTATTCCAAAGCAGGGACCAAGGGACGGCTCCCGAAGCGCGATGACCGCCCTTTTGCCAAGCCTCCCAAACGCCTGCCCCAGTCCCACGCTGGTGGTCGTCTTTCCCTCACCGGCAGGGGTGGGATTTATCGCTGTCACGAGTATCAGCTTCCCGTTTTTATTGTTTTCTATTTTTTTTAAGTACCGGTCCGATATTTTTGCCTTATATTTTCCGTATAGCTCCAAATCATCCGAATCTATATCGAGCTGCTTTGCCACCTCTGTAATCGGAAGCAGCTCTGCGCTCTGTGCAATCTCGATATCAGATTTCATCACAATCCCCCATTTCTTCGCCGGTTTTATTCAATCCGGTTTCCTCTCCATGCTTTCTATATAGAATAACATAGGTCAACCGTGTTCTTCAAGATAATTTTCAAACTGCTCCCTGCTCATGAGAATACGGCGCGGCTTTGTTCCCTCCTCCGCGCCCACAACACCCGCTTCCTCAAGCTGGTCGACAATGCGCGCGGCTCTGTTAAATCCTATCTTAAACACTCTCTGCAACATTCCGATGGAAGCCTTGTCCTTCTCAATGACAAATTTCCCCGCCTCCGCAAAATAAGCATCCGTACCGCCACCGCCCGCGGCAGCGGCAAATATGTTATTATTGCTCTGCATGGTTTTGATTTTATCCTCAATGTCACTGTTATATGTATTGCCGAGAACCTGATTTTTCAAGAAGTCCACCACATCCGAAATCTCCGAGTCAGACACCAGCGCCCCCTGCACTCGAACCGGCTTTGGATAGCCCTGAGGATAAAACAGCATGTCGCCCTTCCCGAGCAGCTTCTCCGCGCCGTTCATATCCAAAATAGTGCGGGAGTCCACGCCGCTCGATACGCTAAAGGCAATACGGCTTGGCATGTTTGCCTTAATCAGACCCGTAATAACATCCACGGAGGGTCTTTGCGTTGCAATAACCAAATGTATTCCGCAGGCTCTTGCAAGCTGTGCCAAACGGCAGATGCTTGCCTCAACCTCGCCTGACGCCACCATCATCAGATCCGCAAGCTCGTCCACAATAATGACAATCTGCGGAAGCTTTTGTACGGGCTGTCCGTCAGGCAGGAGCTTCCCCTGCTCCGCCGCCTTATTGTAGCCCTTTAAATCACGCACGCCAAGCTCCGCGAACTTACGATATCTGTCATCCATCTCCGTCACGCCCCAGTTCAGGGCTGCGGACGCCTTTTTCGGGTCAGTGACCACCGGTATCATAAGATGCGGTATTCCGTTATATACGCTAAGCTCAACTACCTTCGGGTCAATCATTATAAGCTTCACGTCAGTCGGAGCAGCCTTGTATATAATGCTCATGATTATCGTGTTTATGCAGACGGATTTCCCGGAGCCGGTGGCTCCCGCTATAAGCACATGCGGCATTTTTGCAATATCCGTCACGACCACCTGACCCGCAATGTCCTTTCCCACGGCAAATGCAAGATTAGATGGAAAGCTCCGGAAAATTTCCGATTCCAGCAAATCCCTCAATGCTACGGCGCCGGTTTCCTTATTCGGCACCTCAATGCCGACTGCCGCCTTACCCGGAATCGGCGCTTCTATACGAATATCAGTTGCCGCAAGATTAAGCTTGATATCATCCGCAAGCCCAACTATCCTGCTCACCTTCACGCCCTGCTCAGGCTGCATCTCGTATCGTGTCACGGAAGGACCCTGACTGATGTCCGTAATCGTCACCTTCACGCCAAAATTTTGGAGCGTCTGCTGCAGCCGCAGCGCGGTTTCCTTCAGGCGGTTTGCTGAATCGCCCTTCTTTCCCTCTCCTTTTTTAAGTAAGGAAAGCGGCGGAAAAACATATTTCTGAACAGGAGGCTGCTCCTGTTCATTTTGAATATGCTCATGTATTTTCATTTCTTCCCGGACAATATCCGCCTTATCCCGGTCAGTCAGGCGCACCGGCTCTTCTTCAGCGGCAGGCTCCTGCTTTACGGCTGCCTCAAAAGCAGTGTCCTCCGTCACAGGCTCAGGCATGCTCTCCAACGCTGAAGCATCAATTTCCGACATGTCTGTCACTTTCGGTATCTCCGGAGCAAAACGGCTGTCAAAAGAAAAATCATCGTCCTCCGGCTCCGTCCCGTTATACGGCTTTATGCTGATATCCTCCTCTAAAACATTCGGCGCACTCTCCTCCTCAAGAACCGTAATTTCGTGAATGTCCTGCCTCGGCGCCGCCGGCTTTTCTGCCTTTAAGGTGATTGCCGCGCTTGACACAACCCCTCTCGCCTTTTTATCCGGTCTGCGCTGCTTTTCCGCATGGCTCCCGGAAGTCTGCGCATAATTTCTTTCCGCACGCTTCCCTGTTCGGGCGCGGCGTCCGGCGTCAAAAACGGTTTCCTCGTATTCCTCCATGTAGTCATCGCTGCAGTATTCATCATCCTCATACTCCTCGCGCAGCGACTCCCGATACTCTATCATTCTCACTGCGTCCTCTTTTGCCGACTCTATAAGATAAGCGCCGCCCCTTTTAACGCCCGACAGAAAGCTCTTTTCCGTGATAAAGACAACGGATATGATTGCAAGCACAAGCACCAAAAAAAGAGTGCCGCCAAAGCCGATAAGCTGATACAGACCATACGCCAAAAGACCGAACAGAACACCGCCCCCGCTATGCCTCTCCGCCGAGCTGTCATAAAGCTGCTTTGCGACATTCGAAGCCGTAATCTCACCGCTCTGCCCCGCGATCATAAATGCCAAAATGCCTGTTAAAAACACAAGCACCACGCCGCTTACAAGCTTCACCGCAGCCACCGCGTTTCCTTTATTTGAAATGCCAAAGGCAAACCCCAAAAATATAATTACCGGGATTGCATATGCCAAAAGACCGAAAACACCGAACATGATATCCCTGATGCCTCCCGCCGCCGCGCCTTGGATAAGCCCTGTCACGCATAAAAAAAGAAAGATTGCCACGGCAAAAATCCCAATGAGCATTACCTCGTTTTTTACCGCGACATCCACCTGACTGCGCTTTCTTCCTCTTGTACCTGATTTTCTTTTTGTATTTTTCGACGCCGTCTTAGCCGACCTGCTTTTTGAAGTATTCCTGCCTGCCGCAGATGCCATACCGGTTTACCGCTCCTTTCATCCGGTTTTCTCAATATTTTGCTCGCACCGGACTGTTTTCATAGTATTTCAGATTTTATTATAGCATTTTTTCCTATGCTTGTCAGTATTAAAATTTTTTGAAAGTCTCATTTGAAAGTCTCATTTGAAAGGTTTTCTTATCGCGAAGCTGCGTCAATCAGTTCATGCAGCTTTGCGATTGCCTGCGCAATACCTCCAATCTCATTGATAATCCCCTCTCTGACAGCCTCCTCGCCTGCAAGCACCGTCCCCACATCCTTTGTAAGCATTTGGGTTTCCATCATCAGCTCCTCAAAACGATTTTGGGTGATATTGCAATGGCTGCACACAAAGCTTGTTATTCTGTCCTGCACATCCCTGAAATATGAAAATGTCTGCGGCGCACCGATAACCATTCCGTTTACCCTGACCGGATGTATCACCATAGTCCCGCTTGGCACAATAAATGAGTAATCGCTGCTTACCGCAATCGGCACGCCGATACTTTGGCTTCCTCCCAGCACAAGAGACACTGTCGGCTTGCTGAGCGACGCCACCATTTCGGCAATCGCAAGTCCCGCCTCCACATCGCCTCCCATCGTGTTCAGAAGCAGCAGCAGCCCGTCAATATCCTCGCTGTCCTCAATGGACGCAAGCTGCGGCAGCAAAAGCTCATACTTTGTCACCTTCGATTGATTTCCCGCATTTTCGTGTCCCTCAATCTCTCCGATAATCGTAATCAGATGTATTCTGTGCCTGCTTTTGTTTTCGTCGAGCGTCACCTGACCCTCTTTCTCAATTTTTTCATCCTTATAGCGTTTGCTTTCAACCACATCATTCTGTTCAGTGTTCATAATAATCTCCATTTTCCCTGCATAATAAAAAGAACTCTTTCCCTATCAGGTAATCAGAGTTCTTTTTATTGTCTGCATATTAAAATTTTTTATTCCGTCTTTCACTCAATGTCAAAAAAATCTTTTCCCGCCATATCAATAATGTCATAATCATCCCTTGCGTCAATCTCTATGGCGTAGTCCATTTCCTTATGCTCCCTGCGCTTTGGCACCGGCAGCGGATTTTCGATAAATCGGGGCTTTTGCTCCTCTGCTTCCTCCAAAACAATCTCCTTCATGGAGCTGTCAAAAACCGCTTCCGGCTGCGTCTGCGGACTTTCCGTGCTTTTTTCCTGCTCCTCCTCTGTCAAAGGCTCACAGGCAGCCCTTCTCTTTTTACCGCAAAGATACCTGACAGCACAGACGGCAACGGATATAAGCCATAAAATCAATGCCGCCAAAAGTATGCTAAAATTCGACACATCGACTGCCGATACCTGCTCTACGGCAATCGGCAAAAGTGAAAAAACAGCGCCGAACAGCAATCCCAAATATCTGTTTAAGAAATTTACCCCCGTACCGAAAAGTAATACCGCCGCAATAACCTGCATCGCAACATTCAAATATACGCCGGCTACCGCAAAATTTCCAAACAGCATGCACGACGCCGACAGGCACATGCCATAAAACGCCCTTGCGGAAAAGCCCTCCGCAAAAATATCCGTCAGAGCTGCTCCGTTCTCCTTAATCAGCGCGCCGGTTAAAAGCTGTTCATCGACGTTTACTCTGTCCATCACATACGCAACATAGAATACCCGCACGGCAAGAGCCGCCGCTATAACAGCCAAAAGCATAATAACCGTAATAATTCCTTTTTTTCTCATAACCGTATTCATAATGCCTATATATTTGCAAGAGCCTGCTCAATATCCGCAATAATGTCTGCGGCATTCTCAATTCCCACCGAAAATCTTATCAAATCCGGCTGAACGCCCGCTTCCTTGAGCTGCTCATCAGTCATCTGCCTGTGCGTATGGCTTGCAGGATGAAGCACGCAGGTTCTCGCATCCGCCACATGCGTCACAATGGCTGCCAGCTTTAAGCTGTCCATAAACGCTACGCTCACATCTCTTCCGCCCTTTAGCCCAAATGAAATCACTCCGCAGGTTCCGTTCGGCATGTATTTCCGCGCAAGCTCATAATATTTACTGCTCTTTAAGCCCGGGTAATTTACCCACGCAACCTTCTCATGATTTTCAAGCCATGTCGCAACCTTCAACGCATTCTCGCAATGCCGCGGGACTCTCAGGTGAAGCGTTTCCAAGCCAACATTCAGCAAAAAGGCGTTCATCGGCGCCTGTATGGAGCCCAAATCACGCATAAGCTGCGCCGTAGCCTTTGTTATGTAAGCCTTCTTTCCAAACTGTTTCGTATAGGTTACGCCGTGATATGACTCATCCGGTGTAGTAAGCCCCGAAAATTTGTCGCCGTATTTATCCCAGTCAAAATTGCCTGAATCGACAATCGCTCCGCCCACGGTCATGGCATGTCCATCCATATATTTTGTGGTTGAATGTGTCACGATATCGGCGCCAAACTCAAACGGGCGGCAGTTAATCGGCGTCGCAAAGGTATTATCGACAATCAGAGGCACTCCATGCGCATGCGCCGCGTTCGCGAATTTTTCAAAATCAAGCACCACTAAAGCGGGATTTGCAATCGACTCCGCAAGCACGCACTTTGTATTTTCTCTAAATGCCTTATTCAGAGTTTCTTCATCCGCATCAGGGTCGACGATTGTGCACGAAATTCCCATTTTTTTCATCGTAACGGTAAGCAGATTAAAGGTACCGCCGTAAACAGTTGACGACATTATCACATGGTCGCCTGCCTCGCAGATATTAAACACCGCATAATAATTTGCCGCCTGCCCGGATGACGTAAGCATCGCTGCAGCGCCGCCTTCAAGCTCACAGATTTTCTGCGCCACCATATCATTTGTGGGATTTTGGAGCCTCGTATAAAAATATCCCTCTTTCTCAAGGTCAAAAAGCTTTCCCATCTCATCAGAGGTTTCATATTTAAACGTTGTGGACTGATAAATAGGAAGCACTCGCGGTTCTCCGTTTTTAGGCTTCCAGCCTGATTGTATACATTTTGTTTCAATAGAATACTCGTTTTCCATTGCTCTCTCCCTTTCTTTAATGCGCACATTCACCGTTACTTAATTCAACACTTTATAAAGTATAACATACGCCAAATACAAGTTCAATAAAAAATGAAGTATTCAATGAATACCGCATTCAATGAATACTCCATTTCTTTCGTGGGACCTACAGGGCTCGAACCTGTGACCCTCTGCTTGTAAGGCAGATGCTCTCCCAGCTGAGCTAAGATCCCATAACGACCCCAATCGGACTCGAACCGACGACCTCCGCCGTGACAGGGCGGCGCTCTAACCAACTGAGCCATGAGGCCGTATGACTCCAACGGGAATTGAACCCGTGTTACCGCCGTGAAAGGGCGATGTCTTAACCGCTTGACCATGGAGCCTTTAAACATTAATACTTACCGGCTCACTGCATTACTGTCCTCATACCTTAAACCTGTTTACATCTTCCGGTAACAGTGGGCTTAAGTGGACTCGAACCACCGACCTCACGCTTATCAGGCGTGCGCTCTAACCGGCTGAGCTATAAGCCCGCTCATTCTTCTGTCTTTCCATGTGACAGCTTATTTAGCTTAACACAGACCGGCATATTTTGTCAAGCGCTTTTTCTGCCGATGTGTGCCGATGTAAAGTCTAAAATGAATATCGACAGGGCAGAAAGCCCGGCAATCAATATTAT
>JAJQDE010000036.1 GCA_021202335.1 Lachnospiraceae bacterium
TTCAAAAGGAATATGTACAGCTTTTGCGCGGGCTTTTCAAGGGCGGAGTATCAACGGATTTGACGATTGCCGCCGCGTATATGACGGGTATTCTTCCTATAAAAAAGTATGGGACACAGTCGGCACTGACAGATTTCAGAGAATTTACGATGACAGAGCCTACAGTGCTTGCGCGGTATGTCGGCTTTACAGAGGATGAGGTCAAGGTACTTTGTGAACAGAGTCAAATGAATTTTGATGATATGTGTTTGTGGTATGACGGGTACGCATTCGATGATGTTTGCCATGTATATAATCCCAATTCGGTGATGAATGCTATACACAACAGGAAAGCTCTTAATTATTGGACAATGTCTGAAACCTTTGAAAGTCTAAAAAGCTATATCAGCATGAATTTTGACGGTTTAAAGGATTCCGTTATACAGATGATGGGAGGGGAGCAGACAGAGATTGATATTATCACATTTCAAAATGATATGACATCATTTCACAGCCGGGACGATGTGCTGACGCTATTGGTGCATTTAGGCTATTTGGCATATGATTCGCTAAATCAGGAGGCGTATATTCCAAACCGCGAGGTTGCGGAGGTGTTTAAGTCGTCCGTAAAGGGCGGCGAGTGGAAGCCCGTGGAGGCTGCCATCAGGCAAGCCGAAAAGCTTTTGGATGCGACTATTCGGGGCGACAGCGATACAGTGGCTGCTTTGCTTTAGCCGGCACATGAGGCGTGTTCATCTGTGCTGACATACAACGATGAAAATTCGCTTGCGTGCAGTATTTATATTGCATATTACACAGCAAAAAATTATTATACGATTATCCGTGAGCTTCCGACAGGCAGGGGCTTTGCGGATTACGTATTCATTCCGAGGAAGAATACGGATAAGCCCGCTCTGATTGTGGAATTAAAATATAACAAGGACGCGGACAGCGCAATAAAATGGACGACTGAAAATTCTGTCGTCCATTTGCAGATACACGAAAAAAGGTACGAGGGTGCGCTTAAAGACTACGTGGGAAATATGCTTCTTGTCGGGATAAATTATGATAAGGAAACGAAGAAACACAGCTGTGTGATTGAGGAAGGTGTGTGAAATAACAAAATTTTCATATTTTTTCACAAATTCTCCACTTTCCTTGACAAAATACCTCGGGGGGGGGGTATCATAAATGTGAGTATGCAATAGGGCATATATCATACAAAAAAGGAGAAGGAAAAATGAGGAATTTATTTATAAAACGGCTCTTGATTTCCACGGCGGCGGCAACAATGCTTTTCAGTTCGGCAATCACGGCGAACGCGGCGCAGGAGGACTTGTTTGACGCGGAATACTACGCGGAAACATACCCCGATGTGGTGGCGGTGTTCGGCGACGACGCGGATACGCTCTTACAGCAGTACCTTAACAGCGGCATAACAGAGGGCAGGAGCGCAAGCGCATACTTTAACGCACTCGCTTATAAGACCGCAAACACAGACCTCGCGGCGGCGTTCGGCGACGACTGGGACGCATACGCAGACCACTATATCGAGTACGGCGTGGCAGAGGGCAGATACGCGGGCGGTACAAGGGCGATAACGGACGAGGAGTACGCGGCGGCAGTAGAGAAGATGAGCAGTACAAGCGCGGCTGCCAGTGCTTCACAAACGCAGCAAGCAGCACAAAGCACTAAAACCAGTGCGACAAGCTCATCGGGGGTAAGCAGGAATGCGGCTGATTACAGGAGCATAAGCTCATTTTCGGAGCTGACGCCTTATCCTGACGCGTCTACATTTTGGGATAATCATGAAACGATGGAAAAGGTTGCGTATACGCATAACGGTGTAACGGTACTGCTATATGATATAATTTACGGATCTGATTCTATTATTGCGTATAATTTCACTAATGAAAAAAATCCATGCAATTATTAATCCACAATTTCGTTTGATAAAATAATTGATGCAGGCGGTCTTACAACTTATAGCGATGAAAAAGAATGGAATCCCATTGCTAACAATCAGCTTTATACTGATAGCATCACTTTGGAAGAATTACAAGCAACGCAAGGCTCTCGACCATATGAGGAAGTATTTGGCGAAACAAGCAGGAATAAATCTGATTACAGAAGCATTAGCTCGCTTTCAGAATTGACATATTACTCCTCACAGGAGGACATTCCTTCTAACGAAACGTTGGAAAAAGTTGCGTATACACATAACGGAGTAACGGTGCTGCTATATGATAGTATTGATAACTATGATAGTGTGTATTTGTATCCTTTCGTTGACGGATTGTTTATAGGGAATTCTGTTTCCGCCTCTAATTTGGATAAATATATTGACGCAGGTGGTTGGACAAGGCATCATAGTAGCAATGGTGTAGATTGGGTAGACGAATGGATCCCCATTTCTAACTTTCAACTTTATTGATTTTATGATACAAAGAAGCAAGGCTTAAAAATTGAATTTAACTGTAAAAAGCAGGGCGGTTGTGTTTAAATGCACCGTCCTGCTTTTTAGGGCATAAATTTCTTATTTGTTCTTCATATATTGTTTTAACGTATCATAAAAATTTTCCCTAGTCCCTGCCATAATTACGACTATGATTTCATTTTCGGCATATTCTACTGTGTAAGCTAATTCATAATTGGTCTTGTTGTAATAAATATCGTAGCCGTAAATTCCCGACAAATCCCCTGTCTTAGCCTCACCGATAGTGTAGTCCTCGCAAATTTGATTGACAGCTTTTTGATAAAGTGATTTCAATTTTTTATCCTTGATTTTTTTGATGAATTTTGCCGCAGGCGGAAGAAAACGAACCTCTGTCATATATTATTATCCTCCGTTCCAAAAACATCATCATAGGTTAAATATTCCGCGTTGGAATCAGCAGCCCTTTTAGCCTCCGAAAGCATATTTTCCACGGCAGGTCGTACTTGCCGCTGCGTTTGCTTGAAGCGTTCAAGAAGCTCATCGCCGCTATATCCCCGCGCAATCAAGTCTGCCAATATCTGCTCGGCAAATTCTCCGCCCGCATTTGATTTCACGGGGCGGATTACTAATTCATTTCCACGGACAATACATTCCGCTTCAGTATCAAACCCCAGCATGGTAAAAAACTTTTGCGGAATTGTTATCTGCCTTTTTGCGGATATGCTTACTTTTTTCATTTCCATAGCTGTCTGCATTTCACAACCCTCCTACAATTGAAAGCTTTGTTTCTTGGTATCTTTGCTCTTGCACCCATTATATGAAAAACACCACGATATGTCAAGGTGTAAAGCTTATCTGATAATATATAAAATTCTTCATTGAACATCACTTTGGGCTGTGTTAAACTAAAGGAAAATAGTGTGGGCAAAGGAGCGGCGTATGGGAATTTATTTAAATCCGGGGAATGAGGGCTTTAAGGCGATAAGAAAAGGCATATATGTTGATAAGACAGGCATGATTGATTACATTAACGGAACAATCTGCGACGCTTCGTGCAGAATGACCTGCTTTAGCCGTCCGCGCCGTTTCGGAAAGTCGTTTGCGGCAAAAATGCTCTGCGCGTACTATGACAAAAGCTGTGACTCGCATGGGCTTTTTGACGATTTGGAAATTGCGGAGAAGCCGTCGTATGAGGAGCATTTAAATAAATACGATGTAATCTGCCTTGACATCACGTATTTTATTTCCATTTCACAGGACATAAAAAATATAATTTCAGATATTCAGATAAGCGTGATTAAGGAGCTTAGAGAAAAATACGGCGATTTGATAGCGGAGGATGAAAAAATACTTCCCAACGCGCTTGTGAGTGTTTCAAAGGAAACAGGCAATAAATTCATTGTAATTATTGACGAGTGGGATGCGCTTTTCCGCGAGACAAAGGACGACGACGCGCTTCAAAAGGAGTATGTACAGCTTTTGCGCGGGCTTTTCAAAGGCGGAGCGTCAACAGATTTGACGATTGCCGCAGCGTATATGACGGGTATTCTTCCCATAAAAAAGTATGGTACGCAGTCGGCGCTGACGGATTTTAGGGAATTTACGATGACAAGACCCGCGAAGCTTGCCCGATATGTCGGCTTTACAGAGGAGGAGGTCAAGGCGCTTTGCGAGAAAAGTCAAATGAATTTTGAGGATATGCGTGCATGGTATGACGGTTATTCGTTTGGCGGCATTAATCACATATATAATCCTAATTCAGTAATGAATGCCTTGCGCAATGAGGAAATCCAAAACTATTGGACAATGTCAGAGAGCTTTGAAAGCCTGAAGGGCTACATCGGCATGAATTTTGACGGCTTAAAGGACGCGATTATCACGATGCTCGGCGGTGCGTCTGTCCGTATGAAAATCGGCACGTTCCAAAACGACATAACCTCATTCGGAAGCAAGGACGATGTGCTGACGCTCTTGGTGCATTTGGGGTATTTGGGCTATGACGCGGAGAATAACAAGGCGTACATTCCAAACGCGGAGGTCGCGGCGGCGTTTGAGGACGCGACAAGCGGCAAGGAGTGGGGGACTGTCGGTAGTGCGATTGCCGATTCGGAGGATTTGCTTGACGCGACGCTTGAATGTGACAGCGACGCGGTGGCAGAGGCTTTGGAGAATATCCACAGCGACGTTTCGTCTGTTCTGCAGTACAATAACGAAGCCTCGCTCTCCTGCGCAATAACAATCGCCTACTATACGGCGCGACGTTTTTATGAAATCATCCGCGAGCTTCCGACAGGTAAGGGCTTTGCGGATTTGGCGTTTGTTCCGAGGAGAAACGTAAATAAGCCCGCTATGATTGTGGAGTTAAAATATAATAAGGACGCTGACAGTGCTATAAGGCAAATTCATGAAAAAAGATATGACGGGGCATTGAAGGACTATACGGGAAATATGCTCCTTGTCGGGATAAATTATGATAAGGAAACAAAGAAGCATAGCTGTGTGATTGAAGCGTAAAAGGATGTGCCGTCGGCACATCCTTTTACGCTTTTATATTTGAGCTTTTGTACGCAGCCATCATTTGCAGCACATGCTGAGCATATAGGTTAAACGCTTCGCGTTTGGTTTTCAGCTCATCAGTCAACTCAAAGAAAAGAGCCTTGTCGTCGTAGCTGCGCTTGAAGAACGGTGAAAATAACGCTTCCCATTGAGGGAGGTATGTTGACTGCTTACGCGTATAGCAGTTCTTTGCCTTTGCCTGCTGTCGGTATTCCTTGTCCACGAACGAGGAAACGGATTTATGTATCGCCATGTCCTCATTGGGGAGATAGTAGTAATCTTTATAATTTGAATAAAAATACTTCATTTCTTCCTCATACAGAGGAACCCTGAGCCACCCCTCATCCTTAGAGCCGCTGAACCGGCAGTCGTTTGCACCGTAGGAAATATCGGTGGGCAGCGGCGTTGGGAGCTTTAAGCTCATGATGATTTCCGGACACTGCTTTTGATTGATGTCCTTGTAATAATTTGCCTGAACCCTTGCGACCTTAATGGGAAGCCGGAACAAATCGGGTATGGCGAGCGCGGAAACAATCTCAAGCATCCCCTTTATGTCCTCCTCGTTATGCAGGAGCAGGAGCTGTTCGCTGCGTTCCTTATGCGTAAGCACATAATCATGATAAATTTCAATCAGCTCGCCGCCCGTATATTTATCCTCGCGGTGCGTGGTGTTCAGAAAGCCTTCAATCGTTTTTTGCTTACAGTTGGGAAGCCTCAAAAAATTTTTATATGGGGCAAGGCGTCTGTAAATATCAATACCTTCAAAACGGCTCAAGTCAAGCTCAAGCTGATACTGTTCTATTTTGTGCTGAAGATAGGGAATGTCGAAGCGGTTGCCGTTAAAATGGATTAGAAAACGGTAGTCTGCGGCAAAGCGTACAAAGGCATTCAGTACATTGAGCTCATCCTCATAGCTGACGGCAAACCATTGGAGTGAACACCAGTGCGGGGGACCATCCTTTTCTTCGAGATAAGCGCAGCCGATCATATATAAATTTGAGCTTTTGGCATAAAGCCCCGTGGTTTCAATGTCAATAAACAGAGTCTGCGCAGGAATGCAGAAATTTTCTATCGGATAACAGGGCGATAAAATCCCCAGGCTTTTCTGTATGCACTTCATGTGATGGTTC
>JAJQDE010000058.1 GCA_021202335.1 Lachnospiraceae bacterium
TGATATTGTCTATGATGAAGTATTCAATATTCTGCCAAAGGAAAAACAGTCGGAGCTTGTCGGGAAAAAAGATTACTTTGCGAAAAAGGCGGGTATAATTCTGTAAAATGAATTTTATAGACAGAAAATACACTATGTAGTGGATAAAAAAGCTTAGAAAGGCTCTGTGTATGATATGCAGAGCCTTTTAAACGGTAGAATATATGTAATTGAATGGCTGAATTATGTTGCTTTTGTCATTTACAGTTTTCAATGATGTTACATGGAATGGAGGTAAAATGGTAGTTTACCTTTTATCTGCAAAATTACAAAGCTGCATGGCAACTCCGTCTGCCATAATCTCAAAACCGAATTTTTGATAGAAAGCAGCATTTTTACGTTCCTCCGGCATTAGTTCAATATATAGGTAGTTTTTGTATTTTTCCTTTATCATATGGATCATGTGGTTGGCGATTCCCTGATGGTGGGAATCCGGATGCACAAGTACATAGTGCATATAAGCAACCAATTCGGAATCATCGAGAACCCTTGCAAGCCCGACTAACCGGTCGTTGTCCTATGCTGTGATAACAGTTTGGGAGTGCATCAGCGCTTTATGCAGTCTGGTCGGATATTGTCCGGAAACCCAGCCGACGGATAAGAAAAGCGTCTGTACCTGTTCGGTTGTGAAATGTTTTTGTTTTGTATAGGTAATTGCCATAATTGCCTCCTAAGAGTGGTAGTCACATTTTTTACAATGTGCCATAGTTTCATCGGTGTTTTTCTTATAGAAAAGTCCGGACCACTTGCAGATGCTTTGCAGGATTGGCACAACGGAAGTACCCTTTTCCGTGAGGGAGTATTCTACACGCGGGGGAATCTGGTCATAAGACTTGCGGTCAACAATTCCTTCGGCAATGAGTTCTTTCAGGGAACCTGTGAGGACCGCATCTGTGATATTTCCCATTTCTTTCCTGATTTCGCTATATCGAAGGGTTCCCATATCTGCAAGTACGCAAATGATTCTGGAATTCCATTTGCCCCCGAAGATATTCATGCCATATTCAAGTGGGCAGCGGATATCGTCTTCTGATTTTTTCTGATACATAACGTTCTCCTTTGAAAATTGATGCTGCCTTTTATTGTAGCATCTTTCGTTTAAAAAGGAAAGAAGGGGTGCAGAAAAGACCTGCACCCCATGAAAACAAAGCTGTTCAGGCTGCTTATAATACCTTTTTGTTTTCCGCGCCCGGAGTTGTAACGATGACCTTATCAGGTGTGATGAGAAGCGCGCCCTTAGCGGTTGCTGCCCCGTTAAACATTTTTTCAACCATTGCCTTGAAGGTGTCAACGATCGCACCCTCGGTTACATACGCAGCAGTCCCTTTAATCTGGTAGCCCTCTAAGCTTGCTGCGTCATACACAGAGATCGCAATTTTTCTGTTGTTTGCCTTGACGTTATTTAATGTGGTTTCAAGAAATACATCACCGACAGCGAGTTTTCCATCTTCTGTAATCATTTTAAATGCTACCGGCACAACATTTGGTTCGCCATTTGCGCAGGTTGCAAGATCCCACATACTGCTTTCCAATAATTTTGTTACGTTTTCGTTTAACATAAAATAGTCCTCCTTCAAATGATTGTTTCGGAAGCTGCTTCCGTTTTGCTATGTGCAAAGTATAGGAAAATTGCGACAGAAATACAAGATATTAGCCAATTTATGTGTTACTATTAAATTTCATAGTGACTTGAATTTAATGGCAGACGGCGTTATAGTATAAACGTCATATGACGAAAACCAGGAGGGAAGTGTTTTTATGCCGCGACCGGTAAAATGCAGGCGCGTCTGTATGGAGCCGGAATATACAGGCTTCCTGCCGGATGGAATTACATCAGGAGAAGATATTGTCTTAACGGTAGATGAATATGAGGTCATCCGGCTGGTAGATCTGGAGAAGAAAACACACGTGCAGACGGCTGAGCAAATGGGAATTTCCAAAACCACGGTGACAGAGATTTATGAGTCCGCGAGAGAAAAGATTGCTGATTGTCTGGTCAATGGAAAAAGACTTCTGATTACAGGCGGTAACTATAAGGTATGTGACGGTACCTCCGTTTGTAATCAAAGGCAGAGCTGTTTGCCTGGAAAATCAGACAGTAAGCTTGATGTGGAGGGGCGCACGATGTCCGGCGGACATCGGTTAGTGCGAACCGGAGTAGAAAGGAGAGAAAACGAAATGAGAATTGCAGTAACTTATGAAAATGGAGAAATTTTTCAGCACTTTGGACATACCGAACAATTCAAGGTATATGATGTCGAGGATAACAGGATTGTAAAGGAACAGGTGGTAGATACCAATGGACAAGGGCATGGAGCGCTTGCCAATTTGTTATTAAACGGTCAGGTAAATGTGTTAATCTGCGGAGGGATTGGCAGTGGCGCGCAGAATGCGTTAGCGGAAGCCGGCATCAAACTGTATGGCGGCGTCAGCGGAAATGCCGATGAAGCGGTTGCGGCATATATTGCAGGGAGGCTTGATTATAACCCGGATGTGAAATGTTCGCACCATGAGCATGGAGAGGGACATTCCTGTGGAGAACATTCCTGCGGCGAAGATAAGCATGGCTGCGCAGGGAATGAATAAACAGGAGGAAGGTAAGTTACCATGAGTGAAAACTGTACTCATAACTGCGAGCATTGCAGCGAAAGCTGTGAGGAGCGTACCAAGGAAAGTTTGTTTGAGAAACTATGCGATGGCAGCCATGTTAAGAAAGTGATTGCGGTTGTCAGCGGAAAAGGTGGAGTCTATTCCAAAAATGTTTGGCGTTCATGAGCATGTCGGCGGAGAGGATGGCGCAATACTTCCGGCAATTTCTAAAAAAGGGCTAAAGATTATGTCTGTAAACTTATTGACAGACAGTGAAACAGATCCAATCATATGGAGGGGACCTTTGATTGCAGGCGCGGTAAAGCAATTTTGGACAGATGTGCTTTGGGGTGATATGGATTATATGTTTATTGATATGCCGCCCGGAACAGGAGATGTGCCGCTTACTGTATTTCAGTCTATTCCGGTGGACGGGATTGTAATTGTAACGTCGCCGCAGGAATTAGTGGGAATGATTGCTGAAAAAGCTGTAAAAATGGCAAATATGATGAACATTCCGGTTCTTGGGCTGGTAGAAAACATGAGCTATGCGGTCTGCCCTAACTGTGGGGAAAAGCTGCCTGTTTTTGGGGAAAGCCATATTGAAGAAATCGCAGGGAAATACAAAATTTCCAACTTAGCGCAATTGCCGATTGACTCTAAGTTGGCAAGGGCTTGTGATCTTGGAGAAATTGAAGAATATGAAACTGTGCTGCTTGATGAAATTTTTGCGAATTTATAAATGAAAATAAAATTATGATTTTTTAAGGAGAAAATGCAAATGAAAGTTACATTTTATATTTGTGAGCATTGCGGAAATATCGTTATGAAGGTAGAGGACAAAGGCGTTCCGGTTATGTGCTGCGGACAGAAGATGACAGAAATGATACCCGGCACTACAGATGCGGCGTTGGAAAAGCATGTGCCGGATTATAAGGTGGAAGAAAATTTTGTTACGGTAAACGTAGGCTCGGTGGATCATCCGATGCTCCCGGAGCATTACATCAAGTGGGAGCGCTTGCGACAAAACAGGGCGTTCAGATGAAAGAATTAAAGCCGGGTGAAAAGCCGACGGCAGTATTTGCACTCAGCGAAGGAGATGCCGTGGAGGAGGTCTACGCCTATTGTAATCTTCATAGGTTGTGGAAAGCCTGATGGGGAGGCACAAGCTGATGAATCATGAAATGAATATTACCGTTTTGATTGAAAATACATCAGACGGTGCGCTCGCCTGAGAGCATGGTCTGAGTCTTTTGATCCAATATGCTGGGAAAAGAATTTTGCTGGATGCGGGAAGCACTAATGCTTTTTGTCAAAATGCAGACGCCTTGGGTATTTCTCTGACTTACTTGGATGCTTATGTTCTTTCCCACGGACATTATGACCATTCCGGGGGCTTTGAGGAGCTGTTTCGACGTGCCCCGGCTGCAAAGGTATACGCACAAAAAGAGGCATTGGATACTTATTTTTCAGCCGCCGGAGGAATGCATGAGATTAGTGTGCCGCAGAATGTGGCAGCTTGCGGAAACAGATTTATTTTCGTGGACGGTATGCGGGAAATTTTTCCGAGCATATTTCTCGTACCGCACAGTACAGATGGACTTGCGCAGATTGGAAAAAAGAGCGGACTGTACAAAAAACAGGAAAATCAAATCGTTCCGGATGATTTTGCACATGAACAGAGCTTAGTGATTGAAACCTCTAATGGGCTGGTTATTTTCAACAGCTGCTCCCATGCGGGCGCTGCCAACATCATCCGTGAGGTGAGGGAGGCCTGCGGGCAAAAGCTGGTTTATGCGTATGTCGGCGGCTTGCATATGAAAGGCAAAAAAGCCGGGAAGGAAATCTGAGCTTTTTCGGACGAGGAGATTGATTCGCTGTGCGAGGTTTTCAGGCAGGAAGGAGTTGCGCAGATTTACACCGGACATTGCACCGGCACGCCGGGATTTGAAAAGCTTTACAGCCGGTTGGGAAACCGGATACATAGGCTGACAACAGGCTTGCAGTTTGAGCTTTAACACATTTTTTTGAAAGAAGGAATCGTATGATGAAATTTTATGAAATTATCTTTAGCCCGACCGGAGGTACAAAGAAAGCCGCAGATATACTAAGCCGCAGCTTGTCAGAGGAGATTCTGGAGGTTGATTTGTGTAACCGGGAGGCTGATTTTTCAAAGGTAAGCTTAAGCGAAGACGATATTGCGTTGATTGCTGTGCCGTCTTATGGCGGACGTGTTCCACGAACTGCGGTGGAGCGGCTTGAGGCAATCGCCGGGAAAAATGCAAGGGTGATTCTGGTCTGCGTATATGGAAACCGCGCGTATGACAATACGCTGGCTGAATTGCTGGATGTCTCTTGTAAAGCCGGTTTCAGACCGATTGCGGCAGTTGCAGCCTTGGCGGAACATTCGATTGCGCGAAAGGTCGCAGCCGGTCGTCCGGATGCAGAGGACGAAAAGTGTTTGAAAGCAATGGCAGTTCAAATTCACGAAAAGATTGCCTCAGGGGACACTGCGGTTCCGGCAGTTCCCGGAAAGGCACCAGAGAATCTAGGTCACTCAATGCCGGGCATGGCGCCGGATGCTTCGCCCGATTGCGTAAAATGCGGCCTTTGCGCGAAAGAATGTCCGGTCGGGGCGATTGATTCTGTTTCAATGAATCCGGACAACAAAAAATGTATCAGCTGTATGCGCTGCATTTCAATCTGTCCTGTGGGAGCAAAGAAGCTGGGGCGTGTTATCACCAGCTTGGGTGGTGTAGCGCTCGGCGTTCTCTGTGCAACCCGAAAGGAATGTGAATTGTTTTTATAAGACGCTGTGTGGATAGATGCAAAAGCAGATTATGCAGATATGATTTGAAAGCCAAACGCAAAAACGTAGAGCCGATAAACCTGTGAGGAAATTCGCAGAGTATCGGCTTTATTTATTTTTTAGGTACGCATCAGATTAAGCAGATACCGTACAGCAGACTGTTTCATTGTTGACGAGGAAGCCGCACCCGTTGTAAGGCAGATTTACAGCTTATGCCTTGCGGGGAACGGACCGACTAAGATTGCCCGTATACTGACGGAGCAGGGAATACCAACGCCGGGGACGCTTGAGTACCGGAGGACGGGCAGCACTCGCCGCTACTATCCTGATTATCCCTGCAAATGGGCAACCAACACGGTCATACACATTTTGGAACGCAAGGAGTATTTGGGGCATACGGTAAACTTCAAGACGGAAAAAGTGTCTTACAAGGTAAAATCAAGCGTGGACAATCCCGAAGAAAAACAGATGGTGTTTGAGAACACGCATGAGCCGATACTTGACACTGAAACGTGGTGTACGGCGCATTTTATCCGTACAGACCTCTTAATTGCCGGAGTGACCGAAAATCTGCGCAAGGTGACAAACTATGCGGCAAAGCATGAAA
>JAJQDE010000052.1 GCA_021202335.1 Lachnospiraceae bacterium
GGTAATAAGAATCAAGTTATAAAGGCAAGTGAAGTGTTACTTCACTTGCCTTTATAACTTGATTCTTATTACCTGCTTTCAACTTAAGTTTATTAATATATTCATCATATCTATTTTGTAATGATAGATTACTTTCAAATGAAAAGCTAAACCTTTCTATATCTACAATTTCATCCGTTCTTTCAATATTCTGATTCATAACATCAATTAAAGCATCCATATCTCCGATATTATAGCCCCAATATTCCAAAACCATCAATTGTCCGATAATTCCTTGATAACTATTAAACGGGTATTTATCCTGTTCAACTTCTTTTCTAATTTGGATTATCAATCTAGCAACATCATCATCTTCCTTTTCCCACCAATATGCTAACTCTCCATAAGCTTGCGCTAACCCCTCTTTAGATTTCTCTATTCTTCTTTCTTCTTCCTCATACTCTTGACGTAACGCAGATACTACTCTTGCAAATTCTTCTTCTGAAAAACTCAGTGTTGTGCAGAATTTTTCTAAACATTTGAATCCTCGTGTATGGCTAAAAATATCTTGCCCCAACTGAACATACCCTATTTCAGTTGTCAACTTCAAATCACTCACCTTCCCACCATTTTTAAAATATATCGTAAACAGAACAATGTATTTTAAAAACACCTCCATAATTTTATCGAAATATTTTACTGTATCATACTTATTGGAAGTCATCTCATCATAAACCTTCTGTATGCTTCCTAACACACAAATAAGTGTTCTCAAATTACAACATTCTTCTTCAGCAAAATATTTTAATACTTTTTCCTTGTTTTTTTGCAAATACTTTTTAAATTCTCCACCATTACTATAATCTGATATGAGTGAATCATATACAACATCCATTTGCGGTTCATATTTGATTGTCAAACCAATTACCTTTTCTCGTATTGATTTATATAATATATCTTCGTTGAATAGCATTTTTGTTCTCTTCTGCAAACTTTCAATATCTATTCCTTCGTTTTCTTCATTTTTTGTAGAATTATCTCCCTTATTCAATAGCAACTTTCTTCCAGATAATACTACCTGATATTTATTTTCTAATCTCTGATTTAAAGTAACCTTTCCGATTTCCTTTTCATTAGCCAGTACAATTACCTTACATCCATTATGTTCAACCAAACGATTCATATATCCCAGTATTTCATTTATGGGTAAGCAACATCTCTCCAAATCATCAAAGCATATTATCCAATTATTTATATCAATTTTCGCCAAGGTATCTTTTATTTTAGATAGATCTATATTTACTACTCCTAATGAAGCTGTCAAAATATTGCTTGCCGTTTCCATAACTGTGTCCGCTGTCTCAACTTTTTTCTTATGCTTCTTTCCAAAACATTGAAATACTATTTCTTTTGATACATCGTCAATAGATTTCGCCCCATATAAGGAAACATACGCATATTTTCTTCTTTTTTCCTTTCCATTATCAATAGTTTCCATTATTTTAATCAAAGAATGTGTAAGAAAATATGTTTTACCTGAACCCCAATCTCCATCTATCATAACAGCATACTCTGCTTTAGGATTTCTCAAATACTCTGTTATAACGCTTTCAATTTCATTGCTATACATACAATAACCTCTCCTTTCCGAATAGCAGTAAGTATAATACATCCTACTGCTATTCTATCATTTTACAAAGTATTATTCTATCTATTTCTTTTTACGCTTAAAAACAAATACCCCTGTCACAACAGCAGCCAGTCCAACTCCTGCAAACAGCCACAGGTTCATGTTATCCCCTGTCTGTGGCAGCTTCGGCTCTGTCGGCTTGTTGGTTAATTCCAGTGTGTATACCACAATCTCCGGAGCTTCGTCATCATACTGCAATACTACCTCATGCGGTGTGCTGTCAAGGATATAACCCTCTGCTGCTTTGGTTTCCACAACATAGTATTTTATATCCTCCACAAAATTGCCATCCTTAAACACTGCAATATCCAGTTCCTTCGACTCTGCATAACCGTTCTTGTCTGTTACAAGGGTTTCAATCACTTTACCGTCCTTGTCCCTGATTTCAAACTCTACACCTGCAATGCCTTTTCCTGTATCTTCATCGGTTTTCTGGATAACGATTTTACCCTTTACCAGCTCGTCTTTCATGGCAACCTTCTGAAGCTCTTTCGTGTCCTCCACTGTAAACTTCACTTCGTTTGCAATCTTATAGCCATAAGGCGCTGTTTCTTCACGAAGGATATCTTCTCCTGAGGGAATACGCTCAATATAATGAGGCTTTCCGTCAGATACCCATGTTTCCACCACGTTTCCGTCTTTGTCGATAATGGAAAGTTCGGCACCCTTTAATTCCTGCTCTCCGGTAATGTCTGTTTTGGAAATTTCCAGTCTGGTCGGGTAATTCTCAAACTCTGCACTCAGTTCGATGACTTTCACATCTTCTCTCTGATAGGAAGCATCCAGCCTGAAGATTTCCTCATTCAGCACATATCCCTTTGGTGCCTCGATTTCCTTCACATAATACTGTCCGAGAGGAAGATTGCCTGTAAATACACACTGACCGTCTTTTCCGGTAACAGCCTTTTCCACAAGGGTATCTTTTGCCACTACCACCTTACCGTCTGCATTTACGATGTCCTCTGCCGCATAAAGACCGAACAATGCTCCCTCCAGTCCTTCCTTTGTATCGGCATCTGTCTTGATTACAGTGACCTGTACCCTCTGTCTTTCGTTGGTAACTGCCATGCCCGCATAGACAACCTTTGTGTACTGATCCACATAGGATAAATCTGCCTCAATCGGCTCCTGATCCAGTACAAATCCCTCTAAGGTCTTTGTTTCCGCAAGATAGTATCTGCCTAATGGAAGATTCTCAATGCTTGCAATTCCCTTGTCATTCGTTACAATTTCCGCAACAAGGGTATCCTTCTCATAGTAAACGGTATCCAGTCCGTCCGGGCTTACAATGTCCTCTGCTGCGTAAACCTCAAAGGTAACGCCTGCAAGGGACTTTTTGAAATAATCGAACACAAAATCATACCAGTGTCCTTTTACCAGCGTAATGTCGGATAAAAATTCACCGTCCTTGTTGATCATAATTGTTCCCGTCGGTACTTCGTCCTTCATCACAACGCTCTGGGATTCTTCCGTATCTGCAACGGTAAACTGGATTTCCTCTGCCTGCAAATATCCGTATGGTGCAAATTCTTCACGAAGGGTATAAACCTCTCCCACATGGAGTCTTTTAATGATGTGTGCCTTACCTGCAACGGAGGTCCATGTCTCAACCACATTTCCTTCTGCATCAATCACAGAAAGGGTTGCCCCGGACAGCTCTGCCCCGCTTGTGATGTCTGTCTTTGTGATTTCCACCGTAGTCGGCGTATTGACAAATTCAGACTCCAGCTTGATGGTCTCAGCCTCCTGTCCCTGATAGCCTGCAACAAATTCCACGATTTCCTCCGATGACACATAACCAGCCGGAGCCTTTAATTCCTGTGCATAGTAAGTTCCAAGCGGATAATCCTTTCCAAACTTGACAGCTCCGTACTCATCGGAAACCGCTGTTTCAAGCAGGGTATCTTTTTCCACGATTACCTTGCCATCTGCGTTTTCAATGTCGCTGGCTGCATACAACCCAAACTCTGCCCCGGCAATGGCTTTTCCTGTCTCCTTATCGCTCTTTACAATGGATAAGTCAGCTTTTTGTCTGTCATTTTCAAAGGTTATGCTTTCATAAATTACAGGCGTCTTGTCATCCACATAGGCAAAGGTTACGGTCTGCTCCTTGCTGTTTAAGACAAATCCGTAAGGTGCTTTTGTTTCCACTACCTGATAGGTTCCAAGAGGAAGGTCTGTAAGGACTGCTTTTCCATCTTCCCCTGTCACAAGGGTTGCCACCAGCTCTCCGCTGCTGTAATACTTTGTACGCTCTCCATTCTCGTTTTTCTGGTAATCGTTGGTATAAATATCCTCGGCTGCGTAAACTGCAAACTCTGCCCCGGCAAGGCTGCCTTCCTTGTAGACAAATTCCTTTTCCTCACTGTCCGCAAACAGACCGCCCTTATAGGCATCCAGGACTTCCCCTTTCTTCTCCACTGTCAGCTCTCCCACCGCAGGCTCATCCACATAGTCTGCGGTAATGATTGCCTCATAGGTGTCGGGATCGGTCTGATAAGGAGTATCTGTATCCACTGCAAAGGTAACATGGTTTTCATTTACCACATAGCCTTCTGGCGCTGCCACTTCCTCAATGCGGTAATTGCCCAGCTTTAAGGTTTCCGGCAGAATCAGGTCGCCATCCTCATCGGTAAAGAAAGAGGTATGCTTTACTTTGGTCGGATAGGTGGTATACTGGATTACATATTCTTTTGTATCCATGTTGAAAATCTTAAACTCTGCATTTGGCACAAGTACGGTCTGCCCGGTTTTGCTGTCTTTCTTCACAATGCGGAGCTTTGCGGTAAACTCCCTGTCTATGAATACTCTCCATACCTGCGGCTCTGCCGGGTGGTTCTCTGTTATGGATACCTCAAAAGGCTTCACCGCCTTCATATTGTGCGGCACCACTGTTTCAATTACCACATAGGTTCCGTAAGGTATGGGCTGTGTGACCAGATGCCCCTTGCTGTCCGTAAGGAGTGTTGTCTCTCCATTGCTGCCGATGACAACCGCCTGTGCGTTATCAAAATCATAGCTTCCATCTTCCTTTACGGTCAGTGAGGATTTCAGATAGGCAGTAAAGCCTGCCCCGGCAAGTGTCGGTGCTTCCGTATCGTCTCCGTTGTCTGATACCTTGATAAGCTGGAATGGCTGTTTGTATACCTGCTCCTCTGACTTTGTGCTTCTTGCCACTTCCGGCACCAGATCGCCCTCATAATCGCAGTTCACATCATGTTCTTCCTCATCTAAGAGATACCCCTCCGGTGCCTGAATCTCCTTCAGGTAATACCTTCCAAGATAGAGATTGTTTATTTCTGCTTCTGCGTTTTCATCGGTTGTAATGGTGGCAACAAGGTCGCCTGCATGAAAGAGTACGCCGGTTGCCCCGTCCGGGTGTACAATGTCCTCTCTTGCATATACACCGTATACTGCCCCTGTCAGGCTTGCATCCCCCTGTGGAACAGCTTTTCCGGTTTCTTTATCGACCTTGTAAAGATGAATCTTTGCTGTGGTATGGTCGTTTACAAAGGTATGGGTAAAAGAGGTGCTTTCCATTGTTTCTGCAAGGTAATTGAAATGGAAGGTATAAACATCCTCTGCATTTCTGATATAACCATACGGAGCCTGTGTCTCGGAAACATAATAACTGTTGGCAACAGGCAAATCTACCGTAAAGGCTGCATTTCCGTCCTCTCCTGTGGTAACGGTCTGCAAGGCTGTACCCTTTGTCACAATAATGCTTCCGTCGTAATTTCTGATGTCATTTCCGGCATACAGGGTGTACCTGCCGCCATCCAGCGGGTTCTCCGTATCTGCATCCTTCTTTGTCACGCTGACAGACGCCTTTTGTCTGTTGTTGTAAATGCTGGTCGCTTCATACTGCACTTCCACATTCTGATCCTTATACTCGATATTTACCGTCTGCGGTGTGGTATTGATGGTATATCCGTCAATACTTGCTGTCTCTGTAACCAGATAAGTGCCTAAATGCAGATTAGACAGTAAAACCTTACCGTCACTTCCTGTCACAAGGTTTTCCGCAACTAAATCGCCTTTGTGGTAAACCAGCGTACCGTCAGCCTTGTAAATATCTGCCCCGGCTGTTACTTTAAAGGTTGCTCCCGGCAGCTTTCTTTTTTCGTAAGTGAAGCTGCTTCCATTCCATCCGGTCAGCACTTCTCCCTCTTTATAAATGGTGATGGCTCCAAGCTGCTCCTTGTCGGTGGCTGTTACTGTCGTGGTTCTTCCTGCCTGTACCAGAAGCGTATGGACCTTATTGCTGATGACATACTTATTTGGTGCCTTGATTTCCTTCATGTAGTAGGTTCCGGCAACCAAAGCCCCGGACTTTGCATATCCGTTGCTGTCTGTGGTAATCTTCTGGACAAGGTTTGTGCAGGAGCTGTCGGAATAGATACCGTAAACTGCACCGGACAGTTTTACCCCGCTTTCTTCATCTTTTTTATAAAGCTCTCCGTAACCGATGTTTTCCGTCTTTACCTTAATATAGGCAGTAAGCGGATCGCCATGCGGCACTTCGGAAACAAATTCCTGATCCCCGGCATCTCCTGTCAGCCAGAACACACAGCTTCCGGTCACTTCCACCTTACCGCTGTTGGAAGTAAACGTGCCTGTTGTGGCATTGGTATTGACCTCTGAGGAATAAATGGTAAGCTTGTTTCCGTTTCTGTTTGTTTTATAACCGCTTAAAGACAGGTCAAATTGTGATAACACCCCGTTGCTGTCTGTCAGCGTTGTCTCAAATCTCTGGTTTTCCTCATTCCATTTCAGCTCATAGGTGGATGCCTTGCTTATTCTGGAAGCGGCAAAGCTGGGAATTACAGCGCTGATTCCTGCATCCATGTTACTTTTTAAGGTTGTGTAATACTGATAAGCGGAAGCTGGGTTCGGTGCTGTATCACACAGCTTTTTCGCTGCCGAATCCGCACCGGATGTCCCATAAATTCCCTTCTCAATAATCCATACCATTGCCTGTGTTGCAATGTACTGGTCGCACTGGTCGTTGGACGGTGCGGATGTGCTTGTGGAAGAAAATCCATAATACAGGCAGTACCTTAGATATAAAGCCTGCGTGTCGCTCAGACTTGTACTCGGATTTTCATAACTGTTCATAAGCTGTCCGCCTTTGGCAGCCAGACCAAAATTCATACAATAGGCAGAATGCCCGTCAATCATGGCATACAGTACCTTTCCATGCTGATAGCCTGCCTTTAACTCGCTGACCTCCCCGGAATCCTTTGGGGAAGCATACCAGAAAGAAATGTTTGCGCTGGAGCTTGCCGCAAATGCGGTTGTTCCGTTGGTAAACAGGGAAGTAAAAACGTTTAAGACAGCAAGCAAGCCTGCCATCCATCTTTTCAACTTCTGTTTCATAATGTCCTCCTGACTATTTTTTTGCAAGAAAAAAGCAGGCTGCAATCAGCCTGCCTTTTTCTTGCTTCTGTTTCCTTTTATGCCCGGTAACAGTAGAATACATAACACTCTTTATCGCCATACATCACTGTTCCATGATATTCGATATAAAAATACTGCTGTGAAAGGGCTTTGTACATTCCTGCAATGTTTTCCGCAATGTCCTCCTCGCTGTTAAATTTGACTGTGCCGCTGACATCCCTTGCCTCGTTTAAGTCCGTTACCACATAGAACTCCAGATAACCCGCCCCGTCTGTGGGATAACACGCATTGTATTCCTCCTGTGTCAGTGTCCCTTCTGCAAGCATCTGGTTCAGGTCATCCGGAATGTATATCTTTCCGTATGCCCTGGTCTTTTCCGTTGCAAGCTGCACCACCCTCTCCGGACTGTATGATACCGGCTCTGCCTGTGCCGGCTGCTCCGGTTCCGGTGTCTGCGGCTGCGGAGTCTGTGGCTGTGGGGTTTCCGTCTGCTTTTCACTCTCCTGCGGCGTTTCCTGTCCGGCTTTGGATTCTGTGACCGTTTTCTCTCCGGAACCGCTTTCCTCCGGCTTGCTGTCCTCTGCCCCGGCGCTTTCCTTCGGTTCTTCCGTTTGCTCCGGCTTCTCTGTCACAGCTTCCTCCGCTTCGCTCTTTGCGGAATTGCCCTCATTATCGGTTACTGATTCCTGCGTTTCCGTCTCCACACTCTGCTCCTCTGTTACCTGTGCTTCTTTCTTTCCGCATCCTGCCCCAAGCAGGATGATTACGGATAAAAGGAAAACTATTTTTATTTTCTCCATATGCCCACCTGTCCTCTCTCCCATAAGGACAGGCTTCTGTTCCATAAACTGCCTACCCTTATGGGTACTGTATTTATCTGTGTGACAGTTTACGGAACGGTTCTTTGATCCTGTGATTTTTCTTATCACGCATCAGGACTGTCCCGTATTCTGTTCATGCAATCCTCCTCTATTTTAGCATTAATCGGTAGTAATACGCCATTATTCTTCTTGCCCTGGCATCATGCCTGTAACTCTGTAAAAAACGGTATCTCCACATACTCTTAACCTCCTAATCCCCTGCTGATACCCCGATGAAAGACAATACCAGCCTTGCCGCAAGGGCGAACAGCAGCAGGAACAATTTCAGTCCTGTGCATAACAGCTTCAGTATCATGAGTACTGCATGGAGCAGACCTTTCAGTATGGCAAGTAACACCATACCTGTTTTTCTTAAAACCATTCCTGCCATATCTTTTCCTCCTTTCTGCTAACCCCATGACGAGGCAAGCCCCAGTGTTGTTTCGTCGGCATCGGTATCTTCCTCTGTCCCTCTTTGTTTCCTGTGTTCTGCCCTGACTTCCTGCACCGTTACTCCCTTGTTTCCCGTAAGTGCAGAACCTAATAGGACAATCATTTCCTTTTGCAGTTCATCTTTCATTTCCCTGCGTAACTGCTCCATATCTTCCTTTGTGATGTAGGGGCATTCGCCTGACTGTTGTCCTTTGTTTGTCAGCTCGCTGCCCGCAAGTCTGCTGATATAGCTGTCTGCCGCATCAATCAGGAACTGGTTGACAGATTTATGGACATCCGTATTTAAGTCCGACAGAACTAAATGTACCCTTCTGTGCTGCTCGTTGTCAAGGTTCATCCTTAAATTGTGATACACAATGTTCCCTTTGCCCATTTACCTCACCCCAATCCAAATTCCCTTTTATGTGTGGAAATATAAAGCCTTCCGAGAAATTCATAGCCTTTTGCATTTGCCTTTACATCCTCAATGTACTGGATATTGCTTCCTTCATGGCTGCCAAAGAGCTTCATGACCGTTGCCCCGCCTCCCACAAAAACAATCTCTGTAATATCAAGGTTATATCCATGCTCCAGCAGGATGTTGTAGACCTTTTCTGCATAACCCTTAAGACATTCCTCCACGATAGCCATGTACTTCTGCGGCAGCTTTCCGGCTTTTCCGGTCCTCATGACCTCCTGTATATCCTCCTCGCTGATTTCCCTGCCATGCTGGCGGATACATTCATCATTGATTGTACCCATGCACTTAATCAGACCTTCCCTGAGTGTGATACATTCCGCTTCGTTTGGTGCGGAGTCTTCAATGGGCATAATGTCGATGGTCCAGCTTCCAATGTCAACCACCACTACCCTTTTGGGCAGGTTTTTCATCCTGTCGGCAACCGCCGCATAGCATTGCGGGAACACCGATACCCTTGCAAGATTTATACGGTACTGCTCCTTGTCAAAACGGAAGGTAACTTCCTTATTTCTTGACCGGTATTCGATAAAATCCTGCTTTTCTGCTCCAAAACGAGTAAGGGGCAGTCCAACGGATAAAAGAATATCTGCATTTCTCATTCCCCGTCTGTTCAGCTCTTTTGCTGCCGCTGCCAGTGTAAGAAGATAGAAGTTGTCATTTTCCACCTTTAAATCCCTTACCTCCAGACGTTTCCCGCCTACCTTGTAATAAGAACCATTATATTCCACCACGTTGTTGAAAAATGCAGGTTCCGTTGTAATTTCCTTTACTCCGGTAGTAAATACCTGACTGACCGTTTTTATACCGGACCAGCCATGATCCACACCGATTACTTCGATATGTTTATTCATTCTGCGTTTCCTCCTGTCTCTGGTTTTCCATGCTTTCCCAATATCTTTTTCATACATGGGAAACAATACTTTTCTGACTGACGATACGGACAGTCAAAACACTCACTCTCCATATCCTGCTCTGAAACTTCCGCTTTCCTTTCCTCCCTGACACACTGGCTTGCAATACATTGACTGTTATTGCCATAAAAGAACCGGCAGTGCATACAGCTTTTCAAATCTCTTTCCAGCTTCATTTTTGCTGTAATCACATCAAGCGGCTTCGGGGATTTTTTTACCCTGATGTTAATTCCCATCCGCAGCACCCGCCTCTCTCTCGGCGGTAAGCCTCTGTATTTCCTCAAGTCTCCTGTCTGCCATTCCTGCTGCTTTTGCAAGGGAGAAAAACATAATCCATATAAATACTGTCAATATCACGATTCCTATCATCTGCCGCCCCTCCGTTTCTGCTCTGTTTTCTTTTGCTGTTCTTCTTCCAGTTGCCTGACATACTCCCGAATATCTATCAATTCTTCCAGATCGTAGATTTTAGAACACATCGCTCTGTCAACATTTTCAGGAGTACACTCTCCATGCTCGGTAAGTGCTGTTATTACTTTCTGCTTAATTTCTTCCTGCATGGCATCCGGCATGGCTGCTATATAACAGGGCGGCAGATCGGAAATCTCTGTCTCAACCTCCTTTTCATACTCATAACTTTTCTCAAAGTCACTTATCATTTTTTCTTTTATCAATATTGCTTTTGTCTTGTTTTCTTCGCTGGCTAACTCCACCAGTTTGTCTAAGAACTGAATTAACTCTCGCTTTGTCATTACTTTTTTTGCGTCCTCCTTTTCCGGGCGAAAAAAATAGGACCAAGTCAGCTTTAGCAATGCGGAACTTGTCCGCACGAGAGCTAATTTAGTCCTATCTAAATCACAATATTCAATTTTCAGGCATAAAATGCCTATTGCCATAGTCAAATATACAGCGTGTTAAATAACTGCAAGTTGTGTTTTCTGAATTATAAAATGAGCCCATCCTAACTCAAAATAACCTTTGATTTGGCTTTTTTTCGTAGGACTAAATCAGCGGGAACCCTTGATTTTGTTGGGTTCTTACTAACTTGACATTATAATAACACGTTCCCCGCTGTCAAGCACCGCCACAACGACACCCTCCCCCGTAAGATACGGCTCCTGCTGCGTTACCTGTGTGATGCACGACGCCGTCTTTTCATATTCATTCATATAATCCCCGCATATTCAAGTCTTATTTATCATATGCTTCAAATGCGCAAAGGTGCGCTTCACCTTTTCCCGTACCGTGCATATAATAGCTCAAAACCGTAAAGCGTAAATCAAAATGCCGAACGCCAAGCTTGAAAACCTTTTAATTTTAGCTCTTGCCGCCACCGCCAAAGAACGCGAAAAGTCCCAGGCTCTTGGGACGGGGTACATCCCGTCCGCAAAAAGCTGGGAGCTTATAGTCAAGTACCACGGAAGCCTCGAGCGCCTTGAGTCCGATGTAATCAGCATTGAGCCGCTGATATCCGGCTACTGTATCGCCACTGTCCGCGAGGACTTTATTGACGCCTTTGCGCAGCTTGACGAGGTGGAATACATCGAAAAGCCCAAAAGGCTGTATTTTGAGTAAACATTTGACGACGTATCGTCTGACGATATATCGTCTGACGATGCATCGTTATTTATACGCGATGGCATTCCAGCGAAGCTCATTCTTGAAGGTTCTGATATCCGTATTGCTGTCTATCACAACCGCCTCTATTCCCATAGCGTCAGCCCAGTCGACCATCTGCTCCACGCTGAGGTCATAAGAGAACGCCGTGTGATGCGCTCCGCCTGCCAAAATCCATGCTTCCGCACCGACCGTAAGGTTAGGCTGCGGCGTCCAAAATGCAGTCGCAACAGGAAGCTTCGGCATGGGCTTTTCCACCTTCTTGCAGTCAACAGCGTTGATGATAAGGCGGAAACGGTTGCCAAGGTCAACAAGCGACGTCGCCACCGCCGGTCCGGTCTTTGACGTAAACACAAGTCTTGCGGGATCCTCCCTGTCGCCCATGGAAAGCGGGCAAACCTTTATGGAAATATCGCCGTCGGCAATCGTAGGGCAGACCTCAAGCATATGCGCCTGTAAAATACCCTCTTTTCCGGGTACAAAATTGTATGTATAATCCTCCATAAACGATGTACCCTTTGCATCCTTTACGTTTGACGCCATAATCTTCATAAGGCGGACCATTGCCGCGGTTTTCCAATCTCCCTCCGCGCCAAAGCCGTAGCCCTTCTCCATGAGTCTTTGTATCGCAAGTCCGGGAAGCTGCTTTAAGCCGCCGAGCATTCCAAAGTGTGTGACAATGGCATGATAATCCCTCTCCTCCAAAAATTTCTCAAGCCCTATTTCTATCGCCGCCTGCACCTCGACATGCTTTCTGAACTCAGCCTCGTCCCTGCCCTCAAGCAAAATATTGTATTTGCCGTAATATTCGTCAGTAAGGTTTTTGATGTCCGATGCGGAAACTGCGTCAACATATTCTACCAGATCGTTCACATTATAGTGGTCGATTTCCCAGCCGAATTTAATTTGCGCCTCTACCTTGTCGCCCTCTGTAACGGCGACATTATTCATATTATCTCCAAAGCGGCACACCCTGATATGTGACGACTCCATCAGACCGACAGCAGTAACCATCCACTGCGCAAGCTTCTTAATCACCTCGGGATTCTGCCAATGCCCTACCACGATTTTGCGCTCAATGCCCATGCGGGTCACAATATGGCCATACTCGCGGTCGCCGTGCGCCGACTGGTTTTCATTCATGAAATCCATATCAATGGTATCGTAGGGAATTTCCTCGTTAAACTGCGTGTGGAAATGCATCAGGGGCTTTCTGTACTCCTGCAGACCCAAAATCCACGATTTTGCAGGCGAAAAGGTGTGCATCCATGTGATAACGCCCGCACACTCATCATCAGCGTTCGCCTCGTTAAAGGTCTTTCTGATAACCGCATTTGTAATCAGGGTCGGCTTCCATACCACCTCATACGGCAGAAGCCCGGACTTATTAAGCCCGTCAACGATGATTTTTGAGTGCTCCGCTACCTTTTTAAGGCACTCGTCGCCATATAAATCCTGCGAACCTGTTGCAAACCAAAACTTGTAATTCTTTCCTGTTTTCATGCCTGAATAACCCTCCAATATCTATTTATTCGGCTAAAAAGCCTATACTTTATTTGTACCATAAAACAGCCGCCTTTACAATGGAAAATGAACAATATGCACAAAATTTTATATGAGATTATACAAGCAGGGCGCCTGAAAAATCAAGCGCCCCGTTCAATACAGTTCCCAATAAAACCCCGGCATACGGCTTTGCTAATTCAGCTTGATGTACATAATTCCTGCTTCCGTGTCTAAGTCATATATAGGCAGACTGTCTATCTTATAACCCGTATATGTCGGGCTGAACATATCGCCCGAAACGCTCATCCATGTCATTCCGGTCACGGTAGAGCGGATTCGATATGTTCCCGTGGTGGTATCTGCAACATGATAGATGCTGAAATTCGGAACGCTCACCTGCATAAACCACCCATATGTGCTTTCACTCATCGAACCGTTATTGGTCAGCGTAAGCATTTCCTCCCACTCACCGCTGTCATTCAACTTATCTATCGTCGCGGTAAAATATGCCTGCGTCTTTTGTATGTTAAAGTATGTCGGCGCAAGCGTGACATAGAAGTACATATTATAACCTGTCAGCTCTATCGGACTGCTTACGCTTCCTACCGTCTGCGTCGTGCCGTCTATCGTTTTCTGATAATTCGCAGACACATACTGATTTGTATACGGCTCAAAATAAACCTCCGACTCCGGAATAGTATAGTACCTGAACGCGTCTGACGATGTATCAAGCATGGTCTGATAATCATCGGCATACGAAGTACCCCATCCTCCCCATGAGCCGTCCCAAAGCTGATACCCTGCTTCTTTCCAGCCGCAGCCGGCTTCAAGCAGACTTTCATCAAGAGGCCAGTAAATATACTTATTCCCATCCGACGCGGTACCATATACCACATTCACAATCTCAAGCTGATACTCCTGCGTCGGCAGGAACAAAAGCGAACCATAGTTACCCGAGAAGAAAGCTTGCGTTTCACTATTGGTGTCCACCATATGCCACTTCATGTTTGATGAATCCCAGCTATCGCCCGTTTCCTTATATCTGAAGAAGCTCCTCTGAACCGAACCATACGCATCTTGCGTAAAGTATGTGCTTCTCACACTGTCAAAGGTTGCAAACGTATAATCGTCTGCCCTTTGGAAGCCGCTCGCCACTTCATATGTCGCTCCAAGCGAAATCTCCCCATACACGCCGCCATAATCCTTGCCGGACTTATTGTACTTCGTCGTGCCAGAAACGGAGCTGTCGTCTATGCTGTCGCCCAAATTGTCATAGCTTCCATATGAATGCAGCGAATACGCCCTGATTTTCGCCCCGCTCGGAAGCTCCTGCAAAAGCGTAAAGGTCGTCGTCGCCTTATGGCTGCTTTCGCTCACAGCGGTTGAAATATTCGAAAAATATTCCGTCCATTCGCTCAGCGCCTTCTCCTTGCCGTCATAGTACATCCGCCACTCCATCGTGTAAGGCGTCTTGTACTCGCCGTGATTTTCCGTTTCCCAGCGGCATGTGTTGCCGTCATCGTCCGTCTGCATCGCATAGTATTCAATGCCGTCCGTGCCATAGCCTGTCGGATATGCCTCCAGCGTAATCTCCTGCCCCTCAGCGTTTAATCTGCTCAAGCTGCTTGCGCCTGCCGCCTTGACCGATACCTTATTTACACGCCGTATGGCAATCGTAAAATCAGCAGACGCAATCGCGGCATCCTTTGCGTTATACGCCGTCACTGTCACGGTAATCAGCCCATCCTTATTTGAACCGACCTCATCCGTGCCAATCTTCATTCCCAAATACCACGTCCGCGTATTATCCGCGCTGGTCGCATTACTTGCCAGATACGGATTGACATTCCCATACCTGTCGACATCCGTTTCAGGATAATTGCTTATCCTGGTTGCAGAGCTGCTGTTGCCTGAAATAGAAACTGACATCTTATACACAGCGCCCTCTGCAATAATCGGAATGATAAGCTCCTCATCCGAATCATCCTTAGAGTCCTCCGTGCCCTGCCCCGGCTCCGCATAAACCACATCCTTTGCCGCACTGATGCCAACCTCACCCGTCAGCGTCACGCTGTCGGAAGCCGTCCCATACGCAATGCCTGTCTTATTTGTGGCAGTCGTACCCCTGCTCCCGCTGTATGTATATGTTCCCAGCGGATGAAGCATCTCCATCGTCACCGTGAATGTCCATCCGTCAGGCAGACCGGTGACCGTGTCCGCGCCGCTTTTTCCAAACGACACGTCAATCTCAGGCATCTGCTTCAAATAATAATTCCCATCCGAATCTGTCTGCACCCTCGGATGCTTAATGCCTTGGAACGAATAATAATCCGTATCGTAATTGCTTATCTTGGAAACTGCCTTTCCCGTAGTCCCGTCATAAATATTGGATAAGCTGTTGCTTGTCGTACCCACCGTCGCCATACAGACCACGGAGTCCGACTTTACGATTGTTCCGCTTTTATTTTTAAGCGCCCAGCTTATTTTCGTGGAAAGCGTTTCCGGTACAACTGTGTTATCGTCATACAGATACGTCAAAAGCGTATCATCCGTCACGCCGTTCGACACATTGATTCTTCCTCTGAAATCATACGTAGGCGTGGCAAGCGCAGACTTCCCATCCTCTGAAAGCCAGTTGTCAAATACCATGATTGACATAACGTCAATCCTGCGCACATGGACTATCACGGTCGTAAGGAGCGATGAAGCCACATTAGCCTTACCCTGCGGATAAACATATATCACAAACGTGTACGGATTGCCTGTCACAGTGTCCTCACTTGCGCCGCTGCCCTTCTCATCATTACCGAGCTTAATCGTCACCTCATCCGTCGACACATCATATGAAGCCGCCGTCGCAGCATCCGTATTTCCGGAAATCACCAAATCCATATCCGTCGTGCCGCCCAGCGTTCTAAGGCTCACCGTTCCCGTTTCGTTCGGCTCGAGCGTAATCTCAAAGCCTCCTGACACCTTTGCATCCCTCGACGTAAGAGTTTTCTCTCCCGACACATCGGCATAATCCGAGCCTGAACGCTGATATGTATAGTCGTTGTTATCGGCATGGTTTGCCTTGTTGTACCCGTCCGCATGGTTCGACGTTGCCGTCACCGTAAGCGAAAAGTCAGACGGCAAATCCTGCAATGCCGTGAATTTAATCTGCGGATAGGTCGTTACCTCATAGCAGCTTACAAACTTCACATAACCGCCGGCATCCTGCCACGAAAAGCCGCTGTCCGCCGCGTTGCCTGAGGTATATGCAGTTGTAGTCCCGTTTGCCGTAAGCGTCCAGCTCCATGTAACCGCCTGCGCCGTCATATAATATGTATCATAATCCGTCGCAACCTGCTTTGCGAGGTTATTCCCCGTGACCGCCGCCGCAAACGTGTAGATCGCATCCTTTTCCTCAAGCAAGCCGTTGTCCGTGGCGCTCACATCGCTTGACACGCTCACCGCCACATTCTTGACCTGACGCACGTAAACATTGCAGGTCGCAGTTCCGACAGGGGTAATTCCATCGTCACCCGTTTCCTGCGTTGTAATATAAAGCGTATAGTAATCCACGCTAAGCGAATCCGCCGTGTCAAGCGTCACGCTCACATAATCCGTCGTCACCGAATTTATGGTTAATCCGGAGCTTCCTGTATTCTCATTCACGTCCGGCACATTCGTCGTGCCATACACCGTAATAGGTATATCATACGTTTCTCCCGGCACCAGCACGACATCCTCAGCATAAACCTGCGCAATCGGAGTAACCGCAGCATATGCCACGCCCGTGCCCGATTCGTTGCGGGACTTCATCGTGTATGTCATAGGTATCTCGCGCCCCGTGCTGTCGTCCTTCACAGTCATTTCAAGCGTGATTGTCCTGTTATCCGCAAAATCCGACGTATCAGCAGTAAACGCCGTGATGTTGCTTGCCATAAGCTCCTGATTTCCCTGTAAGACGGCAGAGCCTGTCGAAACGTCATACTCTCCATACAAAAGCCTGCCGTCAGACGGATAATGGAAAAAGCTGTACTGTGTGCTGCTGTTCGTCGTCAGTGAAAGCTCCGTGTAATCATTCCCGTTTGTCACTGCGGCTCCGCTGTCGTCAACCAACTCAACACCGTCTTTATAATAATTGCCGCCGCTTGCAGCAGCATACACAACCGTATACGCGTCCTTAACGACATTGCTTATGGTGTTCGCCGCAAGCTGCGCCTCCTGCTGGACGCTCGTCTCCGAAATGCCCTTGCGGTAGGTTCGCGTGCTCACGGTTATCACGCCGCCTATCACACCCGACACAAGCCCGAGTATCGCCACGGCGCACAAAACCTCAACAAACGACATACCCTTGTTATCTCTGTTTTTTTTCAGCCTTTCAAATATTTTTCCCATAATAATCCCCCATTCCGGCTTGTCAGGATTGGCTCTCGCTTGTCGAGAATGTTATCCCGCCCGTCAAAGGCTCCAGTATCACATAATAAGCTTTTCCTGCCTTGGATATGCGAAAGCCTGTGCAATACACATTGCTCTCAGTACCGTTCACTTTTATCTTTTCTTTCATCGCGCCGCTCGCCGAATCATACCAAATTTCTATGTAGCTTCCGTCCGTAAGCTCAGTATATGTGTAGCTGCCGCTGCTGCCCGTGCGGTACTCCACCGTCACGCCCTTTGCCCCGACCACGCTGCTGCGGTCGCTCGTTTCGTTCTCTGACAGGTCGTCATTCAGGCTTATCACTGTATGCTCCGAAACCTCCAGCTGCCCGCTTGAATCCTTCTCAATCTTTATTGTGTTCCTGTATTTCCCGAGCGTCACCGTGCGCCCGTGCGATATTGCGCTCGCAAGCTTTCTTGCGCACTCCTCGGCGGGCTTTCCGCTCACCATGGAAAAGCCAAAGCCGGCAACGCCGCTGATTGCCGCCATGATTGCTATCACGATGATTATTTCCACCAATGAGAAGCCGCGGCTGTCATTCTTTAATTTTTTAAGCTTACTCATCGCTTTTGGCTCCTCTCCCTTCAAAACTTATTTACGGAACGGTATACGTCACCGTTTCAGGCTCCGTCCCCACCTCAATGTCATCGTACTCATCACTCATATCATAGTCGTAGTCAATCCTCTGCCAATTGATATATGAGATGCAGTCCGTGAATGAGATCGTCTCGCCGCTGCCGTCGCTTCTGTTGTCCGACCAGTCAATCATCGGCGCCTCCATGCATATATCCGTATACAAAAACGTTGTGTAATTTCCGTATGTATACTTGACCCTCACGCCCCGCAGGACGAATTTCTTCGTCTTATCCGCGCCCGTGTCATCTTTAATCTTGTAAACGCCCGCCGTTGATGATACATCGTAAACACACTTCCGCGTCGCCTCGTCCACGCCGTTATCTTCCATAAGCTTCTGCACCGCCGATGACATTTTTCCGTCAGACGTAGCGCTGAGCCTGTCGTTCCATATGTCAAGCAGCTCTTCGTTGAAGCAGTCAGTGAAATTAGCTTTCCTCGAATCCCCGCTTCCAAGCAGTATGAACTGCGCCGCTGTATCAGCATATGCCACAGCGTAAGCATCCTGCACATCCTCCACGAGCAGCGCGCGGAGCGCATCAAGCGCCTGCTCCGCGCCGTAGAAGCTCTGCTTATTCTGATAGTCGGTCTGCTTCTGCTGATAGTTCATCGACGCCGTATACAGAAGCGTTGTCGCCAAAAACAAGATAAATGTTGTCACAACCAGCACGGTTATCAATGCCGCGCCGCGGTTATCCGGCTTTAAGTTTTCCATATCAATCTATCCCTTCAATCACCGTACTCTCCATCGAGGTGACGCTGCCGCCCGTACTTTGCCGTGTCACGGTAAGAGTGACTGCATATGAGAGCGTTTCATTATCCGTAAGGCCATTGCCCGCATACATAAAGCCCAAGCCTGTCGAAGTGTCCAGACTGTACACTCCTCCGTTCGTACCGCTTATCGTCGGAATCGCCGAAGCCGAAGTCGTCGCAGAGCTGTCTCCGATATTGATATCCAAATTGTGGAATACCACGACATTCGCGGTCGACACATTGCTTACCGACACATTCGGCGAATAGCCTGACTCCTTTGTCGTCGTCTGCGCATCGGTCAGATTTGCCGCCCTTTGCTTTATAATGTAGCACTCAAAATCATCCATGCTGCCCGACAGACTGCTGTCCACGGTAATCGTCATATTGTCGGTCAGGCTGTATTCCGGATAATAGTAAACATAAAGCCTGTCAAGCCCTGAAGCCGTGTTGCTGTATACCTCGCCGCCCGGATATTCAGTGCTGATGTCAACCGTATAATACATGGTGCCGCCCATTGCGGTGTTGTTCAGCGTTTTCGTGCTCTCGTTTATGTTTTTTGTGTAATCCCCCGTGTATTTATCATATGTTTTTGTCGTTTCCCTGACCACATACGGGTACCCCGAAACCTCATAGCCAAATTCCACCTCGGCAGTCACAATATAGCTGCTGCCGTCATACTTGACGTTGAAATCTATATTTCTTTCGCAGAGCGACACATAATTTCCAATATAAAAATTACCATCCGAGTCGAACACTACATTTTCCACAATGCTGCTGTCCGTGATATCATACTCATCCGTACCGTCCGTGACAAATATCTCAACAGCCGTGCTCGAGTCCTCCAAGCCGGTCTTTACGCCGTCAAAGTGAGCCGCCAATGCGCTCGCGTTGCTGCTTTTATTGGTTTCCGCGAAATCAGTCTTAGCATTTTCGAGCGCCTTTGTGTCCCATTCCTTATCTCCCTTAAACACGGCATCCCTTGTCGCCTCCGCATCCTCCGGCACATACACATCCAGCTTGCTGCCGGGCGTTGCCGTAATCTCCACGTCATAGGTCTGAGAATTGCTTGTTAAGCCCGCAACGGTGAATGTATATACCGCATCCGAAGCTATCAAGTCCAAATAGTCAGCGGAAACCGTGGTTATGTCTGCATCCGTCACACCGTCAGTCGATGATGTATATGTGCATGAATAGCTTGCGCCGTTCAGCGCATCGCCGCTCAATAAGCCGTCCAAACCCGTGCCGGCATTGAATTTCCCTGCCATTCCGGCTTTGCCGCTCACTCCATACCCCTTAAAGCTCTCCATGATGCTCTCCGCGGTGAGCGTCAGCTCCTGGCGCACCCTCGCCTTTGAATTGTAAACCATGGAAGTGGTGAGCGACTGCAGCACGGGCACAGCCACAAGACCCAATATCGTTATCGCGATAATGACCTCCACGAGCGTCATGCCCCGGTTATCTTTCCTCTTACTCAACATTCTCCTCAGCTCCGTCCTCAGCCTCATCTGCCTCCGCTTCCTCAAGTGCCGCCCTTGCCTTCGCGTTGCTCTCCGACTTAAACAGATCGTCCGTGCCCGCAAGGTACGATGCGATGTCGGGAGCCTCGTACTCCTTATCCGTGCCCGCAACGCAATAGAAATAAATGTCGATATTTCCCTTAAGCGTGCCCGTTTCCTCGTCCTTTGAATACACAATATTGTCAATGCCGATGCTGTTATCGGACGCGTAAATCTGCTCAATCACGCTCTTTAAGTCGGCATACGTCGTCGTGTTCACATACACCGCGTGCTTGCGCGCAAAAACAAGACTCTCATCCAAGCCCTCAATCTCCGCCGCATTCACCAAATCAGCCTCAACCGTATACACGCCCTCTTTTTCTTCCATATTAACAGCGTCATAGGCAATCGCATTCTTCCTCTGGAGCTGCACCGCAAGCATAATAGCGTCCTCCTCGCGCGTGTCCGCCGGATATTCCGCCAAAATCGAGTCTGCCTCCGCCTTAATCTCCTCAATCTCAACCTTGTACTGCTCCATGTTGCGGTTGTATTCCTCAAGCTCATTCACCGTCGCGGTAAGCTCCCTGTTTGACGCCTCAAGCGCCTCCGTCTTTTCCGTGTATTCAAGATACACAAAAACATACAGGATTACCAGCAGCAGCGCGCCCACAAGCGTCACTCCCAAAAAGGTCTTTTGGTTAAAGTAATTTTTCAGCTTTTTTGTGTTAAGAGTAATCCCCTTTTTTGCTCCCATTCCAATCCCCCATTCTATTCAGCCGCAGCCTCCGTCGCCGCTTCCGCAGCCGTCGAAGACGCCACGGGCGCAACAGGCGTGTCAACATAGTAAACGCATGTCACCGTAAAGCTCACAGTAGTTTCCCTGTCCTTAAGCACATCTCCCGAGTCTTCGGTTTCCTCCTCGACAATGCTCTCCACGGTCACGCTCTCAAGCGACTCAAAGCCGCGCAGCGTCTTAATGATGCCCGCCGCCGTTTCCTTCTCCTCCACGCGCATCGTCATGACGCACTGCGAATCATCTGAAGAAAAATCAACCATCTCAAGCTCTGACGGCATCTTCTCCTCAAGCTCCGTAAGGAAATCAATAATACCGTCGTTGCTGTGTTCCGTCAGCCTCCTGCCATAGCGTATCTGCGCAATGAAATCCGTCAAGCCCACATATTGGTCATGCACTGCCCTTGCAGGCTCAATCTGCTCCTGCTTCCTTTGCAGTGAGCTTTGCTCCGCAAGCGCCGAATTATACGGAATAAGCGCCATCGAAAGAAGCGCCGCCGCAAGCACGGCAAAAAACACAAGCATAAGGATGCACGCGGAAACATAATTCGTTTCATGGCGCTCCTTCTCCTTTTCAACGTCAATACCCACGCTTGAAATACCCGCGCCGATTGCAGCCGCAAAGAGATTGGTCTTTGCGCTCTCTGCCTGCCTGCCGATTACAGTGCCGCGCACATATTCAAGCATACGGCACGAAATGCCCGTCTGCTCCTGCATAAGCTTCATCAGGTCGTCCGTGCGCGAACCCTCTCCAATCAAATAAATCTGCTCTATCGTCTTTGACTCATTATTCGACGCGAAAAAGTCAATCACACGCGTTGCCGTTCCCGTCAGCACATGGTTGATTTCCTCCCACTCGGGCAGCTCCCCATCGTCCGCGTAGCCCGTCTGATAGTTCACCGTGCGCTGCATCATCATCACGCCCTGCTGCAGAATGGTAATCAGCGCGTTCTCACGCTCAGCCTTCACCACCATGATTGCCTCCGCACCCGCGTTCTTTTTCGTCGCCTGTATTACGGAATTTCCCGTATAATCAATATCCGCGATATAAAGCCCCAAATCCGCCGCAAGCTTCTCATAGCCCGCAATCAGCGCGTTCTCCACAGCCATGACAAGCACCTTATGCCTGCCCGCATTCTCGCCGTCGCGATATGTCTGGATAAGCGAATGGGCAATCTTATAGTCGTCAAGCTCAATCGGGAAATACTCGCTGACATTCGACTCAATCATCGCGCCGATCTGATGCTCCTTTATGACCGGAAGCGTCACCTCACGGCTGATGATTTTCCCCGAAAAGACCGTGAACAGCACGCGCCTTGTGCGGATTTTGTTTTCCTTCAGCGCCGCACGGATTTCCTCCTTTAAAGCCTCCGCCTTTTCCGGGTTGATATAGCCGTCCCTGACTGCACCCTCCGGCGTTTTTGCCTCCACACATTTATAAATCCTGGGTTTTTTCTGATGCAAATCCATCTCGACAAGCTTAATCGTCGAGCATCCGATTTCCACGCTTAACACCTTTGCCATCTGTTATCCTCCAATACAGCAATCTTTTCGTTTCACAAGCCGCAAGGCTCATTTCCCATATATCCGACTCCGTCCGGGTACATGGGAAATAAACCGCGCGTTTTGCCTGTTATCAGTATAATCATCCGTAAAACCCTAAATACCACGCAATCAGCCTGTCGCCCCAAAGCGCGGCAATAAATATGCCTGCCGAAAGATACGGACCCATCGCCAGGACGCGCTCCGCTCCGGAAACCCTCATGCGAAGCAGATGTATGACCGAGCCTGCAATGCACCCAATCAAAAATGCAAGGATAATCAGCTTCCAACCCAAAAGCAGCCCTGCTGCCGCCATGAGCTTAATGTCTCCGCCGCCGATTCCCCTTCCCCCTGTCAGAAGATACAGGATATACAACGGTGCGCTGACTGCAAAAAAGCCGATAGCATACTCTTGCCAATCAGACAAGTCCGTCAGCACATGTATCAGCCCAAGTCCCATAATAATCAAATTAAAACCGACAGGTATCTCAAAAGTCCTAAAATCAATAACGGAAAGCGCAACGAGCGCACTCGCCGCAAAGCAGTACAGAACAGTTTCAACGCCAAAGCCGTAAACAGCAAACACGATAACCCAAAGAACCCCGTTCAGCCCCTCTATAATAGGGTACTGAACGGAAATCCCCGCCTTGCAGGTGCGGCACCGCCCTCGCAGGGCAATCCAGCTGAAAAGGGGGATGAGTTCGTACCAGTTCAGCTTGGTGCCGCATTCCATGCAGTGGCTTCTCGCCGTCACTATATTCTCTTTTTTGGGAATCCTGTAAATGCACACATTCAGGAAGCTGCCGATTATTATTCCGTAGAGGAATATAATTATGTAGAAAGATATAGTTGGGAGCATAGGGTATCCTTTCTGTCAAGAAATCTCAACCAATAATTAATAACCCATTGCTGTTTGAAGAGCAGAACCATTAGTGCCACCATAGGTTATCATTCCATCAAGGGCATACGTTATTGTCCAATCTTGGTACGCTGTACTCTTCATAGTCGGAGTACCCGTTATACCCGCATCACTCAAAGCATTCTGAACCGTCGTATCAGTTGTTGTGTCCACAGAACCGCCAGTGCACGAAAGTACAGCAGCAGTTGTTACACTATTGGCAGGATCTGCCATATAAATTTGAACCGCCGATGCCAATGTATCAATAGTATCAAGGTCTGCAGACTCTCTTGACCTCTCAACATACCTCAGATACTGCGGTGCAAGCACACCAATCAACACTGCCATGATGGCAATAACGATAATCAACTCGACAAGCGAAAAGCCCTTGTCGTTAAGCTTCTTTGTTTTTAAATTCTCCATTGGAAACACTCCTTTTCTTTTATAAATTTTAATCACAACAATACCTCCCGCCGCGCCACACGCTGCTGTCCCAAATCAATGTCCCGCGCCTCCGGCTTGCCCGTACTTTCTCTCCCCAGGCAATCCCGAAAATGCATTTATGCATTTTTTTTGCGCTCCTCCCCTCGCTGCAAGCCCGACAATAATTGAAGCATCAGCTTTCTAAGAAAGCTTTTGCTCTCTACAATTTTATAATATACTATCTCTCTAAAAATTACAACTTTTTTTCCAAATTGCCCACAAATTATGCCTGAATGCAAAAAATTTCGCCCCAATCCCCGGACTTTTTAAGGGCTTATTTTTTCACAGCTGCATGCACACAGTTCTCTATATTTTACTATTGAAATATTCCTGTGTCACCTTTAACTGCTTTTTCATAATTTCCTGCCACATATGCGGATGAATTTCACCGGAGCCTTTTGATACCTTCGTCATTCTTATATTTCCATTTTCGTCTGTTTTCCGATAAAAATAATGGTCTGTATCTTTATATAATTCCCATCCGTCCTTATCACAAAATCTCTTTAGTTCTTTCCATCGAGGCATAGTATTCCCTCTCCTATCTTTTGTGAGTCGTCAATAATCAATGCCTTGAAAATATATGGAATATGCCCTTTTCGATTCGGACTATTGCTATACATCTCATAGTCATTATAGTAATCAACAGAATATTCCAAAATGGATTTTCCGAGAGCCAAACGCGCTTCCGACTCGTTGTTTCCGTTTTCAACTAAATCAATCTCATTCAATGACAGCGTTATTGTTCCATCATCTTCCACATATCTGTCAGCCGTAAACCGATATGCAGACAAAATCTCAGACATTGTTTCCAAATTTGAAAACCACATTTTGTCCCTTGTACGCTTGATGAATTTAGGCTTTTCATGAATAACGCTATCGCAAAACGCGCTCCACTGTTTTCTAACTTCCGTTGCCGGTTCCATCAACATATCAATCACCTCCTTTGACACCTCCATTATAACGCATACTATTTTTCAGGTCAACGCAAAATGTACATTGTGTACGTTTTTATATTATGCGGAAAAATATAAGCGTTATTCATAAAAGGCAATTCATCACTCATTCCTCATATCTTCCAATAGTTTACACATAGTCGCCACTCCTTTTTCACTATTTTTCCATAACCCTTTTTATTTCTTTGGCTATCGCTTCAATAACATTTACCGTTACGCTGTTTCCAAGCTGTTTATATAAATGTGCATCAGCCAATTCCAGCTTAAAATCATCAGGGAAGCCTTGCAATCTCGCCCATTCCCTCGGCGTAAGCTTTCTGATACCGTCCTTATTGATTTCCCCTTTGATATGCGTTGTTGGTATCATGGAGTGTTCTCTTTCGTCTTTTATAAGATTTCCCTCTCTGCCCATGCCGCCGCAAACGATGGTTCCCGAAATTCCATATAAGTCCCTGATAACATAGCCAAAGCCATGTCCCTTCGCTTCATGCCTTGCTCTATGCTTTATCAGGGTCTGCATATATGTATCAGACAAATAATACTTTGCCGGAACAGGAGCGTCTTGAAGAATATCCAAAATACATTTATTATCCTCTGTTCCTACCGGGAAAACAAAGCCGTCCGGAGCGTAAGCTTCCAGCAAGTCATTCCTGATACACACTAAATAAATCCTTTCCCGGTTCTGCGGCACTCCAAAGTCTTTGCTGTTCAGCACCTTATCATATACCGTATACCCTATCTGTTCGAACGCAGCCTTAATAGTTCTAAAGGTTCTGCCCTTGTCATGAATAGTCAGTCCCTTTACATTCTCACAGAAAATAATTTGGGGTTTATGGTAATCGCATATCCTGACCACATCAAGGAATAGCGTTCCCCTGCACAGCCCTTTATAATCGTCATCAAAGCCCTGATGCCTTCCTGCCATTGAAAATGCCTGGCAGGGAAATCCCGCTAAGCAAATATCAAAAGCCGGAATGTCCTTTTCATTTATCTTTGTTATATCTCCGGCAATTTCAAAATCGTCCGGATAATTTGCTCTATATGTTTTTTGAGCAAACTCATCCCATTCGCTGACAAATACAGTTTCCATGTCATTTCCAAAGGCGTTATCAAAGCCCTTTCTTATGCCGCCTATACCGGCAAATAAGTCTATTGCTCTATACATTTTTTCACCTCATGTCACGACCGCAGGGAGTGGCTAATGGTGCAAGTTGGCTACCGCAGGGAGTGGCTAATTAAACAAGGGAAAGCAAATTGCTTAAGCAAATCGCTTTCCCTCGCAAAGCCTATATAATATATATAATATATATATGGAACTAATTCCTCTTTTCCGCAATCGCTGCCTGTGCTGCTGCCAATCTCGCAATAGGCACACGGAACGGTGAGCATGACACATAATCCAAGCCAATCCTATGGCAGAACTCTACGGAAGAAGGGTCTCCGCCGTGCTCGCCGCAGATACCTACATGAAGCTTAGGATTTACAGGCTTGCCGAGCTTGATTGACATTTCCATAAGCTTTCCGACGCCTGTCTGGTCAAGCTTTGCAAACGGGTCGCTCTCAAAAATCTTCGTGTCGTAATACGCGTTAAGGAACTTGCCCGCATCATCGCGCGAGAAACCAAAGGTCATCTGCGTAAGGTCATTTGTCCCAAAGCAGAAGAAGTCAGCCTCCTTAGCAATCTCGTCAGCCGTAAGAGCAGCCCTTGGTATCTCAATCATGGTGCCGACCTCGTACTCAAGCTTTACATCTGCCGCCGCAATCTCTGCATCCGCCGTTTCAACCACTACCTGCTTTACAAATTTAAGCTCCTTTACCTCGCATACAAGCGGAATCATGATTTCCGGCTTAACAGTCCAATCCGAATGCTTCTTCTGAACGTTAATGGCTGCGCGGATAACCGCCTTTGTCTGCATTCTCGCAATCTCAGGATATGTGACCGCAAGACGGCAGCCTCTATGACCCATCATAGGGTTAAACTCATGCAGCGAAGCAATCAGCGTCTTGATTGTTTCCACCGACTTGCCCTGAGCCTTGGCAAGCTTCTCGATATCTGCCTCCTCAGTGGGAACAAACTCATGGAGAGGCGGATCGAGGAAACGAATGGTAACAGGGTTCCCCTCAAGAGCCTCATACAGCGCCTCAAAATCGCCCTGCTGATAAGGAAGAATCTTTTCAAGAGCAGCTTCTCTCTCCTCAACCGTATCAGAGCAAATCATCTCACGGAACGCGGCAATTCTGTCTTCCTCAAAGAACATATGCTCCGTACGGCAAAGACCAATGCCCTCAGCGCCAAGCTCTCTCGCCTTCTTTGCGTCCCTGGGAGTATCAGCGTTCGTCCTTACCTTCAATGTCCTATACTTATCAGCCCATGCCATGATGCGTCCGAACTCGCCCGCAATCGTCGCGTCAACCGTCGCAATCTGTCCCTCGTAAATGTTGCCTGTCGTACCGTCAATGGAAATATAATCTCCCTCATGGAACTCCTTGCCGCCAAGCGTAAATTTCTTGTTTTCCTCATCCATCGCGATATCGCCGCAGCCTGAAACGCAGCATGTACCCATACCGCGGGCAACCACTGCCGCGTGTGACGTCATACCGCCGCGAACCGTGAGAATACCCTGAGCGGCTTTCATACCCGTAATGTCCTCGGGCGATGTTTCAAGACGCACAAGCACAACCTTCTCGCCTCTTGCAGCCCAACTTTCAGCATCATCAGCCGTAAAGACAATCTTTCCGCAGGCAGCTCCCGGAGATGCGCCAAGACCCTTTCCAAGAGGCTTTGCAGCCTTCAAAGCGGCAACGTCGAACTGAGGATGGAGCAGTGTGTCCAGGTTTCTGGGATCAATCATCGCCACTGCCTCTTCCTCTGTCTTCATGCCCTCGTCAACCAAATCGCAGGCAATCTTTAACGCCGCCTGCGCTGTTCTCTTACCATTGCGGCACTGAAGCATATAGAGCTTTCCGTTCTCAACAGTAAACTCCATATCCTGCATATCATGATAGTGCTCCTCAAGCAGACCGCACACCTTGATAAACTGTGCATATGCCTCGGGGAACTTCTCCTCCATCTGCGCAATCGGCATCGGTGTGCGCACACCTGCAACCACGTCCTCGCCCTGAGCGTTCGTAAGGAACTCGCCCATAAGCTTCTTCTCGCCCGTTGCCGGATCGCGTGTGAACGCAACACCCGTGCCGGATTCATCGTTTAAGTTTCCGAATACCATCGGCATTACGTTTACTGCCGTTCCCCAGCTGTAAGGGATGTCATTGTCGCGGCGGTAAACATTCGCGCGCGGATTATCCCAAGAGCGGAACACGGCTCTGATAGCCTCCTTGAGCTGAACAACAGGGTCGCTGGGGAAATCCTGACCAAGCTGCTTTTTATATTCTGCCTTAAACTGCTCCGCAAGCTCCTTTAAATCTGCGGCAGTAAGCTCAACGTCATAGGTAACGCCCTTCTTCTCCTTCATCTTGTCAATAAGCTGCTCAAAGTATTTCTTGCCAACCTCCATAACAACATCGGAAAACATCTGAATAAAGCGCCTGTAAGAATCGTAAACAAAACGCTCAAATTTAGGGTCGGGGTTGCCTGCTATCATTGCCGCCACGACATCATCATTCAAGCCCAAATTCAAAATTGTATCCATCATACCGGGCATTGACGCCCTGGCTCCCGAACGAACCGACACAAGCAGGGGATTTTTCAAATCGCCAAATTTCTTGCCGTTAATCTCTTCCATCTTTGCCACATAGTCCATAATCTGACCCATGATTTCGTCATTAATCTGTCTGCCGTCCTCATAATACTGAGTACAAGCCTCCGTTGTGATTGTGAAGCCCTGCGGAACAGGAAGCCCAATCTTTGTCATCTCAGCGAGATTTGCACCCTTACCGCCAAGAAGCTCGCGCATGCCGGCATCGCCTTCCGTGAATAAATATACCCACTTGCTCATTATTCGTATTCTCCTTTACCTAAGACAGCTTTTAAGTCTGCCGTTTTATTTTTATAGCCCATGCTGAACCATATGTATTCATCATATACATAATAAAAGGGATTGTCAATAATTTATCAAGGATTTTTTTTAAGATTTTTAATAAATTCTTATCTCCTTTGTTTCACTGTCGTAAAAATAAAGCGAATCGGAGAGCACCTCCTCAATCGAAAGCTGTGTTTCATTGACGTCCCGTATCATCCTCCCGATGCCTTTGCCGTCGGCAAAAAGCCCCGCGGGAAGCAGCAAAAGCTCATGTACGGATGACGGAATAATATACAGGCTGCTGCCGATTGCGCGTGAAAAATCCTCTATAAGATTCGGATAAAGCATACACGCCGCGCCGTCTGTCCTTCGCTCATTGCTCAGCACATACATCGGCACGCAGCCGCTAAAGCTGCCCATATCAGGCTCCACAAGCTCATTCAGCACATCCTTCATGCTTTGCAGCTGATATTTTAACAGCTTCGGCGTATTTTGGAGCGCGCGCCTGTAAAGCTCCCTGCTGTCAACACCCCACAGCTTTGCGTGGGCGTTGTGTATCAGCACGGAAGCCGAGCCGATATTCTCATTCGAAATCAGACATTGAAACACGATTGACAAATCCAAAAACTCCATATGCGGAATGTCTTTTAAAAGCTCCCTGTTTTTTTCGGTATTGATGAGCTTCAGCACAATCCTTCCCTTGATGCTCTCATAATTCAAAAAATATCTCATGTCAAGCCGGCGGTTGACCTTATTTTTATTATACGCATCCATAACGTCGCTCACCACCATGCCAAGCGTAGCTTCACCGCTCTCATAGGCTTCATAATAGTTGTTTAAATAGATTGTGGGGGAAATGTTGCTGTCATCCTGCATCACGGTCAGTCCGCTCAGGACCACTCCGTTATTTTTCACCACATCGTTTAAACGCACGCGGTATGCCTCTCCCGCCCTGCGCTGCACCTCTTCCTTCACCAATGTTTTAAAGCTTGTAAACTCCATAATTTCCTCCATATTCAGCGTAATAAAAAAGACAATGAAAGAAGCTTATGGAAACATAAATCTAAAAACCTATGTCGCCATAAATCCCAATTTCATTGTCTTAATTAATTCAGTTTGATTTAATGTGTTACTATACTCTTGAAAGGTACTCGCCCGTTCTTGTGTCAATCTTAATGACGTCGTTCTGATCTACAAATAACGGAACATATACGGTAGCGCCTGTTTCAACAACGGCAGGCTTTGTAGCTCCCGTCGCCGTATCGCCCTTGAAGCCCGGCTCTGTATCCGTAATCGCAAGCTCCACAAACAGAGGCGGTTCAATCGCGAATACGTTTCCGTTATGCGAGCAGACCTTAACCATCTCGTTTTCCTTGACGAACTTAAGCGAATCACCAATTTGGTCCGCGTTCAGCCCTATCTGCTCATAATTTTCCGTATCCATAAAGTTATAGACATCGCCGTCCGCATACAGATACTGCATTTCTCTCCTGTCAATACGCGCCTGCGGGCATTTCTCAGTAGGTCTGAAGGTCTTTTCAACAACACCTCCATTGATGATATTCTTAAGCTTTGTTCTGACAAAGGCAGCGCCCTTGCCGGGCTTTACATGCTGAAATTCGATAATCTGATAAATATTGTTCTCATATTCTATCGTAATACCGTTTCTGAAATCTCCTGCTGATATCATAAAATTTCCTCCTAATATTATTCACTTGTAACGTTTACAATCCTAAACCATTTTATAACAATTCCATACATATTTCAACCATTATTTTTGACATTTAATATGAAATCCACTGCCTGAAGATATCCGTCAAGCCCCTGACCGTAAATCTGCCGGTCGCACGCAGGCTTTGTTACGGATGTTTTGCGAAATTCCTCACGCTTTGTAATGTCCGAAATATGTATCTCAACCTTTGGCATGGTAACGCTTGCAAGCGCATCCCTGATGGCATAGGAGTAATGCGTATACGCTCCCGGGTTGATGACGATGCCGTCCGTGCCGTCAAAATACGCTTCCTGTATTCTGTCGATAATCGCGCCCTCATGGTTTGACTGAAAGCACTCTATCTCACAGCCCTCGCGCTCTGCCTTTTCCTTAAGCATATTTACCAGATAAGCATAATCCTGCGTACCGTATATTCCTTTTTCACGTATGCCCAAAAAATTAAGATTTGGACCGTTTATCACTAATATCTTCACGATTTTGCGCTTCCTTTCCATTTTAAGCACTCCTCAATCTCCGCCGCCGCTTCCTCGGGGGAGAGGCTGTCCGCGTCGATGATAAAATCCGCCGTTTCGTATGCGGGGCTTCTTTGCAGGAGCATCCCCTTTATGCGCTCCAACGGGTTTTCACATTGCAGCAGCGGACGTGACGTATCGCCCTTTACGCGCTCATAAACCGTTTCCGGCTTTACGCGCAGGTACACCACCGTACCAAGCCTTTTTATCAGCTCTCTGTTTTCCGCTCTCACAGGCAGCCCCCCGCCCGTGGCAATGACAAGCCCGTCTTTACCGTCGCAGAGCGCTTTATTAAGAAGCGCGGTTTCCATCGCGCGGAATGTCTGCTCGCCGTCCTGCGCAAATATATCGCTTATGCTTCTGCCCTGCTCCTTCTCAATCAGCCCGTCCGTGTCAGCAAAGACATAGCCAATCCGCTCCGCAAGCCTTTGCCCGACCGTGGTTTTCCCACAGCCCATATAACCTGTAAGTATTATGTTTTTCATTTTCAATTCAATCCCTTTTGCAGCAGCGCATATATTATTGCCGCATCATCATCACTGATTTTACAGCCGTTCCAAAGCTCATACGCGTCAATTCCCTGATACAGAAGCATCTTCAGTCCGTTAAACGCCGCGCCGCCGTTGTCCGCCACAAGCTTCATAAACCGCGTTTCCCACGGAGAATATATCAAATCATACCCGGACTTCACACAGCGGTAAAAGTCCGCATCGTCTATAATCACATCATTAACGTTGGGAAACAGTCCCACGCTTGTGCATTGTATTGCAGCATATCTGTTTTCAGAGCCATTAGGCAGCTTTTTGTAATCCGGAAGCGCCATCGCTGTCACACAGTCCGTTTCAAGCGCCCGATTGACCTCGGACGCCACACAATCCGCCTTTTCAAGGCTGCGGTTGAGCAGGTACACCTTTTTTGCATTGTTTGCGGCGCATAAGAACGCCACCGCACGTCCCACTCCGCCTGCGCCCAGGACTATGACCTCCTCGCCCTCTATGCGCACCCCGTCGCTTTTCATGGCGCGCAAAAGCCCTGTCATGTCCGTGTTATAGCCCTTATAGCCGCCCTCTGTCCGCACAAGCGTATTCACCGCCCCGATTTTTCCTGCAAGCGGGTCAAGCTCCGCAAGGAACGGGATTACTTCGCTTTTATATGGAACCGTCACGTTCATACCGAGAATATTTAATCCGTATGCGCCCCTTACCGCGTCCTTCAGCCGCCCGTTTTCCACATGAAACGGGACATATACCATGTCTATACCCATTCTCTTTGAAAGGTTATTGTGTATGACGGGCGACTTGGTATGCTCCACTGGATTTCCGATAATTCCGCACACACGCGTTTTTCCGTTGATATCAGACATTCCTGCTCCTCCTTTTGCACGCTCTTTTATAGAAAAACAAAACAAGCTTTTCCGGATAGCGCTTTAACACAATCTGTATTTCCTCCTTCGGGTGTATCGGCTTTACCAAAACGGAATACAGCCCCGCCCTGTTTGCCCCCCAAATATCCGTAAAAATCTGATCTCCCACAAACAGCGTACTGTCCGCATCCGTTCCCATCGCCAGACAGGCCTTCCGGTAGTTTTTTGGATTTGGCTTTCCTGCCTTGAAAATATAAGGCGCGTCCACAGCGTCGCAGAACATTTTCACCCGGGGCTCCTTGTTGTTTGAGAGAACCGTAACGCTGTACCCTGTTTTTTTCAGCCTTTTAAATAACGCCAAAGCACGCTCGTCCGCAGGCATTCCGTGCGGTACAAGCGTGTTGTCAATATCAAAAATAATGCCCCTAAAGCCTCTCCCGTAAAGGCCTTCAAAATCAACCTCGTAGACGGAATCCGAATATTGCGTCGGGTAAAAGCGTTCAAGCATGCCAAAACCTCCAAATCAGTATAATCTCATTTTATCCCATACCCTGCGGATTTTCAACAAAATTATTGTCATACGTTATGGCGTGTACGTTATGGCGTGTACGTTATGGCGTCACATAATATTTGCCGCGTCAAGCAGAAGCCGCGTATAATCGCTTTTTGGATTTTGGTAAAGCTCATCCACCTCTCCCTGTTCCAAAATTACGCCATCGCGCATTATCATTGCCCTGTCGCAAATCTGATATACCACGCGCAAATCATGTGAAATGAAAAGTATGGAAACGCCAAGCTCCCTTTGAAGTTTTAACAGAAGCTGAATAATCTGCGCCTGTATGGTCACGTCAAGCGCAGAAACAGGTTCGTCCGCAATCAGAAATGCCGTGTCGCACAAAAGCGCGGCGGCGATCGCCACTCTTTGCCGCTGACCGCCGGAAAGCTCTGACGGATAGCGCTCCTTTATCCTTAAATCAAGCCCCACCCGTTCCAGCATCTTGTCGACGCGCCTTGCACGCTCCGGGCGCGAAAGGCCTTGCGCGCCCTTTTTTACGCGCATCGGCTCCTCCAATATCCAGCCGATGCGTTTTGCGGGATTGAGCGAGCCATACGGATCCTGAAATACCATCTGCGGGTTAGGGCAGTCTAAGCGGACAACGCCGTCAAAGCGCTTCTTCATGCCAAGGATTGCCTTTGCGAGCGTGGTCTTTCCGCAGCCGCTCTCGCCCACCAGCCCCAATATCTCTCCGCGTTTCATGCAAAAGCTTACATCATGAAGGACATGCTGACAGCCGGCGTTCCTTCCGCCCTTATTTTTATAATATACATTCAGGTTTTCAACCTCCAATATATTTTCCATACTAATCCCCACCTTTTTAAAGCCTGACCGGTCTTGGTATCGCCAAAATAAGCTCTCTTGTGTAGGGCTGCTTCGGATTATCGAAAATCTCCTGCGTGCCGCCCTGCTCCACCACGTTTCCGTTCTGCATCACGACCACCCTGCCGCAAAGGCGCTTTACAAGGCTCAAATCATGCGAAATAAAGAGCACCGCCATGTTTTTTTCCCGATTAAGCCGTTGCAGGAGCTTTACTATCTGAAGCTGAATCGTCACATCCAGTGCCGTTGTCGGCTCGTCCGCAATCAGAAGCTTCGGCTCGCAAATCATCGCCGAGGCTATCATGACGCGCTGGCGCATGCCTCCCGAAAGCTCATGCGGATATTTTTTGTATATCAGCTCCGGCTCGGGCAGCTCCACCTCCGCCATTACCTCCAGCGCACGCTTTTTCCGCGCGTTTTTGTCCATATCCGGTCTGTGGATTTTCAGGCTTTCCTCGACCTGTCTGCCGATTTTTTTCACGGGGTTGAGCGAGGACATCGGCTCCTGAAAAACAATCCCGATATCGTTTCCCTGATATTTGCGAAGCTTTGGACGCGGCGCATTTAAAAGCCCCTCTCCTTCAAACAGTATCTCACCGCTTTTTTTGATATCGTGCCGCTTTAACAGCCCTGCAACCGCCATTGCAGTCATGGACTTTCCCGAGCCAGATTCGCCTACAAGCCCAAGTATCTCGCCCTCCTCAAGCCCAAAGCTTACATGATTGACCACCCTTTCGGGCGCGTCGTGGTCATGAAATTCTATGCTTAAATCCTTTATTTCCAATAACATATCAAACCAGTCCTTTTACAAAGCGTATGCGCATAATAGCGCATTGATTATGCGCTTGCGTCCGCCAGCAGCGAAAAGCCAAGCACAAGCAAAATAATCATCAGCCCGGGAAATATGGCATACCACGGCGCGGAAAGCAGATATGTCTGCGACTCCGAAAGCATGCTGCCAAGGCTCGCGTCCGGCGGCTGCACGCCGATTCCGAGATAGCTCATGCCCGCCTCCGCAAGCACCGCGTTATTAAAGCCGATCATGAGTGAGGACATAAGCACGGTAAAAGTATTTGGCAGAATATGGACAAAAATAATCCGCAGCGTCCCCACACCCTCAAGCCTTGCGCTCTTCACATAATCCATCTCGCGGTACTTGATAAACTCTCCCCGCACGATACGCGCAAAGCTCGGGATAAACGCTATGCCGAGCGCCGCCACGACATTATATTTGCCCGTGCCGAAAATACTCACGAACACCAGCGCGAGCAAAATACTCGGAAACGCAAACAGCACGTCGTTTATACGCATCAGTATCTCATCCGGCCAGCCTCCGAAATATCCCGTAAGCGCTCCGACGACGGTGCCTGTCACCGCCCCGATCAAGACCGTAAGCAGCGCTATCACAAAGGTATTCCCCATGCCCTTGAGCACACGCGAGAAAATATCCCTGCCAAAGTTGTCGCAGCCCATCAGATGATTTAAGGAGGGCGGCGCAAGCTTTGACGCACTGTCCATCTTAGTAATGTCATAGGGAGTGTAAAAAAAGCCCACGATGATCAAAAGCAGCATAATGCCCGTTATGACCGCGCCTATTATGAAATTGTGAGGATATTTTTTCCCTAAAAGCTTCATTCCAATCTCCCATTCCCGCTTACTCCGCGCCGACGTTGATACGCGGGTCCATAATTCCATAAATGATGTCAACGCAGAAGTTTGCCACAACCACCACAAGCGCTATCAGCACAATCACTGCCTCCACTACCGGATAATCCCTGTAAGAAATCGAGGTCAGCAGGATACGCCCTATGCCCGGGATGTTAAATACCTGCTCTATCACGATGCTTCCCACAAGCATGTCCGCAAGCGTCATTCCCCAAAGCGTAATGACAGGTATCATCGCATTTTTCAGCACATGCCCGTATAAGACCCTGCTCGTATTATTTCCCTTGCTGTATGCGGTCCGCACATAATCCTTGCGCGATTCCTCAATACAGGAGCCTCTTAGCAGCTTCACCGACATTGCCGTCTTTGGAAGCGCAATTGCCATGCACGGAAATATAATATAGGAAATAAAGCCCAAAAAATCCACATCGTACGACACAAAGCCGCCCGGCGTAAACAGCTTTAGCACCATTCCGAAAACGTAGGTGATGATGATGCCCATGAAAAAATGCGGCACGGACATCATAACCTGATTAATAATCGTTATGATGCGGTCGATTCGCCCTCCGCTGTGCTTAGCGGTATAAATTCCGACAGGAAGCGAAACCGCCACCATAATCACAAACGAAATAAGCGCCATAATGACTGTCACGGGCAGCTTTGACGCAATCATATCCGCCACGGGCAGATTATATTTGTATGATGTGCCGAAATCACCCCTGCAAAAATCGCAAAGCCAGTCAAAATAACGCTCGATAAGCGGCCTGTTTAAGCCCATCTGCTCCCGCAGCGCCTCAAGGCGCGCAGGCTCGACATCCGTACCGAGGGCGGCGAGCGCCGCATCTCCCGGTATTATGTCAAAGGCAAGGTAGACAAGAAAAGAAATACATAAAATTGTAACCGCCATTGTCACGAATTTTCTCAAAAAGTATTTCATTCCCTGTCCTTCCTTTCCAATATTCTAAAAGAATGTATTCTGACGGAATATATCATTGCGTGATATAAAGCTTAGAGAAATCCTGAATATAAAGCGGATAAAATTCGTAGCCTGCATATCCCTTCCTTATAGCCACAAGCTCACACATATCCTGAATGTATACATTCGCCGCTGTTTCGGCAAGAATGGTTTCACATTCCTTATAATACTCCGTCGCTTTCTCATCATCCGAAGCTGCCTCTGCCGCAAGCTCATTCGCGTAGGCAGTATCGTAATCCTCATTACCGTAATTTATGAAATTGTTGTGCGCATCGGTCTGAAAACGCGAAAGCATCGCTCCCGCCGTCAGAGTAGACGCGTCCAAGCCGACAACAGTCGCCTCAAAGTCGCGTCCCTGGTACACGTCGCTCAGCCAGGTTTCCCACTCAATCAGCTCAATTTCCGCGGTCACGCCTATCTGCTTTAACTGCTCTGCAACCACCTGCGCCGTATCTATGTGCTGCTGATAGTTTGAGGGCACCTTCATCGTGAAGCTGAAGCCGTCAGGATAGCCCGCCTCCTCAAGCAGCTCCTTTGCCTTCTCAATGTCCGTCGCATACAGGTCGCTGAGCTCTTCAATATAATATTTGCCAAATGCCGGGAACATGCTGCTGCCCACAGGCGTACCCTTGCCGTCCGACACAAAATCAAGAATTTCCTGCTTATCCACCGCATAGCACAGCGCCTGCCTTACAAGCTCGTTGTCAAATGGCGCGGCAGCATTGTTCAGGTATACTGCCTGCACCAAATTCATGGTTCCCTCAAGCACCTCAAAGTCGTCGCCAAGCTCCGCCGCCTGAGTCGCAGTAACCCTCGCAACCATATCTACAGCGCCGCCCTCAAGATTCATAACAATTGAATCGGAATCTGCCAGAACCTTTAAGGTAATGTTTTTTATGTTAGCGGGTTCTCCCCAATACTCGTCAAAGCGCTCCAATATCACGTTTTCCTGCAAAGAACGCGACACAAATCTGTACGGACCGGTGCCGACCGGATTGGTCTGCAGATCCTCGGCGTCTGCGGGAACAATCGCTGCCTCGACAGTCGCAAGGATTGCAAGGAACGAGCTGCTCGGCTCCTGCAGCGTAATCACAACCGTACTCTCGTCGGGCGTTTCCACGCTTTGTATATTAGAAAACGCCGATATAACGGGTTCTCCCCCGTTCAAACCGGCGCAGGTATCAATCGAATACTTTATATCCGCCACGGTAACATCGTTTCCTGTATGGAATTTAATTCCATCACGCAATGTGAAGGTGTAAGTAAGCCCATCCTCTGACATTGTGTAATCGCTTGCTACTGCGGGGATAAGGTTGCCGTCGCTGTCAGGCTTTATCAGACCCTCATAAATATTAAACAGGATTTCCTGCGTACCCGCGCCCTGAGAAAGGCTTGGCACGAGGCTGTCCAAATCCTGCGGAATACCTATGGTAATATGCGAGTCCGCGTCAGCTTCCGTTTCCGCATCGGCGCTTTGCGCGCTCTCCCCGGTGTCCGCTGTCTGCGACTGTTCAACCACATTAGAGTCCTTCGCCTCCTTATCACCTGCGCATCCGCCCAGTGCAATAGTCAGTGTAAGTAACATACTTACGAAAAGAACGTTTTTTCCTCTCTTAGTCATGTTTTTACTCCTTTTTATTATACTTTATTCAGTTGTAGGATAGCCTTAAAGTGCAGCCGTTATACCACGTGCCGCCTCCGCAGCCATATAGACGCAGCAAAAGACGCATGGCAATGCGCTTTGGCTGCTAACGCATATTGTATACAAAATGAGCGGAAAATGCAAGCAGAACCAACATTTTTTTCAAAAATGCCGTTTTTGAAAATGCCGCGGCTACTCCAGCACCTTCTTAAGCTCATCCATAAACGTGTTTACGTCCTTAAATTCCCTGTAAACGGAAGCGAACCTGACATACGCCACGGCGTCCAAATCCTTCAGCTTGTTCATGACCAGCTCGCCGATAACGCGGCTTTGGATTTCCCTCTTTTCACTGTTAAAAATCTCCGTTTCCACAGCGTCTGCAAGGCGGTTGATGCTTTCCGTGCTCACGGGGCGTTTATGGCAAGCCCGTAAAATTCCCGCCTCTATCTTTGAGCGGTCATATGCCTCGCGATTATTGTCCTTCTTTATGACAATCAAGGGGATTGTTTCTATTTTTTCATAGGTCGTAAAACGCTTGCTGCACACGTCGCACATACGTCTTCTGCGTATGGCGTTGTTCTCCTCCGCGGGTCTTGAATCGATTACTCTTGTATTTTCATTATTACAAAAAGGACACTTCATCGCCTGCCTCCTCAACAATTTCCTCTGTTTTTTTCAGTATAGTTTATGTTTTTGATTAAGTCAACCGCCCGGCTTAAATCAGATATCCACCAATATTAAATCCGGTCCAATCTGCCTGATACAATCGTACGGTATGACAATAACGGAATCGTCCGTCAGCATCGACCAAAGCCCCTTGCAGCCCGGCACAATAAGCTTGCAGATGCAGCCCTTACATTCATCGATTTCCAAATCGCAGACATGCCCCAAGCGTTTGCAGTCCTTGATGCTGATAACCTCTTTTTTCTTAAATTCACTGTACTTCATAAAAATTCCCCCTTTAACCGGGTATGCCTTGTTATATGATATGCACATCCTGTTAAAAGGGGAATAAAAGCCTTTATCCTTTTACGCGGTAATTTCAATCTCAGCCAAATCCGTCACGTCCTCAGCATCCTTTGCCAAAAGCAGCATATAGCTTCCCGCGTCGCACACAAAATCATGGCGTTCCTCGCTGTAATAGCAAAAGGCGCTTTTATCAAGCGTCATTGTCACGGTTTTTGTTTCACCCGCCTCAACATAGAGCTTTTCAAAACCCTTAAGCTCCTTTGCCGCCTTTTTTATTTTGGGCCGTTTATCCTCGACATAAAGCTGCGGCACCGCATATCCCGCGCGCGAGCCGGTATTCGAAACGCAAAAGCTCACATTCACGTAAAAATCTCCGTCCGCGCCATATACGACGTCACCGCGAAGCCCTGTCATCACAAAATCCGTATATGAAAGCCCATATCCGAACGGAAACGCCGTGCCGACCTGATATGTGTCATAGTACCTGTAGCCGACAAAAATATCCTCTCCGTAGGTTACGCTGTCCTCTCCCGGAAATTCACCAAGCGCTGCCGCCGGACAGTCCTCCTCTGATAATGGAAAGGTTTCCGGCAAATGCCCTGACGGATTGTTGTCGCCGAAAATCGTTTCAGCAAGGGCATAGCCGCCCTCCATTCCGCCATACCACGCGCACACCAGCGAATCCGCCTTGTCCAGCCACCGGCTCATGTCCACGGGAGAGCCTAGCTGCAGCACAATCACCGCGTCCGGTCTGATATCCAAAAGCTCGCTAATCAGCGTATCCTGCTCATACGGAAGCTTCATACTCTCCCTGTCGCGCCCCTCCGTGTCATAGTCATGCGTGAGGCCTCCCACGCAAATCACGGCATCCGCATCTGTGGCGGCAGCCAGCGCTTCCCTTCTGTATTTGGCATTCATGGCGGCGCGGTATTCCGCATCCTGCGTCTGCTCCTTCTTTAACTGCCCCTCCAGGCTTTTTGCCTGCCCGTTCTCCGCGCTTTGGCTTGTGTCCGCCCAAATATTTCCAAGGTCGTTGTTATAATACCCGGGCTTATACACTATCTGCGTATTTCCTCCCAACAGCATATGGAAGCCTAAAAGCGGCGTAATCTCGTAGAGCGCCTTTATCTCTGCGCTTCCGCCTCCGGGCGCGTGCTGTCGGTTTGCGTTTTCTCCTATAATTAAAAGCTTCTTTACCCTGCTCCTGTCAAGTGGAAGCAGATTTTTTTCATTTTTAAGCAGCACCACGGACTCCCTTGCCGTCTGCCTCAGGGCTTCCTTATCCCTGTAGTCATTATAGCTGCCCGCCTTGCGCTCGCCGTCAAGCATATGAAGCTCATTCATCACATGCAGGATATGACGTACCTTTTTGTCAACCTGCTCCTGCACGATTTCCATATCAGGCTCACCTGACTGCGCCATTTCAAGCAGCGGCTTTGCAAGATAATACCCGTCAAAATTGTCAGTGACCGACATCTCCATGTCAATGCCCGACATCAGAGCTTCCTTCGTGTCGTGTACGCCGCCCCAATCGGAAACAACAATGCCGTCAAAGCCCCATTCACCGCGCAGAATATCGTCAATCAGCTCCTTATTATGACAGCAGTGCGTCCCATGATATCGATTGTATGCGCCCATAATGCCCTTCGTGCCGCCCTTTTGCACAGCCGCCTTAAATGCCGGCAAATAAATCTCGCGCAGCGCCCGCTCACTCACCTTCACATCGACGTCCATACGCCTCGTTTCCTGATTATTGAGCGCGTAATGCTTTACACACGCCGCCACATCGTTTTCCTCAATCCCTCTGACAAACGGCGCCGCAAGCTCCGATGTAAGATAGGGGTCCTCACCCATATATTCAAAGCTTCTTCCGCACAGAGGAGTGCGCATTATATTGATGCCGGGAGCCAGTATCATATCCTTTCCCCGCCCCCTCGCCTCTTTTCCAAGCAGCTTTCCCGTTTCATGGGCAAGCCCTCTGTTCCATGTCGCGGCAAGCGCCGTATTACAAGGCAGATAAGAAACAAAATCATAGGAAAGACCTATGTCCTCCCACCTGTCAGGCTTAAAATCCTTGCGCACGCCCCGCGGCCCGTCAGAGGTCTTAAACGGCGGAATTCCCAGCCGCTCAACGCCTTTTGTTGAGAACAGTTCGCTGCCGTGTATCATATCGATTTTTTCCTCAAGCGTAAGCTGTGCAAGCAAATCTTCAAGCTTATCATCAGTCATGCGTCCGCTCCTCCTTATCAGCGTTTTTCGCCATCCGGATCCGTATATATAAATTCAGCAGCACGGCAAACACAAACATTACCATTCCCAAAAGCTGCGATACCGCTATCTGCGTGTGGGGAATAAAAAGCTGATCCGTTCTAAGCCCCTCAATAAAAAATCTTCCAATCCCATATCCGCCTAAGTAAACAAGACACATCTGACCGTGGTACTTCTTGTACTTATGATAGAAAAGCATCGCCAGCAGCAGACAGAAATTCCACGCGCTCTCATACAGAAACGTCGGGTGTACCTGTATAAAATTCACGCTGCCCTCAGCCGCCATCTGCGCCATTGCGTCTATATGCGACTGCGCAATGTCCTTTGCGCGGACCGCCTCTACCGGCAAACGCATTGCAAAAAGCGAATCCGTAAAACCGCCGAACGCCTCCCGGTTAAAAAAGTTGCCCCATCGGCCTATCACCTGCCCGAGCACCAAGCCATACACGCCGCAGTCGCCAATCTGATACGGAGAAAGCTTTTTTACCCTGCTGTACACAAAAAGAGTAGTAAACGCCGCTATAACGCCTCCATATATGGCAAGCCCTCCCTGTCTTGTGTTGAAAATGCTCAGCAGATTGTCCTTATATTGTTCCCATGAGAATATCACGTAATAAAGCCTTGCGCCGATTACGGAAAAGATTACCGCGTAAATTGCAAAGTCCCATATAATGTCAGGGTTCATTTTCTCAAGCTTTGCAATATGCACAGCCATAAGCACGCCCAAAATCACACCGATGCCGATAATCAGACCATACAATGCAATCTCAAAGCCGAATATCGAAAAGCTCTTTGGCACATTCGACAGATAAATGCCAAGATGCGGAAAGGCTATGTCGTTTGCTCCCATACCACTACCTCCGCTACACGTTAAATCTGAATAAGATTACGTCTCCGTCCTTCACCTCATAATCCTTTCCCTCTAAGCCCACAAGCCCCTTGTCCCTCGCGGCGGCAAGCGAACCGTTTTCAATTAAATCAGGGTAGCTTACGACCTCCGCGCGGATAAAGCCGCGCTCAAAATCCGTGTGTATCTTGCCCGCTGCCTGCGGAGCCTTTGTCCCCTTCCTTATCGTCCACGCGCGGCACTCGTCCTCGCCCGCCGTGAGAAAGCTTATAAGCCCCAGCAAACGGTAGCTTGCGGAAATCAGCTTATCAAGCCCCGACTCCTTTAATCCTAAGTCCTCCAAAAACATCTGCTTCTCATCATCATCAAGCTCCGCTATTTCCTGCTCAATCTGCGCACAGATGACAAAAACCTCAGAGCCTTCCCCTGCCGCATACTCCCTGACCGCCTTCACGCCCTCGTTTGCGGCGCCGTCGTCCGCAAGGTCGGCTTCGGCGACATTTGCCGCAAAAATAACGGGCTTATCCGTCAAAAGGTTATAACCGTTTCTCCAAACAATCTCCTCTTCGTCCTCAGTGACAAAGCTTTTTGCAAGCTTTCCATCCTCCAAATGCGCCTTGATGCGCTCCGCAAGAGCAAGCTCCTTTGCCTGCGCCTTATCATTTTTTGCTCCTCTTGATACCTTAGCGATACGCCGCTCTAATATTTCAATATCCGCGAATATCAGCTCCAAGTTGATGGTTTCAATATCCCTGAGAGGATTAATGCTGCCGTCCACATGAACAATATTGCTGTCCTCAAAGCACCTTACCACATGAACGATTGCGTCAACCTCACGGATATTCGCAAGGAACTGATTTCCAAGCCCCTCACCCTTCGACGCGCCCTTTACAAGCCCCGCGATGTCCACAAACTCAATCACGGCAGGCGTGACCTTTTTCGTATTGTAAAGCTCGCCCAGCCGCTTTATTCTCTCGTCAGGCACAGATACCACGCCCACATTCGGATCTATGGTGCAGAACGGATAGTTTGCCGACTCCGCCCCCGCCTTTGTCAGTGAATTAAATAATGTGCTTTTCCCCACGTTCGGAAGCCCAACTATGCCTAATTTCATTTTTCTTTATACCTGTCCGAAAATCCTTGATTTTAGGGGCTTTTCGCCTTTCTCTTTATTTTTACTACACCATTTACTACACCAATTCACACAATCTTTAAGGCTTTTTCGATTCTTTCAACCTCTTTTTGCTTCTCATCTTCGGTCACATGCACGTATAAATTCATGGTAATCCCCACATTAGAATGTCCAAGAATAATCTGCAATGTTTTAGGTCGCATCCCTGCTTCAATACATCGAGTGCCAAACGTGTGTCTTAAAACGTGCATTGAGAATTTCTCAATACCGGCTTTTTCACATAATTTAAATAACGTACTATCATAAGCGGAATTTTTAGTAGGTTCACCCTTTCTACACAAGAAGATATAATCTTTGTGTTCCAAATTGATTACCTTGATTGATTTCAGCTTTTCCCTTTGATTCTTCAATATAGAAATTGCTTCGTCTGTCAATGGCACATCCCGATAACCGGATTTGCTTTTAGGTTCTCCTATTATCCACTCTCCAACGCTGTATCTGTATTCCATACTGCGCCTTATATGTACTACTTTCTTTCCCCAGTCAATATCTGACCATTTTAAGCCGATAAGTTCACCGGTACGAAGCCCGGTTTGTAACAAAAACGCAAATTGATTATAATTACTACTGTTTACAGCAGTTTCAAGGAACTTCTTCTGTTCATCAATGGTTAATGCCCTGACTTTCTTAGGTTCCTTCCCTATATTATATTTCACAGCTTTCGTAACCGGATTCTTATTAATTATATCATTTTCCACAGCATCAGAAAACATACAATATAAAGCAATTCGCGTCTGATAGATGGTAGATGTCTTATAATCATCTTTCATCTGATTTAACACATTTTGACAGTGCATAGGCTTTACATCTGATAGAAGCATATTGCCAATACACTTTTTTATGTTATGCTGAAATCGCTCTTTGTAATTTCTGACAGTGTTAGGTCTGATACTATCTCCTTTGATGTTTTCAATCCAATATTCAAACCATGCCGTAACAGTCATATCACCGGAAGCATCTATCCCGCCATGCTCGTCTTGAAATACTGCATCTGCCAACCAATTCCTGCATTCCTGTAATTTAGGGAAATATCTTTGTACTCTTTTACCTGTTCTTTTACTTACGAATCTACCAGTATATAACCCATCCTTTCTTTGGCTAATACCTACACCAAGCTCTCTATTTTTTAAATCTTTACCCATTGTATTTTATCTCCTTTATGCTAATATAGCTAACAAAAAAGAGTTTGATACAATACCATATTGTACCTCACTTCTTGCCAGATTACAATTAAATTTCATCAAATATTTCAACTATAAATTTATATTTCCAAGCTCTTCGAGATGTATTGTTCAAATTCTTTACGCTTTACTAATTTTTTACTTCCTACATATAATACAAAACTACACTTAGGCTGTTTTAGTAATTCTTCTATTCTATTTATGCCGATATTTGAATAAGCTGCTGCTTCCTTAACCGTTAGATTTAGCTTCTGCCAAAATGGTATTTGTAACTCCTTATTTTCCGTCATTCTTATAAATCTGTTCCTCCTATGAAAAAATCTATAATATAAAAGGACTGCCATATTTCTGACAGTCCCATAACCCAATTATTATTTTACAACTTCAATACCCTTACTCTCAGTAGTAGTCTTTTTCTTTGTTTTCGACTTATTATTTGTCTTTGGTACAGCAGTCGTATCATCTTTATGTATAGCAGTTACAATAGCTTTTGCAACTTCAGCACTCCCCATACCTTTTAATACAGGAATCATATCTGCCAATTTTCCTACGACCTCCGCATCAATTTCACGTTCACTCGCTTTATTCAAAAAATTCGTCAATGCCACAAGCAGTTCATTCATATAATCAGGCTTAACAACAAACTCTCTTACGACCTGCAATAAATCAGATACATCTTCTTTGTAATCAGAGAAATGCATCTTTCTAAATTCAATAGCTTCATCGCATCCCTTTTGCAATTCTTCAATTAATCCACTCTCCGCATTACTCTTAACAATGGCAATTACAGATTTATAATTGTTTTTGCAAAATTCATCAATCAAATCCAAATTGAAATCATCCGGATTCTCGAATAATTCAATATCCGTGAAATACTTAATCAGACAATAATTAAAAATTGTCTCTTTCAATATATAAGCATAACCAATTTGTGCTGATACCACCAAACCAGCTACTTCCATAGCATAATTCGCTTTCTGACTTAATGATAAACTGTTTTCATATGTATATTCTACACTTTCATCCTTAAAATTTATATATGTTCCTTTGTTTGTCATTATTTTGTTTCCTCCATTGCTTTTTTCAATAACTGCGACATCTGTGTATTTGCATAATTTTGTCTGTGATTGGAACGCCCGTTCTCATACCGTTCCTTACTTTTCGCATCCTCTTCATTCTTGATTTCAATAATTCTGTCATTAGAATAGAATACAAAGAATTTCTTCTTGTACTGATCTACACCAGTACGCCTCAACATATAGCCATATCCTTCTGATACGATTCTTTTCACCGCTCCAAGATTTCTGGTTACAATAGTTTCCGGCTTTGTTTCCGCATTAATAATAATTTCTTCAAAAACAGACCAGTCCTCAAAACTTCTGTCACATTTCAGATCATGAGTCGCCATAAATGTTCCTACAATATGTGTAACCCTATCAGTTGCCTTGAAACAGTATTCAGGATAACCATTTGATTTTACACTTATAAGGCTTCTTAACTGCCCTTTTTCCAGTAATTCATTAAACAACGTAACTGACTGAAATTTAATTGTTTTCTTTTCAATCTTTTTTTCTTCCATTTTAAATTCCTCCATATGTTATTTTTTTGTATTATATTGCAGAGATGTTATCCATCTCTCATACATTTCATAATTATATTTTTCACACAATTATTCCTCCCATATT
>JAJQDE010000046.1 GCA_021202335.1 Lachnospiraceae bacterium
GGTGAAATATGTCGCAAGCGACCGCGCTCGGCGCAAGAATGTGCCAACGGCAGAATGTGCCAACGGCACATTCTTTCTTTCTTTATTTATTTAAAACATTTAATAATGGGCTGTTTTATGAGCATAATGCAAGTTTCGCGGAAACCTGTTGATGAGCGCCGATTTTGCGCTCATTTTAGTTTCGCGATTTCCGTCATAAGCTCGTCGATATCCAGTCCGTGGACCATGGCGGCTTCCTCTAAGGATTCGCCCTGTGCGGAAGGACAGCCAAGGCAAGGCATGCCTGCATTCATAAGAACAGGCGCTGCGTCAGGATTCGTTCTTAAAATTTCACCGATTGTCATATCTTTCGTTATCTCTGCCATAATAAACCTCCGTCTTTATTTATTAATCAATTGATTTTCCAATAGTAATATTTTTACCTTGAAAAAGCGTATTATTCACTATCATAATACACTTTCCGGGAATATTCAAGCGTTTAGATATTTTTAACAAATTTTTCATATTTTAGCGCGGTCTGTACATGAAAAAGTACAAACTTTGGTGTTGACGTGTATACAAGGTTGAGGCTATAATAAATGTGTAAAGAAAGTAACTATGGCGCGCCGGGATATACCGGCAGCCAATAAAAAAATTAAATTATTTTTTAGGAGGCATTGCAAAATGAGACCAGAATGGACAGATTTTGTAGGCGGCAAGTGGGAAAGCGAGATTAATGTGCGCGACTTCATTCAGAAGAACTTCACACCCTATGACGGTGATGAGTCCTTCCTTGCGGGACCTACACAGAACACAAAGGACTTGTGGCAGATGGTGCTTGACCTTCAGAAGAAGGAGAGAGAAGCCGGCGGTGTGCTTGATATGGATACAAAGGTTATCTCTACCATTACTTCTCATGGCCCGGGCTACCTTGACAAGAGCAAGGAAACAATCGTGGGATTTCAGACAGATAAGCCCTTCAAGCGTTCTCTTCAGCCTTACGGCGGTATCAGAATGGCAGAAAAGGCATGCTCTGACAACGGCTATGAGGTAGACCCTGAAATCAGCGAGTTCTTTGCAACTCACAGAAAGACACATAATGCAGGCTGCTTTGACGCTTACAATCAGGAAATGAGAGCATGCCGTTCTTCACATATTATTACAGGTCTTCCTGATGCTTACGGCCGCGGACGTATCATTGGCGACTACAGAAGAGTTGCCCTTTACGGTATCGACAGACTGCTTGAGGATAAGCAGGCACAGAAGGATTCTACGGGACGCGTAATGACAGACGATGTTATCCGCCTTCGTGAAGAGCTTTCCGAGCAGATGGTAGCCCTTAAGATGATGAAGGAAATGGCTGCTTCATACGGCTGTGATATCGCTAAACCCGCGTCGAACGTGCAGGAGGCTATTCAGGCTACGTACTTTGGTTACTTATGCGCAGTTAAGGAGCAGAACGGCGCGGCTATGTCACTCGGACGTACATCTACATTCCTTGATTGCTATGCACAGAGAGATTTGAAGAACGGAACCTTCACGGAGGAGCAGATTCAGGAGTTTGTTGACCACTTTATCATGAAGCTTCGCTGCGTTAAATTTGCGCGTACACCTGAGTACAATCAGATTTTCGCAGGCGATCCCGTTTGGGTTACAGAGTCGCTTGGCGGCGTTGGCGTAGACGGACGTCCTCTTGTTACAAGGATGTCATTCCGTTATCTCCATACATTGGAGAACCTTGGCGCAGCTCCCGAGCCGAACCTTACGGTGCTTTGGTCCACAAGGCTTCCTGAGGCTTGGAAGAGATATTGCGCTAAGATTTCGATTGCGACATCTTCAGTACAGTATGAGAACGACGACCTTATGAGAGTAACGCACGGCGATGATTATGCAATCGCATGCTGCGTATCTTCAATGGTTGTAGGTAAGGAAATGCAGTTCTTCGGCGCTCGTGCAAACCTGGCTAAGTGTCTGCTTTACGCTTTGAACGGCGGTATTGATGAGGTTACAAAGAAGCAGGTTGGTCCTAAGTATCGTCCTGTATCAGGCGATGTGCTTGACTATGATGATGTTATGAGCAAATTCATTGACATGATGGAGTGGCAGGCAGATGTATATGTAAATACGCTGAACATTATCCACTACATGCATGACAAATACTGCTATGAGAGAGCGGAGATGGCTCTTCATGACAGAGATGTCAAGAGATATTTTGCAACAGGTATCGCAGGTCTTTCAATTGTTGCTGACTCTTTATCAGCAATCAAGTATGCTAAGGTTGAGGTTATTCGTGATGAGGACGGCATTATTGTTGACTTCAAGACAACGGGCGACTTCCCTAAGTATGGTAATGATGATGACCGCGTTGACCTTATCGCACAGGATATCGTTCATAAGTTTATGACAGCCGTAAGAAGGCATCATACTTACAGAGGCGGTATTCCTACAACATCTATCCTTACGATTACTTCAAACGTAACCTATGGTAAGGCTACCGGCAATACTCCTGACGGACGTAAGAAGGGACAGCCTTTTGCTCCCGGTGCAAACCCGATGCACGGACGTGATACGCATGGTGCGGTAGCTTCACTTTCATCAGTTGCTAAGCTTCCGTTCAAGGATGCCCAGGATGGTATCTCAAATACCTTTACCATTATTCCGAACGCACTTGGTAAGGAAGCAAAAGTTTTCTCAGGTGACATTGAATTAGACTTGAGTAAGTAAAAGAGAAAACTTTCAGTTTTTTCAGGTAATATTGAATTAGACTTAAGCAAGTAATTCAATCGTAACAGGTAAATTGTTACAGTTGCCATATAGGAAGGGGAATGGTATATTTATGGATGAGAAGTCAATGATTGACGACCTCGTATCTCAGCTTGACGCAGGGTTTTCCGGCAATAAGGCAGTGGGACATTTCAATGTAGATGTAAACGGGGACGCTTCCACAAAAGAAGTACAGACGCTTGGCTGTACGGACTGTTCCTCTAACCCGATGGCATGCAGTGTTCCGACGCTGCATGAAGGATTAGAGCATGAAGAGTAAAATTATTTTATAGGAGGTATAAAGCAATGGCTGATAACGCAGTACAGGTTGATAACTTAGTATCTTTATTGGATGGTTACGCTACAAAGGGCGGACATCATCTTAACGTAAATGTATTGAACAGAGATACATTATTGGATGCTCAGGCACATCCTGAGAACTATCCTCAGCTTACAATCCGTGTTTCAGGCTACGCTGTAAACTTCATCAAGCTTACACCGGAGCAGCAGGCGGATGTTATCTCTCGTACATTCCACGAAGCTATTTAATAAAAACACATGAAAGAATGTGTCGCAGAAAGCGGCACATTCTTTTTTTCCATGCCCGGCGCGAGGGTTGCGCGGAACTCTTTTTTAGTGTAAACTGAAAGATATAAAAAAGAAGGAATGGAGATGGAAATGGAAAATATGCAGCCGAGGAAACGCAGGGCAGCACGAAAAAGAACGGCAGGCGCAATTGTTATTGCGTTGCTGACGGTCACGACAATTATATCAACAGCGCTTGCAGTAACGTTTGGTATGCGGTATATGCAGAGTAATGCAAGGAATGCGGAGCTTGAGGCGCAGATTGTCCAATCGGAGCTTTCCGTGCCGGTGATTTCCGACAGCGTGGAGGATTTGGAGGCTGAGAGCGCCACGGAGGAGTCTGTTGAGGTCATGGGCGAGTCCCAAGGGGATGAGGATATCAGCGTGCTGCTTCAGGCAAAGGAGGATGAGCTTGAGGCGTCCATAAAGGAGCGCATGAAGGAGCTGGTGACAGCGGAGGACGGCAGTCCTTTAAAAATGCTGCGCTCGTTTTTTCCTGAGAATCTTATATATGCGGATAATGATGAATATGTTTTTGCGCCTGTGCTGGATGAGGTGGATAAGCACAGCCTGCTGGCGGAAAATTTTGTCGAAACGGACGATGGGGAGATGCAGTATGTGGCAGACGGAGAGGTCATTTCCCATAAGGGCATCGATGTGTCGAAATATCAGGGTGATATAGATTGGGAGGCAGTGGCGTCGGATGGCGTGGAATATGCCTTTGTGAGGCTGGGAATACGCGGCTATGAGTCCGGAAAGCTTGTGTTGGACGAGTATTTTGACCAAAACATGCGGGGGGCTGATGATGCCGGAATCAGTGCGGGAGTTTATTTTTTCACACAGGCGGTTACCGTGGAGGAGGCAATTGAGGAAGCGGAGTTTGTGCTTGAAAACATGGCGGACTATAATGTTACATATCCGGTTGTGTTTGACGTGGAAATGATTGTGAACAGCAACGGCAGGGCGAATAATCTTTCGCAGGAGGAGCGCACGGAGATAGCGATTGCGTTTTGCGATGCCATAAAGGCGGCGGGCTACACGCCGATGATTTACGGAAATATCAAGTGCTTTACGAAGCTTTTGGATATGACAAGGCTTAACGATTATGAAAAATGGTATGCGTTTTATGACGACTATATGTACATGCCATATGATGTGGGAATTTGGCAGTACACGGAAAACGGAAGGGTGGCGGGAATCAGCACGAGCGTTGACCTTAACATTTCCTATAAACAATATTGATTTAACCGGAAAGGACTGATGAAATGAGCAGAGAAATTGAAAAGCTTCAGGAGCTGATTGACAAGAGCCAAAGAATTGTATTTTTTGGCGGTGCCGGAGTGTCTACGGAGAGCGGTATTCCGGATTTCAGAAGCGTGGACGGGCTTTACAATCAGAAATATGACTATCCGCCGGAAACGATTTTGAGCCATACCTTCTATATTAAAAAGCCGGACGAATTTTTCCGGTTTTACAGAGATAAAATGATTTGCCCCGGAGCAAAGCCGAATGCGGCGCATAAGGCGCTTGCAATGCTGGAGAAGGCAGGAAAGCTGACGGCGGTGGTCACGCAAAATATTGACGGGCTTCATCAGATGGCGGGAAGCAAAAGGGTTCTTGAGCTGCATGGCAGCGTGCTGAGGAACTATTGCGAGGCGTGTCATAAATTTTATGATATCAGTGCAATAACGGATTCTGAGGGCGTGCCGACATGTGAGTGCGGCGGCAGGATAAAGCCCGACGTGGTGCTCTATGAGGAAGGGCTTGACCAAAATACGCTGTCCGAAGCGGTGCGCGCAATAAGCGAGGCGGATATGCTGATTATCGGGGGAACCTCGCTTGCGGTTTATCCTGCGGCAGGGCTGATTGACTATTATCAGGGCGACCGGCTGGTGCTGATAAATAAGACGCCGACGGCACGCGACACAAGGGCGGATCTGGTGATTACCGACAGTATCGGCGAGGTGCTTTCGCAGATTAAGGCGTAGGGCTTTGGGGTGAAGTATGGAATATGAGGTTGGCGATATCGTAAAATTGAAAAAACAGCATCCCTGCGGCAGCCGCGAATGGGAAATTTTGCGCGTCGGAGCGGATTTTCGCCTGAAATGTCTGGGCTGCGGGCATCAGATTATGCTCCCGAGGCGTCAGGTGGAGAAAAGCGTCAAGGCTCTGATGAAGCCCTGACAATGTGCTTATTCGGGTACTGACTGCCGAGCAGGGGCTTACCGGTGATGTCGCCCATAAATTTTGTGTTAAATTTGTGCTTTACGCTTGCAAAAATAAACAAGCTGTGGTATCATAAATCTTCGTGATATATAAAAATTCCTTGCTTTTTCTGATAGGAAAAGGCCAGAGACCAAAAGGAGGTAACAGGATGAACAAATATGAATTAGCCGTTGTTGTCAGCGCAAAGCTTGAGGACGATGACAGAACAGCTACCATCGAGAAGGTAAAAGAAATGATTACCAAGCATGGCGGTACAATCACAAACGTAGATGAGTGGGGCAAGAGGAGACTTGCTTACGAAGTGCGTAAGATGAAGGAAGCCTTTTATTATTTCATTCAGTTCGATGGCGAGCCGACAGTTCCTATTGAAGTCGAGTCAAGAATTCGTCTTAATGAGAATGTTGTCAGATATCTGTGCGTTAGACAGGACGAGAAATAGAATATACGGAAAGCCGTATAGTGGGAGAACTGACATATGAATAAAGCAATTTTAATGGGACGTTTGACAAGAGATCCTGAGGTAAGGTACACGCAGGGTGAGAACCAGTTGGCGATTGCAAGATATACGCTTGCGGTTGACAGAAGATTTAACCGCAACTCAGATGAGAACACTGCCGATTTTATTTCGTGCGTTGCATTTGGAAAATCAGCAGAGTTTGCGGAGCGGTATTTGCGCAAGGGAACGAAAATTGCCGTGACGGGACGCATCCAAACGGGCAGCTATACCAATAAGGATGGTGTGAAGGTTTATACCACGGAAGTTGTTGTTGAGGATCAGGAATTTGCAGAAAGTAAAAACAGCAGCGCTACCGGCGCAGCCGGAAATTACTCAACAGGTAATTATGGCGGGAACAGTCAGCCGGCTCCTGCGGCAGCAGGCGACGGGTTCATGAATATTCCGGACGGAATAGACGAAGAGCTGCCGTTTAACTAAGCATAAATCCTGAAGGAAAGATTTTTCAAGCGGCAAATCTGAGCAGAAACTCAAATTCGCGGGCTTGAACAGGAATGGAGGGTTATTATGGCTTATAATAAAGGTGACAAGGCTGATTCTCCGATGAAGAGAAGAAGCAATATTCGTAGAAGAAAAAAGGTTTGCGTATTTTGCGGCAAGGACAACGTGATTGATTATAAGGACACGGCGAAGCTTAAGAGATATGTGTCTGAGAGAGGAAAAATTCTTCCCAGAAGAATTACAGGCAACTGTGCAAAGCATCAGAGAGCTTTGACGGTAGCTATTAAGCGTGCGCGTCATGTGGCGCTTATGCCGTATACTATCGATTAATTTTATTGTAAAAGGAAAAGACCAATGAACTTCAAGTAAGCTTCATTGGTCTTTTTGCAGAAATGGGGGGATTAGAATGGCATACGCAAAGGTGATTGAGAATTTTATCAGATATGTAAAAATTGACACGCAGTCGCTTGAAAGGTTTTCCGATAAGGTTCCTTCAACGGATAAGCAGAGGGATTTGGCAATTTTGCTCAGAAACGAGCTGCTGGAAATGGGGGCGTCGAATGTGCGTTACGATGAGGTGCACGGTTATGTATATGCGCAAATCCCGTCAAATCTGACCGGAAAAGCTAAGGCTCCGGCGATTGGGTTCATAGCGCATATGGACACCTCGGAGGTGGTGAGCGGAGCAAGCGTCAGCCCCCGCATTATTGAAAACTATGACGGGAACGATATTGTGCTTAACGCTGAGCTGAATATTGTGACACGTGTGTCGGAATTTCCGATGCTTGCGGGCTGTAAAGGCAAAAGCCTTATCGTGACGGACGGGAACACCCTGCTGGGAGGAGATGACAAGGCGGGCGTGGCGGAGATTATGGCGATGGCGGAATATTTCCTGAAAAACCCGGATGTAAAGCATGGGAAAATCTGTATTGGATTTACCCCCGACGAGGAGGTAGGCAACGGTGTGGAGTATTTTGACATAGAGGGCTTTGGCGCCGACTATGCTTATACGGTTGACGGCGGAGAGCTTGGGGATATGAATTATGAGTGCTTTAACGCCGCAGGCGCGACGCTCACAGTGAAGGGCAAAAGCGTGCATCCGGGATATGCAAAAAACATTATGAAAAATGCAATAAAGCTTGGGCTTGAGTTTATCGAAGCGCTCCCGGACGAGCGCCCGGAAAACACGGAAGGGTATGAGGGCTTTTACCATGTGGATCGCATTGACGCAGATGTGGAAAAGGCGACGCTTGAGTTTATCATACGCGACCACGACAGCGTTAAATTTGAGGAGCGGAAGAAAATTTTTGCGCGGACGGCAGAGGCGCTTAATGAAAAGTACGGCGAAGGGCTTTTTGAGGTGGAAATAAAAGACCAATACCGCAACATGCGGGAAATGATTGAGAAGGAGCTTTTTATAGTCGACGGCGCGGCGGAGGCGATGCGCAGGGCGGGCGTGGAGCCTAAGATTTCGCCGATACGCGGAGGCACTGACGGGGCAAGGCTCTCCTTTGACGGGCTTCTCTGTCCAAATCTCTGCACAGGATCGGAGGGGCATCACGGGCGCAACGAATTTGCGTGTATTGAGGATATGGAAACGATTGTGGAAAGACTCAAAAACATTGTGCTGCTTGCACATTCTTCTTTCGATGCATAATTGTACATTGTGACAAAATATGCTATGGAACTTTCATGGAATTAATGTTATACTGACTATGATAATGTAAAAATGCAGTAGGAAGCTGTTGCTGTTAAATTGCTTGATATACAAAGCCCGCGCAGGTGAGCGCGGAGCCGGATTGACATGTGTGTCTGAAATTGCATGAGGCGCAATTTCGGACGCCGGGAGTATGTACATGAATAAGAAAATTAAATTAAAGGGGCATCTTAAGTCGTATCTTCAGACTGCTCTGCTGCTGGGGCTGCTTTTGGCAGCCATGAATGTCGGAATGTATTTTATCAATATTCAGGCAGGTATCTGCGTGTCGGCGTTTTTGGCGATTTATTTCATTATGATGAGCGCGCTGCTATGCAGGAGTAAGCCCATTATCATGAATGAGTTTGTGGACTTTGCGACACAGTACGGTCAGGTTCAGAAGAAGCTTTTAAGGGAGCTGGAGCTTGCGTATGTGATCATGGACGACACGGGGAAAATCATTTGGACAAATGAGGCGTTTGAAAAAACCATACATAAGGACAAGGGCTGCCGAAAGCCCATTTCTTCAATATTTCCGGCAGTGACGAGGGATAAGCTTGACTTTGAAGAGGAGCAGCAGCTTGATATCACCTTTGAGGAGCGGGAGTATACCTTAAAGCTCAAGAAGATTTACATGGACGAGCTGCTCGACAACAGCCGCATCATTGAAAGCACGGGCGGGCAGACCTATCTGCTGGCAGGGTATCTGTTTGATGAAACCGAGCTGAAAAAGGCGCTTCGGGAGATTGACGACCAAAGCCTTGCGGTCGGAATGATTTACATTGACAATTATGACGAGGCGCTTGAGAGCGTGGAGGATGTGCGCCGTTCCCTGCTGATTGCGCTTATTGACAGAAAGATGAACAAGTATCTGTCGTCGCTTGACTGCATTGTGCGAAAGACCGAGAAGGACAAGTATCTGGTAATCATGAGAAAGGCGGCGGCGCTTGCGCTCAAGGAATCCCGCTTTGACCTTTTGGAGGATGTGAAAACCGTCAACATCGGGAATGAGATGGCAGTTACGGTCAGTATCGGAGTGGGGCTTGACGCGCCTACGTATGCGCAAAACTGCGAATATTCACGCACGGCAATCGATCTGGCGCTCGGGCGCGGGGGGGATCAGGCGGTGGTAAAATCTCCCGACTCGATTATCTATTATGGCGGAAAGAGCCAGCAGGTTGAGAAAAATACGAGAGTAAAGGCGCGCGTAAAGGCAAATGCCCTTCAGGAGATTATCAACAGCAAGGAACGCGTGCTGATTATGGGGCACAGGCTTTCGGACGCCGACGCCTTCGGCGCGTCAGTCGGTATCGCCGGCATCGCGCGGGCGCTCGGGAAAAAGTGCCATATTGTCATTAATGACATTACCACATCCGTAAAGCCCCTGGTGGAGCTTTTCAGGGACAGAAACATATATGAAGAGGACTTTATTATCGGAAGCGCGGAGGCGCTGGAGCTTGCGGACAGCAGTACGGCGCTGGTGGTGGTGGACGTCAATAAGCCGAGCATTACGGAGTGTCCGGAGCTGATAAAGGCATGCCGTACGGTGGTGGTGCTTGACCATCACAGGCAAAGCTCTGAGGTGATTGAAAACGCTACCCTGTCCTATGTGGAGCCGTATGCATCAAGCGCCTGTGAGATGGTGGCGGAGGTGCTTCAATATATCGCAGGCGGCAGCGTCAAGGTCAGAAGCAACGAGGCGGACTGCATGTATTCGGGAATTATGGTTGATACGAATAATTTCACGGCAAAAACGGGCGTCAGGACCTTCGAAGCTGCGGCGTTTCTAAGGCGCTGCGGCGCTGATGTGACGAGGGTGCGCAAGATGTTCCGCGATGGCGCTGCGGAATATAAGGCAAAGGCGGAAACGGTCAGAAACGCCGAGATATACAGAAACGCCTATGCCATGGGAATCTGCCCTACGGAGGGACTGCAAAGCCCGACGGAAATCGGCGCGCAGGCGGCAAATGAGCTGCTTGGGATAAACGGCATCAAGGCGAGCTTCGTTGCCACGGAATATAATGGGAAAATATATATTTCCGCAAGGTCGATTGATGAGGTGAACGTGCAGATTATCATGGAGCGTTTGGGCGGCGGCGGTCATATGAACATTGCAGGCGCGCAGCTTGAGGACATGTCGCCTGAACGGGCTGTGGCGATTATAAAAGACACTTTGAGCAGAATGCTCGAGGAGGGTGCGATTTAAATTACGGAAAGGATATGCATATCATGAAGGTTATATTATTGGAGGATGTAAAATCAGTAGGAAAAAAGGGCGATTTAGTGGAGCTTAAGGAGGGCTATGCCAGAAACTTCATTATTCCAAAAAAGCTTGGAGTGGAGGCTACGGACGCAAACATGAATACATTAAAGCTTCAAAAAAAGCAGGAGGAGAAGCTTGCGAGGGAACAGCTTGAGGCGGCAGAACGGCTTGCAAAGGAGCTTGATGAGATGACCGTTAAGCTTGAAATCAAGGGCGGAGAGGGCGGAAAGGTCTTTGGCTCCGTTTCGTCAAAGGAGATTGCAAAGGAGATTGCCCGGCAGTACGGGAAAGAGGTTGACAAAAAGAAGATACAGCTTTCCGAGGCGATAAAGACAGAGGGAATGCATGAGGTGACTGTCAAGCTCCACCCAAAGGTGACGGCGAAGCTCCGGGTACAGGTCACGGCAGTCAGATAACGGGAGGAACAGGCTATGCCTGAAATGGACGAGGCAGTTTTAAAGAGGGTTTTGCCGCACAGCATTGAGGCGGAGCAGTCCGTAATCGGCTCTATGCTTATGGATAAGGAGGCTATCACCATAGCGAGCGAGCAGATTAGCGGCGAGGACTTTTACGGCAAGCAGTATGGAATCCTTTTTGACGCTATGGTTGAGATTGACGATGAGGGGAAGCCTGTTGATTTGGTCACGCTTCAGCAGCGGCTCAAGGAGAAGGGCGTTCCGCCGGAAATATACAGCCTGGAATACATAAGGGATGTCATGGCGGCAGTGCCGACGTCGGCAAATATCAAATACTATGCGCGTATTGTGGCGGAAAAATCGGTTCTCAGGCGGCTTATCAAGGTAAACGAGGAGATAGCAAACAGCTGCTATGCGCAGAATGAGCCGCTGGAAACCATACTGGAAACCTCCGAAAAGAATATTTTTGACATTATTCAAAGGCGTAATAACAGTGATTTTGTGCCGATAAGACAGGTCGTCATGAACACTATGAATATGATTGAGGAGGCGTCAAAAAACCGTGGAGCGGTCACGGGGATTGCTACGGGCTTTCTCGATCTGGATTATAAGACGGCGGGAATGCAGCCGTCGGATCTGATTTTGATAGCGGCGCGCCCTTCCATGGGAAAGACGGCGTTTGTCTTAAATATTGCACAGCATGTGGCGTTTCATGAGGATAAGGCGGTCGCAATATTCTCGCTGGAGATGTCGAAGGAGCAGTTGGTGAACCGTCTGCTCGCGCTGGAGTCAAAGGTGAACTCACAGTCAATCCGTACGGGCAACATGAAGGACGACGAGTGGGAGCGGCTGATAGAGGGAGCGGATGTAATCGGGCGGTCAAAGCTTTTGATTGACGATACGCCGGGAATTACAATCAGCGAGCTTCGTTCCAAATGCCGAAAATTTAAGCTGGAATACAATGTGGAAATGATTATTATAGACTATCTGCAGCTTATGACGGGAGCAGGAAAGAATGAGTCAAGGCAGCAGGAGATATCGGATATATCAAGGTCGCTTAAGGCGCTTGCGCGTGAGCTGCATGTGCCCGTAATCGCACTATCACAGCTTTCGCGTGCGGTCGAGCAGCGTCCGGACCACAGACCCATGCTTTCCGATTTGAGGGAATCGGGGGCGATTGAGCAGGACGCGGATGTGGTGATGTTTATTTACCGTGACGACTATTACAACAAGGATACGGAGCTTAAAAACGTGGCGGAGATTATCATCGCAAAGCAGCGAAACGGCGCAATCGGCACCATAAATCTGGCATGGCTGCCGGACTATACACAGTTTGCAAATCTTGCAAAATAGATTTATATAAACTACGAAAGAGGACATGAGCAAAGTTCATGTCCTCTTTTTCATCGTATAGGAAAGTTCGTCCTATACGACAAAACGCTCCGTGAGGATGCGTATATTCTTATTCATTTCATGTCATGACGGCATTTGGAAAGGAGGGAGGCTCCGTCATGATAAAAAGCAGAAAGAAAGCAGAAAGGAGAGTCTGATAAAAGTGATTAAGGAAACATATTTAATTAATGAGGCGGCAAAGGAGGTGCATGTGGAGGCGCATGTGCTTAGGTACTGGGAGGAGGAGCTGGAACTGCCGATTAAAAGGAATGAGCAGGGACATAGGATTTACTCGAGGGAGGATATAGACAAGTTTATCAAAATTAAGGATTTAAAGAGCAAGGGGCTGCAGCTTAAGGCAGTAAAGACATTTTTGGAGGATAATCCCTTTGCGCAGAAGCATTTTACAAGACTTTCCAAAACGCCGGCGGAAAATACGCTGCCGGAAAATATGCCGCAGGAGAAAGAAAAAGCGCCGGAGGAGCCGAAGAAAACGATTGAAATAAAATCGGTAAAATCAATCATGAAGCCAAAGAATGAGATATCTGAGGTCAAGCCGGATTCAGGCGTGACGGTCACGGAGCAGACGCAGCGGCTGCAATATCTGTTTCAGAAGCTGATTAAGGAGGCTGTGTCGGCAAACAATGAAGAAATGGCAGACAAGCTGGCGGAACGCATATCGTGCTGTATCAGAGATGATGTCTGCAAGGAGATGGACTATCAGTTCCGGCTTTTTGAGGAGCGCGACGAGGAGCGCGCAAGCAGCCGCGTGTCGGAGGAGGATAAGCGCAACGAGGAATATTACAGGCGCATTGACGAGCTATTGTGCCGATACAGAGGCAAGGTCAAGGTAAAGCCTGCCAAAAAGGAGAAGGAAAAGGAGGAAAAGACCATAAAATTTCCGCTTGCGGGCAAGGAGAAGGAGCCGAAGGCAAAGAAGGAATTTCATTTGTTTAAGAAAACTCCGGAGGCAAAGTTTCAGTAACAAACAAAGAGTTCCGCAAGCGGAACTCTTTGTTTTATGCGCAGGGGTGAAATCCCCTGCCTGATATGTTCATACTAATCCCTATTTCTGAGCAACTTTGTTGCGAAGAGGCGGCGAGAAATCCGCGAAGGCGGTTTCCTGCCTGCCATAAGGGCTATTTGTTTTCGCCCGGAAACAAATAGCCGTATGAAAAATAAGCTATCGGGCTTATTTTTCATACTATTTATGCCTGAGCGATGGAACCTGTGGGGCAGGTACCTGCGCAGGAACCGCAATCGATACACTTGTCCGCATCAATTTCAAACTTGCCGTCTCCCATGCTGATAGCGCCTACGGGGCACTGTGCTTCGCAAGCTCCGCAGCTTACACATTCATCTGAAATCTGATATGCCATAACAATCTCTCCTCCTTATATCGTTTATTCAAACATCAACAGCCATATTAATGAAATCATTGCTCCATTAATATTGATATTGTAATATAAAATACATTCAAATACAAGGGGAAAATTATAAAAAATGCGAAACGCGTGCGGCTTAACTGACAGCCATTCCGCGCCGCTCCTTAATTCCGTTGAGAATGTACTGCTTAAGCTCCGGAACCTTGTTTTTGTCCATATCGGGCACATCTTCAAGACGGTATGGCATGCCAAGCTCCTTATATTTTTTCTTGCCCATCGTGTGATATGGAAGCACGTCAAGAGCCTTGAGATTTTTCAGACCGCCGATAAAGAAACCAAGTCTGCGCAAATCCTCCGGGTCATCGGTAATTCCGGGAACAACAACATGGCGGATCCACATATCAACGCCCATTTTGTCAAGATATTCCGCAAAGGCAAGAATGCCGTCGTTTGGCTGCTTTACAAGCTCCCTGTGCTTTTCGGGGTCAATGTGCTTGATATCAAGCATCACCAAATCCGTCACGGCGCAGAGCTTATCCATTTTTGAAAGCCACTCGGGATTGTTGTTTGGCTTGTAGGCAATTCCGGAGGTGTCAAGGCAGGTGTGTATGCCGCGCTCGCGGGCTTTTGTAAAAAGCTCCAGTAAAAAATCTATTTGCATCAGAGGCTCGCCGCCGGTGACCGTGATGCCGCCGTCACGGTAAAAGGGCTTGTTGCGCTCATAATTTTCAAGGATTTCGTCCGGCTCCATCAGCGTGCCCGCATTCATTTCCCACGTGTCGGGATTGTGGCAGTAGGCGCACCGCATAGGGCAGCCCTGAACAAAGACGACATAGCGGATGCCCGGTCCGTCGACCGTTCCAAAGGATTCGAGGGAATGTATTCTTCCTTTCATAAATGAATGACCTCCATTCTGCTGATATCAGCTTACGTATAGTAGTATAACCCTAAGACCCGGCTTTTAGGCACATACGGCTTAATTTGCCATAATTTCGTCAATGTTTGCGATGATACCCTGCAACGTTTTGGTGATATCGGCGTCAATCTGATATTTAGTCAGCTCGCTTAATATCCGCTTTGCCTTGATTGTGTCGTAGGTTTCGAGGGCATTGAAGGCCTCCTGAAGGCGTTCGCCCCAGCGCTTGCAGGTCATTTGCCCTTCCTCCTTGCCGGACGCGCTGTTTTCAAGTCCCAGCGACTTTATGTATTCAAAGAGGACGCCATACGCTTCGTCCAGCTCAAAGGAAAGCTTTTTCCAGTTGTCGCGCACTATGGGCATATTGCCGGCATAGGCTTCTATTTCATGGAAAAAAGCGGTGTCGGTAAGGTTAATGATGCCAAGCTCGTCTGCCCTGAGGCGCAGGGTGTGCGCCATATATCCGTATTGAAACAGCGTTTCGGGCTGCATCAGGTCAAAAAGCTCATCCTCAAGCTCATCGCTCTCGTCCAAGAAGGAAAGAACAATCCGGTTATATGCGTCAACATCGCCGCCCAATCGCTTAAGCGCGGCGTCCGCGTCAATGCCGTTTTGGGTAAGATAGCGCATGCGGATCTGACAGTCGATTGCAAAGGTGTCGGGAAATTCCTGACGGAAGGTGTCAATCGCTTTTTTTGCTTCAAGGGTCATGGCGGAAATCTGCTGCTTTTTGGTAAGTATCTGCGCCTGCCTGCGGCAAAATGCAAGCACGGCAAGCAGGGCGGCAGCCGATAACGCAATCCCCAAAAGCATCCATGCGGTCTGCACGGGAAGCATCCCCGCGGCGCAAAGGCTGCCGATGAAAGCGGATGCGCCGACCAAAAATCCAAACCAGGCGCGCACGGATCTGTTTACAAGCTGTATGAGTTCTTCAGATATTCTGCTATGATTGTAATTCATTTTAATCCCCATTCTGTATTTGCCGTTTGCTATATTAAAACCATTAACTATCTTACCACATTTTGACTGTGCATAAAAGTCTAAAAGTGTGTTCGGCGAAAAGTGAAATGCAGTTTGTAAGTTTTTATGTAACCGGAGGCGGCAAATCAGCTTTTTATGTTCAGCGACGATGAAATCCTGTTCATCATGGTGAGCGCGAAAAATAAAATCGCAGTGTCTATCGGAAGCATGACAGCGTTTTTGATTGCACGCGCCGGCAGGAGCACGAGAAAGCCCTTTCCGTACAGCATGGAAATCCAAAGCGTGTTAAAGCCGCAGTTTACAATCAGCTTGGCAAGAAGCTCCGCAATGGCAATGCGCCACAGCCTTACGGGCTTTTTGTAAAGGATTGAGCCGTAAATCACACCCGCAAGCATTGCGTCAAAGGTGAAGCCGAAGAAAAACGGACCGTCAGGCTTTACAATATATTTAAGTATATCCAGCATACCGCCGAATATTGAGCCGACGACGGGTCCGAACATGAACTCGATGATGCGGTTTGGGATTCCGGAAAATCCGATTTTGATGTAGGGACCGACATTGATGCTTGCGACATAGCTTAAAACAATGGCAAGCGCCGCCATAAGTCCGCAGATTACAAGGTTTTGGGTGACTTTGAGCTGACCGATTGAGTCTGAATAGAGCTTTTTGATTTTTTGCAAAAAAAAACGCCTCCACTAATGCAGCGAGACCGGTAACTACACAAAGATATGTAGCAGCGGGATGCGAACCTCGTACCGCAAAGCCCAAGAGCTTTTTCGTCCTCGTGACAACTCCCTGTTCACAAGGCACTTAACGCACGCGATTCTACTCTGCATGAAATAAATGATTAATGTTACACGAAAAATATACAACAGACCGGGAAATTTGTAAATAGGAAGTATCAAAAAAGTGAGGGGTGTGGTATAATGTACGCAAAAGCATGAGCCGTGCATATGGCGGCAGAGGCAAATTGGCTGCTTGCAGCCGGATTTGACTATGACGTCAGATATAGGGCGAAGCCCGCGAACAGAATGGTGCACGGCAAAGTGGAAAGGCTGATATTATAATGGAAATGGAAATGACGGCGGCGGTTATTGCGGGGCTGGCGCTTATCGCAGCCGCGTGCGCGGCGCTCCGGGCGCGCTTTCGCAGAGCCGGGCACGGACAGGAGCTTGACGATATGGAGGGGCTTGAGTTTGAGGCTTATTGTGCGAGGCTGCTTGCCGGGAACGGTTTTGTTGAGGTGGAGGTCACTAAAAGCAGCGGGGATTACGGTATCGACATTCTTGCGGAAAAGGAAGGCGTGACCTATGCGGTGCAGTGTAAGCGCTATACGGCTCCGGTGGGCGTCAAGGCAGTGCAGGAAGCGTATGCGGGGCGCGATTATTACGACAGGATGGTCGGCGCCGTGATGACAAATCAATATTTTACAAAGCCTGCGGCTGAGGCGGCGCGCAAGCTCAAGATTCTCATGTGGGACAGAGATTATATTGAATTTTTGGAGGATGAGAATGGACACGGATGAGATATTATTTCAAAAGCGGCTTAAGGAGCTTGCGGATAAGGCATATATGGGCAGCAGGTATTGCTTTACGGATTTTCTGTCAATGGCGGAGCAGAGCATTTACTATCAAATGGAACGGGAGCTTTCGTATGTGCCCGTGACGGTATCTGGCGGAACCGCGGACTGCGAGCGGGTGATGCTCCGGTTTGGCGATGAGACGCTTTGCGGCTATGAGGAGCCGTTTCCGATTGCATGTTTGGAAATTTCACCCCTGACGGAGAAATTTTGTGAGGATTTAAACCACAGGGACTATTTGGGGGCGCTGATGAATTTGGGAATTACAAGGGCGATGCTTGGCGACATAGCGGTTGTCCGAGAACAGGAGGGAGCTTGCCATGCTTTTTTGTTTTGCGTGGAAAGAATGGCTTCCTACATTATTAATGAGCTTGTTCAGGTACGTCACACAAGAGTACGCTGTGAGCCTGCAGAAAGAATCCCGCAGAGCGTCGTCACAAGGCTTGAGCGCAAAACCGTGCAGGTGAGCGCACAGCGCGCAGACAGCATTGTTGCAAGGCTGTATAATTTGTCGCGCAGCGAGAGTGTTGAGCTTTTTCGGGCAAAAAAGGTGTTTGTGAACGGCAGAGTCAGCGAGAGCGGCAGCGTCCGGCTCAATGCAGGAGATAAGGTGTCGGTCAGAGGCTTTGGGCGTTTTTGCTTTGTTGGAGTGTCGGGTGAAACGCGTAAAGGAAAGCTCAACGCGCAAGCGGATTTATATTTGTAAATACGGTTTGTAATTCTTGCAATGCATTTCATTAATTGGTATAATGAACGCAAGGACAGCGTTCATTAGCAAGTTTCTTTGAAACTTGCGTTATGCGCAAAAAACAGCGCAGCAGATATAATAATTTATAATAAATTAAAACATTGAACAGGAGGTTAAATTTATGGGACTTGACGGGAACGCTTCGGCAAAAAGCGCCATCGAGAGCGGAAAAACCGCACTCGGCATAGAGTTTGGCTCTACGCGCATCAAGGCGGTGCTTATTGACGAAAACCATGAGGTTATCGCGGCGGGGACGCATGACTGGGAAAATCAGCTCGTGGACAACATCTGGACATACAGCCTTGACGCGATTTGGAGCGGGCTTCAGGACTGCTACGGCAATCTGGCGGCGCAGGTGAAATCGCAGTACGGTACTGAGCTAAAAACTATCGGCTCAATCGGCTTCAGCGCCATGATGCACGGCTATATGGCGTTTGACAAGGACGGAGAGCTGCTTGTACCGTTTAGGACGTGGCGCAACACCATCACGCAGGAGGCAAGCGAAAAGCTGACTGAGCTTTTCAATTATCACATTCCGCAGAGGTGGAGCATTGCGCATCTCTATCAGGCAATTCTGAACAACGAGGCGCACGTCGGAAACGTCGCGTTCTTCACGACGCTTGCAGGCTACATACACTGGAAGCTGAGCGGCGAGAAGGTGCTTGGCGTGGGCGAAGCGTCGGGTATGTTTCCAATCGACATAGACACTAAGGACTTTAACAAGCGTATGATAGCGCAGTTTGACGAGCTTGTAGCGGACAAAAATTACGGCTGGAGGCTTGAGGATATTATGCCGAAGGTGCTGCTTTCAGGCGACAAGGCAGGAACGCTCACGGCGGAGGGTGCAAGGCTTCTCGACGTGACGGGAACGCTGCAGGCAGGTATTCCGATGTGTCCTCCCGAGGGCGACGCGGGCACGGGCATGGTTGCGACAAACAGCGTGGCAAAGCGCACGGGCAACATTTCAGCAGGCACTTCTATTTTTTCGATGGCTGTGCTTGAAAAGGACTTGTCGAAATCCTATGAGGAGCTTGACCTTGTGACAACTCCTGACGGCAGTCTTGTGGCGATGGTGCATTGCAACAACTGCACATCGGACTTGAACGCGTGGGTAAACATTTTCAAGGAATTTTACGAGGCGATGGGGCAAAAGACGGACATGAACACACTCTACGGCACGCTTTACAGAAAAGCCCTTGAGGGCGACGCGGACTGCAGCGGGCTTATGTCATACGGATATTTTTCGGGCGAGCCTGTCACGGGCTTTGCGCAGGGACGTCCTCTGTTTGTGCGCACGCCTGACGCGAAATTCAACCTTGCGAATTTCATGCGCGCGAATTTGTTCACCGCGCTTGGCGCAATAAAAATCGGCATGGATATTTTGGTAAAGCAGGAGAATGTCACGCTTGACGAGCTTATGGGGCATGGTGGACTGTTCAAGACCGAGGGCGTCGGGCAAAGGGTTGTCGCCGCAGCCGTGAATGTGCCTGTTTCCGTGATGAAAACGGCGGGCGAGGGCGGCGCGTGGGGCATTGCCGTGCTAGCAAATTATATGATGAAAAAGGGCGAGGACGAGTCGCTTTCGGATTACTTAAACAACAAGGTATTCGCGGGCGAGGAGTCGTCGCGCATGGAGCCTGATTCTAAGGATGTTGAGGGCTTCGAGGTCTTTATCGAGCGTTACAAGAAGGGGCTTGCAGTCGAGCGCGCGGCGGTTGAAAGTCTGTAGGAAAGGAGTAAATAAATGCTTGAGGAATTAAAGAAAAAGGTTTATGAGGCGAATATGGATTTGCCGCGGTACGGGCTTGTGACCTTTACGTGGGGAAATGTCAGCGCGATTGACCGTGAGAGCGGACTGTTCGTGATTAAGCCAAGCGGCGTTGACTATGATTTGCTTAAGCCCGAGGATATGGTAGTCATGGACTTGGAGGGCAACAGGGTTGAGGGTAGGTATAAGCCCTCGTCGGACACGCCGACGCATTTGGAGCTTTACAAGGCTTTCCCCGAAATCGGCGGCATTGTGCATACGCACAGCACCTACGCTACAAGCTGGGCGCAGTCGGGACGCTCAATCCCCTGCTACGGCACAACTCACGCGGATTATATGTACGGCGAAATCCCCTGCGCGAGAGTTCTCACACAGGAGGAGATGGACGCGGGCTACGAAAAGAACACAGGCACGGTTATCATAGAAACCTTTAAGGACAAGGATCCTATGGCAGTTCCCGCGGTGCTTTGCAAGAACCACGGACCTTTCGCGTGGGGCAAGGACGCGAAGGAGGCTGTCCATAATGCGGTTGTGCTTGAGGAGGTCGCAAAGATGGCGCTCTTTACGGAGCAGCTAAAGCCTGATGTTGAGCCTGCACCACAGCGCATACAGGATAAGCATTATTATAGGAAGCATGGGGCTAACGCATACTACGGCAATGACGTTCAATAGAAAATGGAGGAAATCAACATGACAAATTTAGAGCTTCAAAAAACGGCAAATGAAGTTCGCAAGGGTATCGTCACGGCGGTACACGCCGCTAAGGCGGGACATCCGGGCGGCTCTCTTTCGGCAGCCGACATCTTCACATATCTTTATTTTGAGGAATTAAACATTGATCCCAAAAATCCCAAGATGGAAAACAGGGACAGATTCGTACTCTCAAAGGGACACACTGCTCCCGGGCTTTATTCAGCGCTCGCAAACAGAGGCTTTTTCCCCGTTGAGGATTTGGTGACATTGAGAAAGCTCGGTTCTTATCTGCAGGGACACCCCTGTATGCAGAGCGTACCGGGAGTTGATATGTCGTCAGGCTCGTTAGGACAAGGCATTTCAGTGGCTTGCGGTATGGCGCTCGGCGCAAAAATGTCCAACAAGGATTATAGGGTTTACACTCTTTTGGGCGACGGCGAGCTTGAGGAAGGTCAGGTTTGGGAGGCTTCAATGTTTGCGGGACACAGAAAGCTTGACAATCTGTGCGTGATAGTTGACAACAACGGCTTGCAGATTGACGGAAGCATTGACGACGTATGTTCGCCCAATCCGATAGACAAGAAATTTGAGGCGTTCAACTTCCATGTGGTAAATCTTGACGATGCGCATGATTTTGACAAAATCAGGGCGGCATTCAAGGAAGCAAGGGAAACTAAGGGAATGCCGACAGCGATTATCGCCCACTCACTCAAGGGCAAGGGCGTATCCTTTATGGAGGGCAGCGTTGATTGGCACGGAAAGGCGCCAAACGATGAGGAGTACGCTGTTGCAATGGCAGATTTAGAGAGGATAGGTGAAGCGTTATGTCAGAAGTAAAAACGAACAAAGTCGTTTCAAAGGTGGCAACAAGAGAGAGCTACGGAAACGCTCTCGTTGAGATAGGCAAGGAAAACCCGAATTTGGTAGTGCTGGACGCTGACCTTGCGGCGGCGACAAAGACGGGTATGTTCAGAAAAGCATTCCCCGACAGGCATATCGACTGCGGTATCGCCGAGGGAAATATGGCAGGCATAGCGGCAGGGCTTTCGCTCACGGGTAAAATCCCGTTTATGAGCTCATTTGCGATGTTCGCGGCAGGGCGCGCGTTCGAGCAGGTGAGAAACTCAATCGGCTATCCGCATTTGAATGTGAAAATCGGCGCAACCCACGCGGGAATTACCGTTGGCGAGGACGGCGCGTCGCATCAGTGCAACGAGGATATCGCGCTCATGCGCACAATCCCCGGCATGGTAGTGATGTGTCCCGCTGATGATGTTGAGGCAAAGGCGGCGGTGCGCGCGGCAGTAGAATACGAAGGTCCCGTGTACATCCGCTTCGGACGCGCGGCAGTTCCCGTAATCAATGACAGACCTGATTATAAATTCGAGATAGGAAAGGGAACGGTTGTAAGAGAGGGTACGGACGTGACAATCGTTGCGACAGGTATCTGCGTTGACTCTGCGCTCGGCGCGGCAGAGCTTCTTGAAAAGGACGGCATAAGCGCGGAGGTAATCAACATCTGCACGATTAAGCCTCTCGACGAGGAAATTATAATCAATTCCGTGAAAAAGACAGGCAAGTGCGTGACAGCGGAGGAACATTCCGTTATCGGCGGTCTTGGCAGCGCAGTCTGCGACGCGCTCTGCAAGTCATATCCCGCGCCCGTTTTCAAAATCGGAATGCAGGATAAATTCGGCGAGTCAGGCTCGGCAGCCGCGTTAATCGAAAAGTACAAGCTCGACGCAAAGGGCGTTTATGAGCAGGTAAAAGGATTCGTGGAGAAATAATCATATTCTTATAACGGGCAAGTTCCTCTGTTGGCTATGTTGAGAAAGTCGGCAGAGGAACTTTTTTATCGTATAGGAAGGTTCGCCCTATACGACAAAACCTGAGCGACATCCTTTATTTACGGCATTACTTGGCTTTACAGTATTTTTAAATACATATCCGGTCTTGCGTTGATTTTGATTTATATCGACCATCAGCAGGCTTCCGTGAATCTGTCGGGATTTTCCATCCACGCCCTTCCTGATATGCGCAGGAGGGCGAGCTTATCCCATATTCGTGCCTTGACACCTTTAGTATTTATGTTAAAATTAAAATACAATCAATGAAAGAGGTGATTTTTATGCCACTGCTTAAGGAAGAATTATATACCATCGATTATATTGAAAATCTGCCGGAGGGAGAGCGGGCTGAACTGATTGACGGCTTTGTCTATGATATGGCATCTCCGTCTCGGATTCACCAACGAATTGCATTTGAACTTGGTCGCAAGATTGCGGATTACATTGATGCAAACAACGGAAAATGCGAGGTAAATCTTGCGCCATTTGCCGTTTTTTTGAATAATGATGAGTATACTTATGTCGAGCCTGACATTTCCGTAGTATGCGACAGCAAAAAGCTGTCGGACAAGGGATGCCACGGCGCACCCGATTGGATTATAGAGATTGCATCTCCTGCCAGTAAGCGCATGGATTATATGATAAAGCTCTTTAAATACCAGTCGGCGGGCGTGCGCGAATATTGGATTGTTGATTCTGACACCCAAAATATCAGAGTTTATGATTTTGACCGCGATGATACAGCGGATTACAAATTTTCAGACACGGTCAGTGTCGGGATTTATGAAAATCTGAGCATTGATTTTTCAAAGCTTATGCCCAACGGTTTATAAGCTCAGGGAAAGAAATATGCAAACAATTGCCGGTGGGCTCTCGAATGGTACACCGCGGAGTAATAATAAACACAAATATATGTGTTTTACCAATCAGCACATGGCTGTGATGAGAGGCTTAAGTAAGAACGGAGGATTCAGATGGATTGTTCAAAGGTATATTTTACTTCATTTAAAGCGACCGGCAGTGAAAATCTTTTGAAAAAGCTGCACAGACTAATGAAAACCGCAGGCTTTGAAACGATAGATTTTCATGAGAAATATGCCGCCATAAAGATACATTTCGGGGAATACGGAAATCTTGCGTTTCTGCGCCCGAACTATGCAAGAGTCGTGGCGGATTACGTAAAGGAGCTTGGCGGAAAGCCGTTTCTTACGGATTGCAATACTTTGTATGTCGGCAGCAGGAAAAATGCGCTTGACCATTTGGAAACGGCATATATCAACGGATTTTCTCCCTATCAGACAGGCTGCCATGTCATTATCGGCGACGGCTTGAAGGGGACTGACGAGGCGATTGTGCCGATTGACGGCGAGTATGTGAAGGAAGCAAAGATTGGCCAGGCAATTATGGACGCGGATGTGTTTATTTCACTCACGCATTTTAAGGGGCATGAAATGGCAGGCTTTGGCGGCGCGCTGAAAAATATCGGAATGGGCTGCGGCTCGCGTGCGGGTAAAATGGAGCAGCACTGTGACGGCAAGCCGAGCGTGGATCAAAGCGGCTGTGTGGGCTGCGGCGCGTGCAGCAGGATTTGCGCGCACGGAGCACCGGTTATCACGGACGGCAAGGCAAGCATAGACCATGACAAATGCGTGGGCTGCGGACGCTGCCTTGCGGTATGCCCTAAGGATGTGATTGCGGCGGACTTTTCGGATTCTATCGCGAGGCTCAACTGCAAAATGGCTGAATACAGTCTTGCGGTGTGCAAGGACAGACCGTGCTTTCATATTTCCCTGATTTGTGATGTGTCGCCTGACTGCGACTGCCATGCGGAAAACGATATACCGATTATTCCGAATGTCGGAATGCTCGCGTCCTTTGACCCGGTGGCGTTAGACCGCGCGTGCGCAGACCTGTGCAACAAAATGGAGCCGGTCGCGGGAAGCGTTTTGGATGAGAATTTGAAAAAACGGGAAAATCATGAGGAACACGACCATTTTCATATGACGCATCCCGATACGGAATGGAAAACATGCATTGCACATGCGGTGAAAATAGGGCTTGGCACGGATCGGTACGAGCTGGTGTCGATTTAATTGCGTATGGAATAAATAAATCCGGAATGGTGATTAGTGTGAAAAATAAGCTCGATAGCTTATTTTTCACATAAACAAACAAAGTTTGTTTTGGCTATTTGTGCCGGAGCGTCACAAATAGCTTTGATGGCAGACGCAAATCTGATATTTGCGTTGCCTCGTCGCGTAAAACGCTTCGGAATGGTGATTAAAATGAGAACACAGATTATGGCTCTGACAGGAGGCAAAAATCAGGGAGATGTGTCCGCAATGCTGGCGCAGGCGGGCAGGATTATTAAGGACGGCGGGCTTGTCGCATTTCCAACGGAAACGGTTTACGGGCTTGGCGGGGATGCTTTAAACATGGAGTCATCAAGGAAAATATATGAGGCAAAGGGACGCCCGAGCGATAATCCGCTGATTGTGCATATTGCGGATATGGAGCATTTTGAAAAAATAGTAAGTAAGGTGCCCGAAAAGGCGAGGAAGCTTGCGGAGGCTTTTTGGCCGGGACCGCTTACGATGATTATGGAGAAGGCTCCGATTGTGCCATACCGGACTACGGGCGGGCTTGATACGGTGGCGGTAAGAATGCCGGGGCATCCGATTGCGCTTGCATTTATAAAGGAAGCGGGCGGATATGTGGCGGCGCCGAGCGCGAACCTGTCGGGAAAACCCAGTCCCACCACGGCAAAATATGTGATACAGGACATGGACGGCAGGATTGACATGATTTTGGATGCGGACTCTGGTGAAACGATAGGGATAGAGTCCACTATCGTTGATTTGACGGGCGAAACGCCGATGATATTGCGCCCCGGCTTTATCACACGGGAAATGATTTCCGCGGTGGTCGGAAAAACGGATATTGACGCTGCGGTTTTTGACGACGCGTCAAAGCAGCCGCCCAAAGCGCCGGGAATGAAGTACAGGCACTATGCGCCGCAGGGCGAGCTGGTGATTGTCGAGGGCGAGCCGGGGAAGGTGGCAAGCTATATCAACGCGCAGACGGCGGCTCATGCAAGGAATGGCGAGCGGACAGGCGTAATCGGCACATCGGAAATGATAGAAAAATACAGGGCGGACAGCATCAAGGATGCGGGCAGCCGAAGCGATATTGTTTCCGCGGGCAGCAGGATCTATACGTTTTTGCGCGAGTTTGACGACGAGCAGATTGATTTTATCTATTCGGAGTCCTTTGAGTCGACAGGAGTGGGACAGGCAATCATGAACCGTCTTTTAAAGGCGGCGGGACACAGGTGCGTACAGGTTTAGTGTTTTATATTGGGAGGATTAATATGATAGCATTAGGAAGCGACCACGGCGGATTGGAGCTTAAAAAAAAGATTATCAGGTATCTTGAGGAAAAGAATATTGAATATAAGGATTTTGGCTGCTATGATGAAAGCTCCTGCGATTATCCCGTGTTTGGAAAGGCAGCGGCAAAGGCAGTGGCAAGCGGAGAGTGCGAGAAGGGAATCGTATTCTGCACGACAGGCATCGGTATTTCCATAGCCGCAAACAAGGTAAAGGGAATACGCTGCGCGTTGTGCAGCGACACGCTTTCCGCAAAGATGACCAGGCTGCACAATGACGCCAACATGCTTGCGCTGGGCGGCGGTTATATCGGAGAAAATCTTGCAATTGATATTGTGGAAACATTTTTAAACACTGAATTTTCAAACGAGGAAAAACACAAAAGGCGTATTTCCTTATTGGAAAAGAATATGGGGGATTAATATGGCAAAGATAGTGGTGATGGATCATCCGTTGATTCAGCATAAAATCGGAATGATAAGACGTATTGAAACGGGCACGAAGGATTTCAGACAGACAATCGGAGAGATTGCAAATCTTATCTGCTATGAGGCGACAAGGGATTTGAAGCTTGCGGATGTGGACATTGAAACGCCGATATGCAGGACGACGGTTAAGCAGCTTGCGGGCAAGAAGCTTGCGGTCGTGCCGATTTTGCGGGCGGGGCTTGGCATGGTGGACGGCATGCTGCAGCTTATTCCCACGGCGAAGGTAGGGCATATCGGGCTTTACAGGGATCCTAAAACCTTGGAGCCTGTGGAGTATTACTGCAAGCTGCCCGAGGACTGCGACCAAAGGGAGGTCTTTGTGGTTGACCCCATGCTCGCAACAGGCGGTTCCTCATCGGCGGCGATTAAAATGCTTAAGGATAAGGGCTGTAAAAGTATTCATTTTATGTGCATTATCGCGGCGCCTGAGGGTGTAGAGCGTATGAAACGCGAGCATCCCGACGTGGATATTTATATTGGTGCGATGGACGAAAGGCTTAATGACCATGGCTATATAGTGCCGGGGCTTGGTGATGCGGGCGATAGGATTTTCGGTACAAAGTAATGCGGCTTTGTAATAATGAGGATTAAAATGAAAAAAAGGACATGGAAGCGTTTGGCGGAGCTGCTCATGGCGGCAATCCTTGCGACGGTATTTGCAGCCGCCCGGCCTGTGCCTGCACGCGCGGAAACGACGCTGGAGCGATTACAGCGCGCAAAAGAGGAAAAGGAAAAAACAGAGGAGCAGAAGGAGAACGCACAGGACGCGAAAAACTCGCTGCAGATAACCCAAAATTCTCTGCTGGGAGAGCTGAGCGCGCTCAATGACAGCCTTGCGCAGGTGTCCGCAAACCTCGAAGCAATAGAATCCGATATAGAGGCAAAGGAAACGGAAATAGCGCAGGCTCAGGAGGAGCTTGAAAAGGCGCAGCAGACGGAGCAGGAGCAGTATGAAAACATGAAGCTGCGCATTAAGTCGATGTATGAGAACGGGGAAAGCCTTACTTATATAAACTCCCTTCTGACCGCGCGCAGCTTTGCTGACTTTCTGAATAAAAGCGATTATATTGAGAGGGTAAATCAATACGACCGCAGGATGCTTAAGCAGTATGAGGAGAGCCGCATGGAGGTGGAAGCTCTTCAGGCAAGCCTCGAGGAGGAGCTTGAGGAGCTTCAGACTCTTCAGGATGAAGTGACCGATGAGCAAAGCAAGGTGTCGCAGCTTGTGAGCCAAACCTCAAAAAACGTGGCAAGCTACAGCGACCAGATTGCCGATGCGGAGGAAACGATTGACGCTTTGGAGTCCATGATAAATGAGCAGGAGGAGGATATCGCGGCGCTGCAAAAGCAGTATGAGCAGGAGCTTGCACAGTCGAGGCTGGCGGCACAGTCGAGCTGGCGGGATATATCAGAGGTTACTTTTGAGGAAGGAGACAGAATGCTTTTGGCAAACCTCATATACTGTGAGGCGGGGTCAGAGCCGTACAGCGGTCAGCTTGCAGTCGGCGCAGTGGTGATAAACAGGGTCCTCAGCTCCCGATATCCCAACACGGTAGTCGGGGTGATTTATCAGAGCAAGCAGTTTTCGCCCGTAAACGACGGTCATCTTGCGCTTGCGCTTGCCTCGGATAAGGCTACCGCAAGCTGCTATCAGGCGGCTGATGAAGCAATGCAGGGCGTTACGAATGTGGGACAATGCGTGTACTTTAGGACTCCCATAGCGGGAATTACGGGTATAACAATAGGCGGACATGTCTTTTATTAAGCCTCAAAAAGGTACCGAAGTACCATTGACATGGCAAACGGGCGTATAGTACCATTGAAAATGCTGTTGAAATGGGGGTTAGTATGAAAAAATACGAAGTTTCCCCGGTTCCTGATTTGATCATGCAGGACGGTAAGGGCTATAATGTATGGAAGGTATCAGACAGCGCGGGATTTTATCTTGGCGAAAATATTTGCCGGGAGTCCGCATCGGAGCTGCTGGACAGCATCGTTGCCAAATGCAGCGCGCTTAAGGAGCAGATAAAGGCAGGGAAGCTTGCGGACAGTGACGAGGGAGCGCATGACGGCGCAGCCACGGATATTTTCGATGAGCTTAAAAAAGAAGCGGACGAGAGCCTGGAGCTAAAGAACGGCACCCGTTCGCTTGAGGAAAAGCTGCCGTATCTGATAAGAAAGCGCACGGGCGAGAAGATTGTGATAGACAGAAACATTTTTAAGCTGGGCAAGGACGCGGGTTATGTGGATTACTTTGTGGACGATAATCCTACGATAAGCAGAAGCCATGCGGACATTATACGCAAGAGCGACGCGTTTTATGTAAAAGATAAAGGCTCGCTGAACCATACCTTTGTTGACGGGAGAAAGCTTGAACCGGAAAAAGCGGTAAAGCTTGAGCCGGGAAGCCTTCTGCAGCTTTCTGATGAAGTGTTTGAGTTCTTATTATAATAAGGAAGGTCAGGTTGCAATGGAATGGCATTATACAGTGGCGGCGCAGACTGATGCGGGAATTGCAAAAAGCGTAAATCAGGACAGCTTAACGGTTAAGGTTGCGAATATGCCTTACGGGGAGGCGGCGATGGCGGTGCTGTGCGACGGCATGGGCGGACTTGAGCAGGGGGAGGTTGCAAGCGCGGTGGTCGTGCGCGCGTATGAACAATGGTTTTTGAAGGAGCTTCCTTTGGCAATAAGCAGGAGCGGCGGCAGTCCGGCGCCTTCCCTGATTGAGAAAAGCTGGGCGAAAATAGCAAACGACTGTAACGAGCGTCTGCTCGATTACGGCAGGGATCGCAAAACCACTATGGGGACTACGCTTACGGCGCTGCTTTTGTTTGAGGGCAGCTATTATATAGAGCATGTGGGCGACTGCAGAGCATACCGGATGTCGGATTCCCTGATGGAAAGACTGACTCAGGATCAGACCTACGTCGCGCGCGAGGTGGCGCTGGGGCATATGACGCCGGAGCAGGCAAAAAATGATTCCAGAAGAAATGTCCTTTTGCAGTGCATCGGAACGGTGAAACATGTAGAGCCGGATTTTATCTGTGGAGAATACCGGGCGGGCGACAGCTTTCTGCTCTGCTCAGACGGCTTCAGGCATGAGCTTTCGGAGCGCGAGATGTATGATTATTGTCATTTGGCGGTTTGCGACATGGACTGGAGCGTGTCATGCAGACAGGAAAATTCGCGCGTGATGGCAGGACAGCTCAGGTATTTGATTGAGCAGAATAAGGCACGCATGGAAAAAGATAATATCTCCGCTGTTTTTCTGAAGGCGGCGGGAAATTGAGTTCGGAATGAAGGGTTAATATGCTTTATGCTGGAAATAGGCTCTGTTATAGATGCAAAATATAAGGTTTTAAATGAAATCGGTCATGGAGGAATGAGCACGGTCTATCTTGCCATAAATGAAAAGGCAAATAAGCCGTGGGCAATCAAGGAGGTGCGCAAGTCTGTCGGACGCAGCTTTGATATCCTTAAGCAGAGCCTGATTCTTGAAACGGATATGCTCAAAAAATTAAGTCATAAAAATCTTCCAAGTATTGTCGATATCATCGATTCTGATGAGAATTTTCTGATTGTTATGGACTATATCGAGGGCAGCACCCTTGAAAAGCTTGTGAACGAGAACGGCGCATATCCGCAGGAGGATGTGGTGAGCTGGTCAATCCAGCTCTGCGATGTGCTGCAGTATCTCCACACGCAGCCGCGGCCGATTATTTACAGGGATATGAAGCCCTCCAATGTGATGCTTAAATCGGACGGCAGCGTTGTGCTGATTGACTTTGGTACGGCGCGTGAATTTAAGGAGCAGAAGGCGGGAGATACGGTCTGTCTTGGCACGCAGGGATATGCCGCTCCTGAGCAGTTTGGCGGAAACGGGCAGACAGATGCGCGCACGGACATTTACTGCCTTGGCGCCACAATGTACCATTTGCTGACGGGGCATAATCCTTCCAAACCGCCATATGAGCTTTATCCGATTACCCGCTGGAATCCCAATCTCTCAAGCGGATTGGAGAAGGTGATATTAAAATGTATTCAGAAAAATCCCGATGACAGATATCAGTCCGCGGACGAGTTGCGGTATGCGCTGGAGCATTACAGGGATTTGGAAACCGAAACCCAGTTGAAAAGCAGACAAAGGCTTGGGAAATTTGCGGCTTCACTTTTTCTGTGCCTTGTCTGCGCCGTGTTTGGGGCGGGGCTTCGGGCGGCGGCAAATGAGAAGCTGGACGATGAATACATGACTCTGATTGAAACGGCGGGGCGTACGACAGATACGCTTGCTGCGGGGGAGCTGTATATGGATGCCATTGGACTTGACGCGGCGCGTGCGGAGGCGTATCATGCGTATTATGAACGTGTGGTGGAGGACGGTGTTTTTGATGTGGACGAGGAGGAACTTTTAATCCGCATCAATATGAGCACGAATGAGTATTTCCGGATATTTGAGAGGGAAAATCCTTTGGAGTATGCGGATTTCTGCTATGAAATAGGCAACGCCTACTGGTATTACTATTCGCATGAGGAAAACCGGAAAACACGTGCGCTTGGCTGGTATGAGCCGGCGCTCTCAGGCTTTGAGGGGAATGACAGGCGAAGCCTTGAATACGGCAGATGCAGGCTTTATGTGGAAATAGGCAGCTTTTACAAAAAAATGATTGCGGCGCAGATTGACGGTACGGACGAAGGAATTTACGGGAGATATTGGAGCAGTCTTTCGGAGCTTAAGGCATTGAACGACGAGCAGCCTGACAGGGAGCTTATCACGCTTCGCATGTACCGTGAAATAATTACGCGCGTCACGGAATACGCGAGATATTTTATGGACGACGGCGTGACTCGGGAGGAAATCGAGGCGATGTTTGAAGGGATAGAGAGCGACATGGCGGAAATGGAGGACGCGGCTGCGCCTGCCGTTCTTGAGGAAATTGATAAAATCCGGACATTAAGGACGCTCGCTGATAAGATTGTCCGCTCAACATATAAATAAAGCAGTGGGGATTATTTATGAGTGTAATACAAATGACATATGTGTCATATTTTTTTATGATACTGTCCGGCGTGTTTGGGGCGGTGTCAGTAATCATGTATTTTGCATTTGATATCAGACGGTGCAGGCAGATTGTCAGGGGCGGAAGGTTTCCGAAAACCATGAGTCCGGAAAACGGCGGGGCGTCCGGGCAGGCTGCGGCGACGGAAAGGCTTGAAGCATGTGAGCCCACAGTGCCGCTTGAGCCGGATAAGACGACGCTTTTGGAAAATGTCAGTCTTATTCAGGATATCACGCCGGCGCGGTAAAACGGGCTGTCTGCGGCCCCGGAGAGGAATGGAGGATTGGCGTTGAAAATAAAATTAAAAATTCTGCTGCTTGCGGCGGCGCTGTGCGCCCTGACTGAGGCGTGCGGCGCAAAGCTTGACGCGCAGGGCTATTTGCAGGCAATGTTGGATCTGTCATATAAAAATGAAGCGGAAGCCTATGTCGATATGGGACTGGGGACACAGGAGGAGGCAGCCGCCCTGTATGAGCGTGGAATCGACTCTGAGATGTCTTATTTTAAGGAAACGCTTAGTCTGTCGGAGGAGCAGGAGAGCGAATTTCGCGGGCTTTTCGAGGAGCTGTATAAAAAGGCGTCGTATACGGTGGGAGAGGAGCAGAAGCAGGAGGACGGCTCTTACATCGTACAGATTGCATATCGGCGCATGAGAGTCTTTGAGCCTGCCATCAGCGCTTATTACGAAGGCATAGCAGCGCTTCCGGAAAAATGGGAGGCGCAGGAGGAAACGCCCACGCAGGAGGAGATGCTTGCGGATATGGTGGAGATTTTGTGCGATGCTCTGCGTAAGAGCATTGAGAATGCCGAGTATGATGAGGAGGAAACGCTCACAATAGCAATAGAGCTTGCAGGCAATGTCTATACGCCAAACAGCGACGATGTGGCGGCGCTCGAGCAGGCGTTGTTTGACTCGGATTACAGCGGAAGTGCCAAATGAGGTATTGCGGGGGCGCGGATATGCCGTGCGTGCGGCGGAAGGGAGAGGTCATGTCTTACATCAAATGCGAGGGGCTGGCGCTCGGCTATGAGGGTGTTTCGGTAGCGCGGGATATCAGCTTTGAGGTGAATGAGGGAGATTATCTGTGCATACTTGGCGAAAACGGCGCGGGAAAAAGCACGCTTATGAAAACGCTTTTGGGCTTAAATCCGCTGATGGGAGGCAAAATCACGTTTGGAGAAGGTCTTGAGCGATACGGCATAGGCTGGCTTCCGCAGCAGACCTTCGTGCAGAGGGATTTTCCGGCGTCCGTGTGGGAAATCGTGCTTTCGGGAACGCTTCCTAAGTGTAGGGGGCGGGCTTTTTTTGGCGCTGCGGAAAAGCAGTTGGCTGCGGAAAACCTAAAGCGGATGGATATTTGGGAGCTGAGAAGGAAGTGCTACCGCAATCTTTCCGGCGGGCAGCAGCAGAAGGTGCTGCTTGCAAGAGCGCTTTGCGCCTCATCAAGGCTTTTGGTGTTGGACGAGCCTGTGACGGGGTTGGACCCGAAGGCGACTGCGGAATTTTATCAGTTGCTAAAGACTCTGAATGAGGAGGGACTTACCATTATCATGGTCAGCCATGATATTCACGCTGCAGTGCGCTATGCAAGCCATGTGCTGCATATTGAGAGGGAGCAGTCGTTTTTCGGGACTGCGGAAGAATACGCCCAAAGCGATTTTTGGAAGGAAATTGGGGGTGCGATAAAATGACACAAGTGTCGGAAATGGTAAGTACACTGCAGTTTTATCTTTCATATCCGTTTGTACGCTACGCTCTTATCGTAGGCACGCTTAGCGCGCTATGCGCGTCCCTGCTTGGCGTGACGCTTGTGCTCAAGCGGTTTTCGTATATCGGCGACGGACTTTCGCATGTGGCGTTTGGCGCGCTTGCGATTGCCACTATCTTTGATTTGACAAACACCTCCGTCATTGTCATGCCGGTGACAATTGCGGCGGCCGTGCTGATACTTAGGACAGGGCAAAATCCGAAGATAAACGGGGATGCGGCAATCGAAATGCTTTCCGTAGGCTCGCTGGCGATAGGGTATTTGGTGATGCACCTTTTTTCGACATCGGCAAATATCTCGGGAGATGTGTGCAGCACGCTTTTCGGATCAACCTCGATTTTGACGCTTACACGGGCGCAGGTGTGGGTTTTTGCAATTATGTCAGTGGCCGTGGTGCTTCTCTTTGAGCTGCTGTATAATCGCATTTTTGCCGTTACCTTTGATGAAAGCTTTGCGAAGGCGGCAGGCATCAGGACAAATGTCTATAATCTGCTGATTGCGGTGATTACTGCGGTCATTATCGTGCTTTCGATGAACCTTGTCGGCTCGCTTATGACCTCGGCGCTTTTGGTTTTCCCTGCGCTATCGGCGATGCGCGTTATGGAAACCTTTAAGGGCGTGGTAATATTTTCGGCGGTGATTGCCGTGCTCTGCGCCTTTTTTGGGATTATACTCTCCATTCTTTTCTCAACGCCTGTCGGTTCTACGATTGTGGCTATGAATATTGCGGCGTTTTGCATCAATTATGTTATCGGGAAGCTCAGAAGGGGGTAGAAAAAAGCCATACTCCGCATGAAAAATTTCCTGACCGCATATATATTTGTGAGGCTGTTTATCGCAGGTGTGATTGTATGGGGACAGGACGGAGAAAGAACGCGACCAGGGCGCTTACCGTGCTTTTGGTGCTCGCGATGGTGTTTGTGGCGGGAGAGTCGGCGCAGTTTGTGAGCACTCTTGAGGAGCATATACGCAAGGCTAAGGACAGGACTCTGACGATTGTGGTTGATGCGGGGCACGGGGGCATTGACCCGGGAAAGGTGGGTATCAATAACGCGCTGGAGAAGGATATTAACCTTGCTATTGCGCTGAAGCTTCAAAGAAATTTAGAGCAGAGCGGCGTCAATGTGGTTATGACGCGGACGGACGACAGCGGTCTTTATGAGGAAGGTGATTCCAACAAAAAGGTGCGCGACATGAAAAAGCGTCTTTCGATTATAGAAGAGGCAAATCCCGCGCTGACAGTCAGTATACATCAGAACAGCAATCCCGACGCGTCCGTAAGCGGCGTGCAGGTCTTTTACTATAAGGATTCCGAAAAGAGCAGGCAGGCGGCAGAGCTTATGCAGGCGCAGCTTATAAAAAGCCTTAAGCCGTCAAAGGAGCGTGCGGCGAAGGAGAACAACACCTATTACCTGCTGAAAAAAACCTCTGTTCCGATTATGATTATTGAATGTGCCTTTATGAGTAATCCTGCGGAGGCGGATCTGCTGATAACGGACGACTATCAGGAAAGGGTAGCATGGGCGATTTACATGGGGATTATGCAGATAGTAAACACCGGGGAGTACACAGACGGCTGAAAGCTTGTAAGAAAACACTTGACGGTCATAGGAAATTATCTTAATATAATCCGAAAGGGTCGTGATTGCGTCCGCAGTCATGACCTTCTTTATCGTATAGGAAAAGAAACCCAAGTTGGTGTCGCAGGCTCCGCCAACCTGCAATCGAATTTATTCGATTTAATCAGCTGCTTCCTGCGGTCGTGACATTAGGTGAAGAATGGAAGAAATCCGGAAAGGAATGGAACGCATGAAAACAACAAAGAACAACATTTGGAACTTTAACAATGAGATTGACGCGGAGGTATGCGGTGAGGGCGTGGAGCGCAAAATCATGGCGTATGCTGATGAAATGATGTGCGTTGAGAACCATTTTAAGGAAGGAGCAATCGGAGCTTTGCACAGCCACCCGCACACGCAGATTACCTATGTGGTGTCGGGGCAGTTTGAGTTTAGCGTCGGCGGCGAAAAGAAAATCGTAAATCCGGGGGACGTGCTTCTTAAGAGAAATTCCATCGAGCACGGCTGCGTCTGCCTCAAGGAGGGAATTTTGCTCGATATTTTTAATCCCATGCGTGAAGAGTTTGTACAGGCAGATTGAAAATCCAATAAATTGCTTTGAAATAAGGATTATATTTTATAGTTTCTTAATAAATAATTGGAAAAAGATTGTTGACAATAAAAACTGAAAGTAGTAAGTTAGTATATGTAAATATTAGCACTCTATATCATTGAGTGCTAACAAAAACTGAAAGGCAAATGTGGAAATGATTGCTTGGCACGCAGGGAGGTAAAGATTGGAGTTAGATGAGCGAAAGCTGAAAATCCTTCAGGCGATTATCCGTAACTATTTGGAAACGGGCGAACCGGTGGGAAGCAGGACAATTTCAAAGTACACGGATTTAAATTTGAGCTCAGCCACAATCCGGAATGAAATGTCGGATTTGGAGGAGCTGGGATATATCCTTCAGCCTCACACCTCTGCGGGGCGCATCCCGTCAGATAAGGGCTACCGGCTGTATGTGGACAGGATGATGCAGGAAAAAGAGGAGCAGCTCAGTCAGGCTACGCAGGAGGTAAGGGAGCTGCATAAGCTTCTGCTTGAGCGAGAGGACAAAATGGAGTCGGTATTAAAGCAGATGGCGAAAAGGCTGGCTGCCGACACAAACTATGCGACCATGATATCCGCACCGCAGATGCGCGGGAATAAGCTGAAATTCATACAGCTTTCGAGGGTTGATAAGGGACAGCTGCTTACGACCATCGTAATCGAGGGGAACGTGATTAAAAACAGCATGATTGCAATTGACGACCCGCTTGACGATGAAATGCTTTGGAAGCTTAATATTTTGCTGAACACAAATCTCAACGGGATGCCGATTGAGGGAATCAATCTTGCGATGATATCGAAGCTAAAGCAGCAGGCAGGCGCTTACGCGAATATTGTGGCGGCGGTGATGGATGCCGTGGAGGCTGAAATCAAAGACGACGAGGATGTGGAGATTTATACAAGCGGCGCCAACAATATCTTCAAATATCCGGAGCTTGCGGATAACCGGCGGGCAAGCGAGCTGATCAACACCCTTGAGGAAAAGCAGCTTTTAACGGAGCTGGTCAATGAAACGCTTAGCGATGATGCGGGAACGGGCATACAGGTATATATAGGAAACGAAACGCCCGTAAAGACCATGAAGGACTGCAGCGTGGTTACGGCAACCTATGAATTGGAGGAGGGAGTCAGGGGAACGATAGGAATTATCGGACCCAGACGAATGGATTATGACAAGGTAGTCCATACATTGAAAACGTTGAAAAGTCAGCTTGAAGTCATATATAAAAAGGATGACGGGCAGACCTCAAAAACAGATATAGCATATAGAAAGGACGACGAGTGATTGTGGAAGAAAAGGAATTAGACAACCAAAATTCAGAGGATATCAATTCTGCAAAAGTAAGCTCCGAGGAGGCAGGCTCTGAGGCGGAGAATGCGCCCGAGGAAGCGGAAGCCGGCGAAGATAACGCGGCGGATGATGACAAAAAGGAAAAGAAAAAATCCGTTTTTGCAAAGGACAAAAAATCCAATAAGCTTCAGGAAAAGGTTGACGAGCTTGAGGACAGGGTAAAGCGTCAGATGGCAGAGTTCGACAATTTCAGGAAACGCTCCGAAAAAGAGAAATCCGCAATGTTTGAAACAGGCGCAAAGAGCGTTATCGAGAAAATCCTGCCGGTCGTAGACAATTTTGAGAGAGGTCTTGCAGGGCTGTCCGAGGAGGATATGAGCACACCCTTTGCGGAGGGCATGAGCATGGTATATAAGCAGCTTATCGCGGAGCTTGAAAAGCTTGAGGTAAAGCCGATTGAGGCAGTGGGCTGTGAGTTTGATCCGGAGCTTCACAATGCGGTAATGCAGGTGGCAAGTGAGGAGTATGAATCCGGAATCGTGGCGCAGGAGCTTCAAAAGGGCTACACATATCGTGACAGCGTGGTCCGGCACAGCATGGTAGCAGTTGTGGAATGACAAATATTAAATTAAAATGATTTAAAATAGAGGAGGAAAAAATCATGGCAAAGATTATCGGTATTGACTTAGGTACAACAAACAGCTGCGTAGCGGTTATGGAGGGCGGCAAGCCCACCGTTATTGCAAATACAGAGGGTGCAAGGACAACACCTTCCGTGGTGGCGTTTACAAAGACGGGGGAAAGGCTTGTAGGCGAGCCTGCAAAGCGTCAGGCGGTTACAAATGCGGAAGAAACAATTTCCTCAATTAAAAGAGATATGGGTACAGACCGCGGCAGGACAATCGACGGCAAGAAATATTCTCCGCAGCAGATTTCAGCTATGATACTTCAAAAGCTTAAGGCGGATGCCGAGAGCTATTTGGGCGAAACCGTTTCAGAGGCGGTCATTACGGTTCCCGCATATTTCAATGACGCACAGCGTCAGGCTACAAAGGATGCCGGAAAGATTGCAGGCCTTGATGTAAAGCGTATTATTAACGAGCCTACGGCAGCAGCATTGGCTTATGGTCTTGACAATGAAAAAGAACAGAAAATTTTGGTATATGACCTTGGCGGCGGTACCTTCGATGTATCAATCATTGAAATAGGCGACGGCGTAATCGAGGTACTTGCTACAAACGGCGATACGCACCTTGGCGGTGATGATTTTGATAATAAGCTTATCGACTGGATGGTAAGTGAGTTCAAGGCGCAGAACGGTGTCGATCTCTCAAGCGATAAGATGGCGATGCAGAGATTAAAGGAAGCCGCAGAGAAGGCAAAGAAAGAGCTTTCTTCCGCGACGACGACAAATATCAACCTTCCGTTTATCAGCATGAACGCGAAAGGACCTCTGCATTTTGACATGAACCTTACAAGGGCAAAGTTTGACGAGCTGACGCATGATTTGGTGGAAAAGACGGCAATTCCCGTACAGAACGCGTTAAGAGATGCAGGACTTACGGCGGCAGAGATAGGACAGGTGCTTTTGGTAGGCGGTTCGACGCGTGTTCCCGCAGTACAGGATAAGGTAAGGCAGCTTACGGGCAAGGAGCCGAGCAAGTCGCTCAATCCCGACGAGTGCGTGGCAATCGGCGCGTCTATCCAGGGCGGCAAGCTGGCAGGAGATGCAGGTGCGGGCGAAATACTTCTTCTTGATGTTACACCGCTTTCTCTTTCAATTGAAACCATGGGCGGCGTAGCTACAAAGCTGATTGAGAGAAATACGACAATTCCTACAAAGAAGAGCCAGATATTCTCTACGGCGGCGGATAATCAGACAGCCGTTGACATTAACGTGGTGCAGGGCGAGAGACAGTTTGCAAGGGATAACAAGTCGCTTGGACAGTTCAGACTTGACGGTATTCCGCCTGCAAGACGCGGCGTTCCTCAGATAGAGGTTACATTTGATATAGATGCAAACGGTATCGTAAATGTATCGGCTAAGGATTTGGGAACAGGCAAGGAGCAGCATATCACGATTACGGCAGGCTCAAACATGTCGGATGAGGATATCGAGAAGGCAGTGAAGGAAGCGGCAGAGTATGAGGCGCAGGATAAGAAGCGCAAGGAGGCTATTGACGCAAGAAACGATGCCGACTCATTCGTATTCCAGACGGAGAAGGCGCTGACAGAGGTGGGCGACAAGATTGATGCCGGCGAGAAGGCGTCGCTTGAGGCAGACTTAAACGACCTTAAATCCTTCCTTGAAAGCACAAAGGACGCGGAGCTGACGGAGGATCAGGTCGTAGAGCTCAAGGGTAAGCAGGAAGCGCTGATGTCTAAGGCTCAGAACCTTTTCACAAAGATGTATGAAAATATGCAGGGCGCCGCAGGCGCAAACCCTGATATGGGTGATATGGGCTCGGCTGCCGGGCAGACCGATGCCGGTACGGCGGATGATGTTGTAGACGGAGATTACAGAGAGGTTTAAAACATGAAGAGAATTTCTTAAACATCATTCCATGATGTTTAAGAAATTCTAAAACTTCATGTAAAATAACGCAACCAAAACAAAGAGTTCTTTTGTTTTTGAGTTCTTCTTCACTTAAAGATATTTTTTAATTTATTGGAGATTGAGATGGCAGAACAAAAAAGAGATTACTATGAGGTATTGGGCGTCGAGCGAGGTGCCGACGATGCCTCAATCAAAAAAGCATACAGACAGCTTGCCAAGAAATATCATCCGGACATGAATCCGGGTGATGCCGAGGCGGAAAAGAAGTTCAAGGAGGCTTCGGAGGCGTATGCGGTGCTGAGCGACCCTGATAAAAGGCGCCAGTACGACCAGTATGGCCATGCGGCGTTTGAGGGCGGCGGTTCCGGCGGCTTTGGCGGTTTTGATTTCAGCGGCGCGGATTTTTCCGATATTTTCGGCGATATCTTTGGCGACTTTTTCGGCGGCGGCAGTCGTGGGCGCGCAAGCAACGGACCGATGCGGGGAGCAAATCTGCGTACCAGTGTGCGTATTTCATTTTCGGATGCCATATTTGGTGTGGAGAAGGAGCTTGACCTGAACCTGAAGGACACATGTAAGACATGTAACGGCAGCGGGGCAAAGCCCGGCACTTCGCCTGAAACATGCCGGCGCTGCGGCGGGCGCGGTCAGGTAGTGACGATGCGCAATGTGGGCTTTGGCACAATTCAAAATTCGCAGATTTGTCCTGAATGTGGCGGTACGGGAAAGACAATCAGGGATAAATGTCCCGACTGCGGCGGCGGCGGATATATTTCAGGCAGGAAGAAAATACAGGTTTCCATGCCTGCCGGTATTGACAACGGTCAGAGCGTGCGCATACGGGATAAGGGTGAACCGGGAGTAAACGGCGGTCCGAGAGGCGACCTGTTGGTAGAGGTTGTGGTAGACAGGCATCCGATTTTCCAAAGGCAGGATATGAATATATTCTCTACGGTTCCCGTTTCGTTTGCGGTGGCGGCGCTTGGCGGTGAGGTGCTGATTGACACGGTTGACGGCAAGGTGGTCTATGACGTGAAAGCGGGCACACAGACTGACACGCGTGTCAGATTGCGCGGCAAGGGAGTGCCCTCACTTCGGAATAAGGATGTGCGCGGAGACCATTATGTTACGCTTGTGGTGCAGGTTCCGGAAAGGCTTTCAAATGAGGCAAAGGATTTACTGCGCAGGTTTGACAAGGAAACGGAAAACAGCCTTGAGGCAGTCAAAAACATGGAGAACAACGACCCGGGCGACGACAAGGATAAAAAGAAACGCAAGGGACTTTTCAGGTAATATCTGATGTAGCGGAAACGCAGCGGCGTAAAGCAACAAAGCTGCGTTTTTGTGCTGTAATTATGGAGAAAGGGATTATTATTAAAGCAATGAAATGGAAAAAATTTACGGTTAAAACAATTACCGACGCGGAGGATATTATTATCAGCGCACTTTATGACATCGGATTGGAGGGGGCGCAGATTGAGGACAAAATCCCGCTTACCCCGCTGGAGAAGGAGCAGATGTTTGTGGACATACTGCCTGACGGACCGCAGGACGACGGCATAGCGTATTTAAGCTTTTTTGTGGAGGACAGTAAGGAGCATCCTGTGGATACGGACCAAATGCTTTCGGATATCAGGCGGGAGCTTGACGCTCTTAGGAATTTCATGGATGTGGGCGAGGGCACGATTATGGTGTCCGAAACGGAGGATATTGATTGGATTAACAACTGGAAGGAATTTTTTCATCAGTTTTATATAGATGATTTGCTTGTCATTCCCTCTTGGGAGGAGGTAAAGCCCGAGGACAGGGATAAGAAAATTCTGCACATTGACCCGGGAACAGCGTTTGGGACAGGGATGCACGAAACGACGCAGCTTTGCATCAGGCAGATTAAAAAACACATAACGCCGGAAACGCAGTTGCTTGATGTGGGTACGGGCAGCGGGATACTTTCCATCGTTTCTCTTATGTATGGCGCAGGACATGCGGTGGGGACGGATTTGGATCCGTGCGCGGAGGAGGCTGTGCGGGAAAATATGGAGGCCAACGGTATCAGCCGGGACAGTTTTGAAATGATGATAGGAAACATCATCACTGATAAAGCCGTGCAGGACCGGGTTGGATATGGAAGGTATGATATTGTTGCCGCAAATATTTTGGCGGACGTGCTGGTGCCGCTTACCCCCGTTATCCAAAATCAGCTCAAGCCGGGCGGCATTTACATCACCTCGGGCATCATCGATAATAAGGAGCAGACCGTGAGGGAGGCTGTCGAGGCGGCGGGTATGAAGGTTATCGAAACGACATATCAGGGCGAATGGGTAAGCATCACAGCTCAAAAGCCGCTGTGAGGAAGGAACGGTTATGTATCATTTTTTTGTAGAGCCGTCCCAAATTTATGACACACGTGTCATAATAACGGGAAGCGATGTGAACAACATTAAAAATGTCATTCGTCTGAAGCCGGGGGATGAAGTCAGCATCAGCAATGGAACGGACGGAAAGGATTATCGCTGCGGCATAGAGGAGATTACGGAGGCTCAAGTGGTGTGCAGGCTTAGGTTTGTCAGGGAGGACGGCGTGGAGCTGCCCTCAAAAGTGTTTCTTTTCCAAGGCTTGCCAAAGGGCGACAAGATGGAGTTTATTATTCAGAAAATGGCGGAGCTTGGCGTGTATGAGATTATTCCCGTGGCGATGAAGCGCTGCGTGGTAAAGCTTGACGACAGGAAGGCAAAATCCAAAATCGCGCGCTGGCAGGGGATATCAGAGGCGGCGGCAAAGCAGAGCAAGCGCGCAATCGTGCCTAAAATCAGTGATGTGATGACGTACCGGCAGGCATTGGAATATGCAAAGGATATGGATGTAAAGCTCGTGCCATATGAGCTTGAGGGTATTTTGGATAACCCCGCAGGGATGGCGGGCACGAGGAAAATCATGGAGAGCTTAAAGCCCGGGCAGACCATTGCCGTTTTCATAGGTCCCGAGGGAGGCTTCGAGGAGCAGGAGATAAACGAGGCAGTCGCGCTCGGCATGCAGCCCGTAACTTTGGGGAAACGCATACTTCGCACGGAAACGGCGGGCATGACGGTCATGTCGTGGATTATGTATCAGTTGGAGGAATAGACTATAAGCGCTTGCAATTGCGTTAATATTTTGTTATTGTATAAAAAGGTTCGCCTACATGCGGACTGCACCAAAAAACGACAAAATGCATATTTTATATAAAGAGGAAGCAGATTTGGAAAGGCATGGTTTCAGATGACGGAAGTATATCTCGACAATTCGGCGACAACGAAGGGTCTGCCAAGCGTGGCGGCGCTTATGACACATATCATGTGTGAGGATTACGGAAATCCTTCAAGCATGCACAAAAAGGGCGTTGAGGCTGAAAAGTATGTGCGCTATTCAAAAGAAGTGATAGCAGGAAGCCTTAAGGCGCAGGAAAAGGAAATCATATTCACCTCGGGCGGAACAGAGTCGGACAACATGGCGTTGATCGGCGGCGCGTATGCAAATTACAGAGCCGGAAGGCATATCATAACCACAAAAATTGAGCATCCGGCAATCCTGCAGACCTGTGCGTTTCTTGAGGAGCAGGGCTTTGAGGTGACTTATCTTCCCGTGGATGCAAGGGGCGTGATACGGCTTGGCGATTTGGAAAGGGCAATGACGCAAAATACCATACTTGTGTCGATTATGCACACAAATAATGAAATCGGTTCAGTGCAGCCGATTGAGGAAGCGGGAGCGCTGATAAAGCGTATGAACCCCGGTGCGCTGTTTCATGTGGACGCGGTTCAGGGTTATGGAAAATTCAGGATTTATCCCAAACGCATGAATGTTGACCTTCTGTCCGTGAGCGCCCACAAGATACACGGACCAAAGGGCGTGGGCTTTTTGTATATCAATGAAAAGGCAAAGGTGCGCCCGATTATTTTTGGCGGCGGACAGCAAAAGGGCATGCGCTCCGGCACGGAGAATGTTCCGGGCATAGCGGGAATGGCGAAGGCGGTTGAAGAAATTTTTGCGGATTTTGATACGAAAATCCATTATCTTTACCGGCTGCGGGAACGCTTTATAGCGGGCGTTACAAGGATAGACGGGATTCACGTAAACGGGCCGCAGGGCAATGAGGGCGCGCCCCAGATTGTGAGCGTTTCCGTGCAGGGCGTGCGCAGTGAGGTGATGCTGCATGCCTTGGAGGATAAAGGGATTTATGTTTCCGCAGGGAGCGCATGCTCCTCGAATAAGCCTGCGGCGTCAGCCACATTAAAGGCAATCGGAATCGGGAAGCAGTATTGGGATTCAACGCTGCGCTTCAGCATGAGCATGTTCACGACGGAGGCGGAGATTGATTACACGGTGAAATGCATGAGCGAGCTGGTGCCCGCACTGCGGCGTTACACAAGACGTTAGACTGCCGTCAAATATGGAGGATGCGATGAATTACAGGACATTTTTGATTAAATATGCCGAAATCGGCGTAAAGGGAAAGAACAGATATCTTTTTGAGGACCGGCTGTGCGACCGTATACGCTATGCGCTCAGGCGATGCGACGGTGAGTTTGAGGTCACGAAGTCGCAGGGAAGGATTTATGTCAACGCGGACGGCGATTATGATTTTGACGAAACCGTTGAAAATCTAAAGACCGTGTTCGGAGTGACGGGAATTTGCCCGGTCGTGCAGCTTGAGGATGAAGGCTTCGAGAAGCTTTGCGGGGATGTGATAAGGTATATTGACGAGGTATATCCCGATAAACACATCACCTTTAAGGTGGAGGCAAGGCGCGCGAGAAAGAATTATCCGAAAAGCTCGATGGAGATAAATTGTGATTTGGGAGAGGCGATTTTAAACGCGTTTCCCGAAATCAGGGTCGATGTACACAAGCCCGACATGCTTTTGAGAGTTGAAATACGCGAAAGGATTAATGTTTACTCCGTGGTCATTCCGGGGCCCGGCGGTCTGCCTGTCGGAACAAACGGGAAAGGGACGCTCCTGCTCTCGGGCGGAATTGATTCGCCCGTGGCAGGCTATATGATTGCAAAGCGCGGCGTGACGATTGACGCGGTCTATTTCAGCGCACCGCCCTACACCAGCGAACGCGCGACGCAGAAGGTAAAGGATTTGGCTAAAATCGTGTCGAAATACAGCGGGACGATTAACCTGCATATTATCAATTTTACGGACATTCAGCTCTATATTTATGATAAGTGTCCGCACGATGAGCTTACCATTATCATGCGGCGCTATATGATGCGTATTGCGCAGGAGATTGCAAAAAAGACGGGCAGCCTTGGGCTGATTACGGGTGAGAGCATCGGGCAGGTGGCGTCGCAGACCATGCAGTCGCTTTTGGCGACAAATGATGTGTGTACTTTGCCTGTCTACAGACCTCTTATCGGGATGGACAAGCAGGAAATCGTTGAGATATCGGAGAAAATCGATACCTATGAAACGTCAATCCTTCCATATGAGGACTGCTGCACAATATTTGTCGCAAAGCATCCGGTGACGAAGCCGAACTTAAATGTAATCCGGGTACATGAGAATAATCTTGATGAAAAAATCGACGCGCTTGTGCAGACGGCGCTTGACACGGACGAGGTGGTTGAAATCAGTTGGTAAAAAAATATCAGGTACGGAAATATATTCTGTACCTGACAGGCTTTATAGTGAACCGTAAAAATAATCTGCCGTTTACTATAAATATTTTGTTTAATCGGACACCGGATTAAACTAAGTAAGGCTTTATGACTTCCATAACCTCATCCGTATTTCCTTCTGCATGGATATTCAAGTCAATCGGCATTGATAAATCCAAGCTGAAGATGCCCATGATTGATTTTGCGTCGATGACATATCTGCCCGAAACAAGGTCGAAGTCATAGTCGAACTTCGTAATATCATTAACAAAGGACTTTACCTTATCAATCGAGTTTAAAGAAATCTGAACTGTTTTCATTATTTCTCTTATACACATCT
>JAJQDE010000013.1:0-9003 GCA_021202335.1 Lachnospiraceae bacterium
AGCTCGATAGCTTATTTTTCATACGGCTATTTGTGCCGGAGCGTCACAAATAGCTTTGATGGCAGACGCAAATTTGACATTTGCGTCGCCCCGTCGCGTAAAACGCTCCGGAATGGAGATTAGTATGAAAAAATTATTGCTTTTAATGATATCTGCGATGGCTTGTATTGCAATGCTGACCGGCTGCGGCGCCGCAGGAGAAAACCGGAAGGACGATGGAAAATACAGTATTGTCTGCACGACCTTTCCGCAGTATGACTGGATTCGGGAGATTGCAGGGGAATGTGCGGACAGCTTTGAATTAACACTCCTGCTTGATAATGGAGGAGAATTGCACAGCTATCAGCCGACTGCTCAGGATATGGTTGAAATACTGTCGGCGGATTTGTTTGTATATGTGGGCGGCGAATCGGACGAATGGGTCGAGGATGCCCTAAAGGGAGCGGCTAATGAAAATATGACAGTGGTCAATCTCATGGAAAGGCTGGGAGATGCCGTAAGGGAGGAGGAAGCAGTCGAGGGAATGCAGGATGCCGAAACGCATGACGGGGAGGAAACGGAATATGACGAGCATGTATGGCTTTCCGTGAAAAATGCGGCGGCGCTGACGCAGACGCTCTTAGAGGAGCTTAGTCGGCTGGATGCCGCAAACGCGCAGACATATGCCGCAAACGCAGCGGCGTATGTTGAAAAGCTCACGGCGCTTGACCGGGAATATGCCGATGCGGCTGCCGGCTCGGAAAAGAAAACCATACTGTTTGGCGACCGCTTTCCATTCCGTTATTTGGCGGACGATTACGGACTGGATTACTACGCCGCCTTTGCAGGCTGCAGCACCGAAACGGAAGCAAGCTTTGAAACGATTACCTTTCTTGCGGGAAAGGCGGACGAGCTGGGCTTGGACTCAATTCTTGTGATAGACGGCTCGGATAAAAAAATCGCGGAAGCCATCCGTCAGAATACACAGAGCAAAAATCAGAGGATTTTAACCATGGATTCCATGCAGTCAGTGACGTCAGACGATATAGACAACGGCTTTACCTATCTTGATGCCATGCAGGATAACCTTGAGGTTTTGAAGGAGGCGCTGTCATAATAAGGAATAAATCCATGAAAAGACAGAGGCGCCTATAACGGTTAAAATCCCCGCAACCGCGATGGACAGGCTGCTCATTGCGCCCTCAATTTCGCCCATCTCCATAGCCCTTGCGGTACCTATGGCATGCGACGCGGAGCCGATAGCCAGTCCCTTTGCAATCGGTTCCTTTATGCCGAAAACCTTACAGATAAGCTCCGCCGAAATATTTCCCAAAACTCCCGTGATGACGATGACCACTACGGTAATTGTCACATAGCCGCCAAGCTCCCTTGATACGTCCATTCCGATTGCCGTAGTGATTGATTTTGGCAGAAAGGTCACAAATTCCTGTTGGCTTAACCCGAAAATGAGAGCCAGGATAAGCACCGTGACAAGGCTTGTCAGGACTCCCGACACAATTCCGGCGAGCACTGCGGCGAAATTTTTCTTTAAAAGTGAAAGCTGTTCATAGAGCGGGATTGCGAGGCATATCGTGGCGGGAGTCAGAAACCAGCTCAAATATTTTGCGCTTATATTGTAGGTTTCGTAATCGATATGAGCCGCCGCAAGGACGGCTATGGTAATTATAATTGATATCAGGAGCGGATTAAAGACGCCGCTTTTGAACCTCTTTTTCAGCCTAAGGCCAATCATATAAGAAAGCAGGCTTATCGCCGCTCCAAAGAAAACCGAATTTTGCAAAAACTCATTCATCCTTCTTATTCTCCCTTCCATGCCGTATGATTGCCTGAGAAACTCTGCCGCTTACTGCCATGACTGCCACAAGGACTGCGACGGTAATGACTGCCGCCGGAATCAGCAGGGGCTTTAAAACATTCCATGATGACATCAGCCCCACGCCGGCAGGAATAAACATTACGGGCATGATTTCAATTAAAAACTTCCCCACCGTCTTTACGGCTTCGAGCTTAATGACGCCGGTACAAAGGCATACAAAAAGAATGACCATGCCGTATATGCTTGCAGGCACGGGCAGCGGCAGCGCCGCGTTTAACAGCTCGCCGATAAAGGATATCAAAAGGATAATTAAAAATTGCTTTAAACAGTTCAATGTAAACACGCTCCTTGCTTTCGCGTTGATTATAGCACACTCGCATCATTATTAAAAGAAAAAATTTGGGTTGACATTTTTATTGTTTTTTTGCTATTATAATATTTGTCGAGTGGCGAAAAGCGTAAATCCGGATAGGATTTGCGCTTTTTTTCGTCATTAACATGTTATTATATAGAAAGCAGGTAGGTTATAATGAATCAAAAAGAAAACAAAATGTCGTTTATGCCGATGAATAAGCTTATGCTGACGATGGGTATTCCAATGATATTATCAATGATGCTCCAGGCGCTTTATAATATTGTGGACAGCATCTTTGTGGGTGGAATTGCCGATGTGGGCGAATCGGCGCTGAACGCGCTCACGCTGGCGTTTCCGGTGCAGATGCTCATGGTTGCGGTCGGCATCGGTACGGGTGTGGGCATGGGAGCGGTTGTATCAATGCGCCTCGGACAAAAAAATCAGGAGCAGGCAAGCCATACGGCGGGAAATGCGTTTTTCCTTGCCATTGTCATTTACATTGTATTTTTGCTTTTTGGCGTGTTTGGGGTAAAAGCCTATATTCAGAGCCAGACGCAAAACGCGCTTATAATCGATATGGCGGTGACTTATCTTAGGATATGTTGCATATGGTCGTTTGGAATTGTCTTTTTCTCGGTTTTTGAGAAGCTGCTTCAGTCAACGGGCAAATCGGTGTATTCAACGGCGGCGCAGGTGTCGGGCGCGGTTGTAAACATTATTTTGGATCCGATTTTGATATACGGTCTGCTCGGGCTGCCAAAGCTTGGCGTCAGCGGCGCGGCTTACGCGACAATTATCGGTCAGATTGTTTCATTCGCAGTGGCGGCAGTATTTCATTTTAAGAAAAACGTGGAAATTAAAAACGGCTTGTCTTATTTAAAGCCCTCGCTTCAGACAATTAAAAAAATATACGCAATCGGGCTGCCGGCAATCATCGCGCAGGCGCTTATGTCTGTCATGACCTACGGCTTGAACCGTATATTAGTCCGTATCGACGAGTCGGTCGTGACGGCATACGGCTTGTTTTATAAAATCCAGCAGTTCATCCTGTTTGCGGCGTTCGGGCTTCGCGACACGATTACGCCGATTGTGTCCTACAATTATGGGAAAAATGACAAGGAGCGCATCAACAGCGGCATAAAATACGGTTTGGGATATACGCTGTGCATTATGCTTATCGGAACGCTTCTGCTTGAGCTTTTTGCATCACCCTTTTCTTCCGCGTTCGGGCTTTCGGGAAGCACAAAGGAGATTTGCGTCAGCGCAATGCGCATAATTTCAATCAGCTTTGTGTTTGCGGGAGCCAATATCGCGTACCAGGGCGTTTTCCAGGCGTTAGGCGCAGGCTTGGAGTCGCTTATCGTTTCCGTATGCAGACAGTTCCTGTTTGTAATTCCCATCGCATGGGCGCTTTCCGGCGTTGCGGTGGAAAATGCCGTAAATACATGGGTTGTGTGGCTGACCTTTATTATAGCGGAGGTTTTAAGCTGCATTATATCAGTGGTATTTATGAAGCGCATCAGAAAACGTAAGCTGTAAGCGGCTTAATGCCGTTCGGCGTAATGTATAAAAAAATCCGGTTAAAAAGCCGGATTTTTTTTACGTTTTGCATTAATATTTATATGAAAATAATGGAGAATATGGTAAAATATAAATGACGGAAATTTGAGCGCGGCCATAAGCTGCGCCGTATCGATTATATCAGAGCAAAATGGAAGGAGATTTCTGCATGGCGATGGATTTGGCAGGTTATTTACAAATTTACAATGTACCCACAAGCTGCAAAAGCTGCGGCGGTGTGCTTGTATACAGAGGCTTGGGGGAGTATCGCTGTGAGGAGTGCGGCGCTTTTGACTATGACAATTATGGGAAGGCGCGCTCTTATATAGAGCAAAATCCCGGGGCATCGGCAGTGGATATAGAGAAGAATACGGGCGTAAGCAAGGCGGCTGTCAGGGCAATGCTCAGGGAGTCACGCTTTGAGATTGTTGAAGGGGCGCGCTCTTTCCTGCATTGTGAGAGCTGCAGGAAGGAAATACGCAGCGGAAGGTATTGCCCGGAATGTGAGAAAAATATCCATCTGACTTTGGAAAAGCAGCAAAGAGAGGAGCATCAAAAGAAGATGCATGTATTTGCGATGAATACGCAGGGAGAAACAGGGCAAAGGCGTTTTGTCAGGGACAAGGATTAAGCTGTAATCAATATATTAATAAGGAGGTTTTTGTATGAAATTGACTTATGGCAGCAGTAAGAGGGGCGACATGGCGGAGGCGTTAAAAAGCATTGCCAATCCTGAGGCATTGTTTTTTGTCGTGGCAAGTGAGGATATGCTTGAGCGCGCCGCAGGAGAAATTGAGGAACGCTTCCCGGGGGTTGCGTGCATCGGAGGCGTGGGGCAGTCCTATACGGATAAGCAGTCCTTTGATGCGGGTGTCACCGTGATAGCGATGAGTGAGGGTATTAAGGTTGCGGCGGATGTGCTTGAGCAGGCGTCCGTGATGCCGATGAAGTATATTAAGCGTCTTGAAAATGCCGTAAATTCGGTGCAGGGCGCGCGCGGAAACACGGCGGGCTTCGACCTGTGCTCGGCGGGCGCGGATGTGCGGGCGGTTACTACGCTCTCGAATTTCCTCTGCCGCTCGGGCTATGAGCTTGCGGGCGGAACGAGCAATTCGTCTGCCGTTGCATGCAACGGGAAGGTTTATCAGGATGCGTGCGCATTTTTTATCATAAAAAATCTTAAGGGGAAGATAAAGTCATATAAGGAAAATATCTATGTTCATTCTAAGGAGAATGAAAAGCAGTTTATGGTGACGGACGCTGACCCTAAGAACTATAAAATCTGCACGCTGGAGGGAGCATCCGCTGAATCGGTGTATACCTCCGCATTGGGAATAAGCAGGGATAAGATTACGACGCAGACCTTTCGCAATCCGCTGGGGCATGTATGCGGCTCCGATACGTACATAATTTCCATAAAGGATGTTGGAAAGAACGGGGATATCATTACCTACCGCCCGGCAAATAAGATGGACTTCCTTACAATATTGGAAACAGGCGATTACCGTGCGGTGATTAATGACACAATCGCAGGCATAAAAAGAGATTTAGGGCATGTTTCGGCGGTGCTTTCCGTGAATTGCCTTTTCAGATATATACTGTTCAATGACGAGCATTATTGGGAGAGTTATCTGAGCGAAATGAGCCGTGAATTTTCTCATGCGGGAATGGTCGGCGTCGGTGAACACTATAACACACAGTTTGTAAATCAGACAATGTGCTGTCTGGCATTTGAGTAGGAGGGGAAGAGCGTGTTTAAATTTTTCGGAAACAGAGAAGCAGAAAAGGAAATAAAGTCCGGCGCGGCTTTAAATGCGGCAGGGCAGAAGAGTGCGGAATTTGACAAATATCCGGTAAGATATGCGTTGAAAAGCGCAAATCAGGTTGTGGGTGAGCTGACGGATGATGTCTTTATAACGACCCAAAAGATGCGGTATGCAAATGACAGGCTTTCCGTGTTGAAAAATGATATTGTCAATCTGCAGGAAGAGGTCGACTCCTTAAATGACGGCTTCCAAAGCATTACAACCGCCGCAGAGAAATTTAACGATGTGGAAACACAGATTGACCGCTCCGTCACGGAGGCGCAAAGCCAGATGGAACAGCTTAAAAAGGATTCAAACTCCGTACAGGAAAACTTTAAGAGCATGTCGGACATTTTTGCAATGCTGCAGGAAGCGCTTGACCGCATCAAGGACAGTACGGTGGGAATAGGAGAGGTTGCCGACCAGACAGACCTCCTCGCGCTGAACGCCAGCATTGAGGCAGCGCGGGCAGGCGAGCAGGGCAAGGGCTTTGCGGTTGTCGCAGAGGAGGTTGGCAAGCTTGCGAAGCTGAGTCAGGATATGGTCGAGAGCATCGATGCAAGCGTTAAAGAGGTGGAGCGCAGAAGCAGCGAGCTGAACGAGGCAATTCAGGCTTCGGATGAGGCGATGCGCCACAACATTGAGAGCATGGAGCAGACGCGCAGATATTTTAATGATGTCAAGGCGAGCGTGGCAGGAACAGGAGAAGTGAAGGAGGCTATTGCAGGCGCGGTAGATCAAAACCGGGCGTATGTGCGGGAGGTCGCGGATTCGCTTGTGAACACGGCTGACGTTTACAGCGACATCATGGAGAGGATGGATATCGACGACAGCAAAAAGGGAGTGCTTACCGAGGCATTTCAAAACATCATAGAGCAGGCGATTGCGATGGTGGAGGAGCTTCCGTGATAAATAGTATGTTGCACCATTAGCTACTCCCTGCGGTCGTGACATGAGGTGATTAATGTAAAAAGTGATTAGGAATATGGGGTGATGATTTATGCTTAAGAAAAACGGTCTGAAGGTAAGGATAAAGCGTGCGCTGTCTGTTCTGCTCACTGCGGCAATGATGTTGAGTGGGATGAATGTTTACGCTTACGATACTGCGGCGCCTGAGGAAACACAAGAGCAGGCGTCAGTTGAGGAAACGCAGGCTATTATTGAAGAGGACGGCGAACCTGAAGCGTCTGAAGAAGCGTCGGAAGAAGAAGCTGAAGAAGATGAAGCCCCTATGCAGAATGAAACGGCTTCGGAGGAGGACGTGTCGGCTTCGGAGGAGGACGTGTCGGCTTCGGAGGAGGACGTGTCGGCTTCGGAGGAGGACGTGTCGGCTTCGGAAGAGAGCAATCAGGCTTCGGAAGAGGACATGTCGGCTTCGGAAGAGAGCGAAACGGACACGGCGCAGAGTGAGGAAGCGTTGACGGAGGCTTTGACAACCGAGGAGGAAACCGATGAATCGTCCTACTTGGAGGAGGAGTTAGAGGAAGCCGCGTCGGATTTAAGCTCGGAGGAGGACGAAAGCGGCAATATTGCAAGCGGAAGCTATGGAGATGTCACATGGGAGATAGACAGTGATGGAAAGCTGACGGTAAGCGGAACCGGGGATTTCAAGAAGAGTTCTGACTTAGCGCCTTGGTATGATTACCGGAAAAATATTACAAGCGCGGTCGTGAATTTAACGGGAGCCACGGATTTGTCCTATATGTTTTACTACTGTGAGGAATTGCGCAGTGTTGATTTAAGTGGCTTAGATACAAGCGCAGTGACCAATATGGGTGATATGTTTGAAGTATGCTGGAATTTGGACAGTCTGGATGTAAGCAATTTTGACACAAGCAGCGTGAAGAACATGAGCTATATGTTTGCGGCGTGAGATAATTTAACGAGCTTGGATTTGAGCAGCTTCGATACAAGCAATGTGACGAGCATGATCTATATGTTTGGCGAGTGCTGTGATTTGACAAGTCTTGACTTGAGCGGCTTTGATACTGCAAAGGTGACGGATATGAGCCGTATGTTTGCATTTTGCTCTGGACTGACAAGCCTTGATTTAAGCAGCTTTGATACCGGCAAGGTAACAAAGATGTATTATATGTTTGCTGAGTGCTATAAGCTGGAAAGCTTGGATTTGAGCAGCTTCGATACAAGCAATGTAACTGATATGCACCAAATGTTTGCTCGCTGCTATAAGCTGGAAAGCTTGGATTTAAGCAGCTTTGACACCGGCAAAGTGCAAAGCATTTGGTCGATGTTTGGAGGATGTACCGCATTGAAAAGCCTTGATTTAAGTAATTTTGATTTGGGAAGCGTTACATCAGGCTCCTCCATAATTTCAGGGACGGGGAGGCTTACAGAGATTGATACTCCGGTAAATTTGGCAGTTTCCATTCCTATTATGGAAACATTTCAGGACGATGAAGGGAATTTTTATTCGGAGCTTCCGATAAACTCTTCGGAAAGCATACATCTTTTCCGCACGGATGGCATAGGCGGTACAGACGGGGAGATTGAATGGAGCATAGATACGTCGGGAAAGCTTACGATTGAGGGAACCGGAGATTGGGATGAAAGGGAATGGCTGGATTATTCCGATTATATTACAAGCGCGGAGGTGACTTTGACCGGAGCGACATCCATGAGCGAAATGTTCAGTGAGTGTGGTTGCTTAGAAAGCGTGGTTTTCACGGCGGAATGTGATACGAGCGATGTGGCGGACATGAGCAGAATGTTTTATCGTTGCTATGCTTTGAAGTATGCGGATTTGAGTGCGCTTGATACGAGCGGAGTAACGGACATGAGTGAAATGTTTAGTGATTGCGAGACTTTGGCTGACTTAAATATAAGCGGGTTCGATACAAGTGAAGTTACAGATATGAATTATATGTTTTATGATTGTATGTGTTTGGACAGCTTGGATGTAAGTGAGTTTGATACAGGCAATGTAACGGATATGAGTGGAATGTTCGTGCTTGTGGGAACTTATTCTAATCTGCAAAAGCTGGATGTAAGCAGCTTTGACACGGGGAACGTGACAGATATGAGTTTTATGTTTTCCTGCTGCTATAATATTTCTGAGCTGGATGTAAGCGGTTTTGACACAAGCAATGTAATGGATATGAGCTATATGTTTGATAGCTGTACGCATTTGACGAGCCTTGACTTGAGCAGCTTTGATATGGAAAATGTTGAAACTGTCACGGAAATGTTTTCGGAAACATCACAGCTTGTGAAAATCAATGCGCCGCTGAATCTGTCTATGTCTGTTTCGCTGCCCGCTTATGGATATAAAGGAGCATGGTACCGCGGCGATGACGGCAGTGAGATTACGGAGCTTCCGCAAGGCTTGACGGAAAGCGTTTGCTTGTACACAAAAAGCTCCGGGTTAGGTAACGAGGACAGCACGGAAGAAGAAAGCAGTACGGAGGAGGAAAGCAGTACGGAGGAAGAAAGCAGCAGCACAGAAGAAG
>JAJQDE010000013.1:9103-42902 GCA_021202335.1 Lachnospiraceae bacterium
AAAGCAGCAGCACGGAAGAGGAAAGCGGCAGCAGCACAGAAGAAGAAAGCAGCAGCACGGAGGAAGAAAGCAGTAGTACAGAAGAAGAGAGTAGCAGTACGGAAGAGGAAAGCAACAGCACAGAGGAAGAAAGCAGTACGCCAACGGAAAGCAGCAGCACGGAAGAGGAAAGCGGCAGCAGCACAGAAGAAGAAAGCAGCAGTACGGAAGAGGAAAGCGGCAGTAGTACGGAGGAAGAGAACAGCAGCACGGAAGAAAGCAGTACGGAAGAAAGCAGTACGGAAGAAAGCAGTACACCCGATAATGCTGACCCTGACAGACCTGCGACGGAGGTTGATCTGTCGGATAAGAGCCAAATCAGTATATATGTGCCGAATGTCATTTCCAACGGGAAGAATACCGAGCAGCACTCCACTCCTGTTGTGACATATACGTATACCGAGAACGGTAAATCCGTGTCGCGTAAGCTTGTGGAGGGCTGGCAATATACGTTGGAAACTAAAGCGGGATGTGACTACATGACAACGGGCGTATTGCAGACTTATGTAATTAAAGCCGTGACAGGAAGCGGTTTTACGGGAAGTGTTGAGAGGTCGTATACGATATATGACAAAAAGTCCGAGGATGTAAAGGCAGTAAGTAAGCTTAGCATCAAGCTTGCCAAAAAAAGCTATGACTTCACGGGTTATGCAATCGAGCCTGAGATAAGCGTAATGGATGGTCAGACAGAGCTTGAACAGGGCACGGATTATGATGTTGTATACAAAAACAATTATAACGCGGGCAAGGCAAGTGTTATCGTAATTGGAGAAGGAAGCTATACGGGCACCAAGGAGCTTAGCTTTACGATAAAAAAGTTCAAGTTCACCTACAAAAATCCTATATTAAGCTACACGAAGGACGGATATAAATATGCGGGCAGCGCAGTGACGCTTTCGGATTTGAGCGTAAAGCTTGCGAGCGGCTATGAGCTGGAGGAGGGTACGGACTATACGGTAAGCTATAAGTCGAATATCGGTAAGGGTACGGCGCGGTTTACGGTTAAGGCGGCAGGGAATAACTTTTCCGGTTCGACGATAGAATTTTTTGAAATTGAGGGGATGGAGCTTTCGGATATCCCGGACAGTGCGCTTTCGGAAATAGAGGTCGGGTATTCCTCAAAGGGGGCAAAGCTCTCCGAGATAAAATGGGGCGGATATGTACTTAAGGAAGGAACGGATTACAGAGTGAACTACCATTACGCAAGCGCCGAGGGCAAGGGTAAAAAGGTGGGAGATGTCGTGCCGGTGGAAATTATCGGCAAAAATCGTTGGCTTAAAGGACAAAGGCGTGAGGCTTCGATTAAGGTCGTTGCGGCTGACTTTGAAACTCTGTCCGTAAAATCAGAGTCGGATTTTACTATTGAAACCGGTAAATGGTCAAAGAGGAACAGTCAGGTAGTCGTTAAGGATTATACGGGTGTAAAGCTGAAATTGAATAAGGATTATGAGCTTACATGGGACGAAAGCGACAATGGGCAGCCTGCGGCAGGTCTTACGCTCACTATTTCCCCGATAAATGAAGATACCTATACCGGAATAAAAACCGTAACGTACAGGGTGGCTTCTAAGATTTCGGCAAAGAATTATACAATCAGCGATAAATATTTCAACGGAAAAACCGCAGTGACGATTACGCCGGCGGATATTATTCCCAAAGGAGGAGAACCGGAGCTTTCCGCGGAGGATTACGAGGTGACAGGCTACAAGAACAACGCGAAAGCGGGAAAGGCTTCCGTGACACTTAAGGGTAAAGGGAAATATTACGGTACGATTACGCTGAAGTTTACCATTAAGGATTAAGCCTTAGCCGGTTTTATCAGGAAAATCAAAGAGATAAAGCCTGTGAGTATTTTGAAATATTCACAGGCTTTGCATTATCGCGCCATTGCTTCTATGATTTCCGCTACATACATGGTGTGCATGTCGCCGTCCTGATACCATTTTTTGATATCGGGCGACAGGAAGCTTTCGTCGGTAATCCGCGTAGCGGACAGCTTGTTGCACAAAAGAACAAGCTCACCCTCGTCAATGAAAGGAATGGAATGTTTATAATTCCATGTAAGCCCTGCCTCCGCAAGCTTGTCGCAATCACGGCCCGAGTGTGAGCCGCAGTAGCTGAGCGCGTTTTTGAAGCTCTTTCCCAAAAAGGAAATTGAAAAAAAGTCGTTTTTGTCTATGAATTCTTTCGTAAATCTTGAGTCGCGGATAAACACAAAGGCGACATTTTTTCCCCAAAGCACGCCGACGCCTCCCCAGCTTATGGTCATGGTGTTGGCGGACTCCTTTGTACCTGCCGAAACAAGTCCCCAGTCCTGACCGATTGTTTTAAAGGGATTAAATTCCAGGCTATCTACCGGAAATGGTTGAAATACATGCATAACAAAACTCCTTTTCTTAATAATCTATACAAATTATACTATCATCCGTAAAAAATGTCACGTATAAACGGGAATTAAAAAAAATAACCCTTTACAAAAGCAAAAAAATTATCTATAATTTTATCATATAAAATAGTAGTACGAAAAGGTACCACGTTTCGTACTGCTGATATAATCGTAAGCGAAGTGACCAAAGGCGGTTCAGTGTTTTTTGGTTACTTTTTTTATGAGTAAAATGAGGCAAAAGCGGCGTGAACACACAAATTATCTGACAATCAGACAATTCGGATAAATAAATCTAACGGTTTGCGTGCCGCTAAACCCATGATACAAGGAAAAGGAGAAATTGAGATGTTTGATGCAAAAATGAATGTCCCCGAGGCGCCGCTTCACAGAGCGGAATATGAGCATGATAACTGTGGTATCGGCGCAGTTGTAAACATCAAGGGCATAAAGTCCAGGGAAACCGTGGAAAAGGCCCTGAAAATCGTGGAAAACTTAGAGCACAGGGCAGGTAAGGACGCTGAGGGAAAGACAGGCGACGGCGTCGGAATACTCGTGCAGATTTGCCACGGCTTTTTTGCAAAGGTGACAAAGCCCTTGGGCATAGAGCTTGGCGGTGAAAGAGAGTACGGCGTGGGAATGTTTTTCTTCCCGCAGGATGAGCTTAAGCGCAATCAGGCAAAAAAGATGTTTGAGATTATCGTGGAGAAGGAAGGCTTGGATTTCTTAGGCTGGAGAGAGGTTCCGTGCGTGCCTGCGGTCCTCGGACATAAGGCGGTGGAGTGTATGCCTTATATCATGCAGGCGTTTGTGAAAAAGCCCGCAAATGTTGAGAAAGGGCTTGCTTTTGACAGAAAGCTTTATATTGCCAGGCGCGTTTTTGAGCAAAGCTCGGACAATACCTATGTTGTATCCCTTAGCAGCAGAACAATCGTTTACAAGGGCATGTTCCTTGTGAAGCAGCTTAGAACCTTTTTTAAGGATTTGCAGAGTGAGGACTATACGTCGGCAATCGCGATTGTACATTCGCGTTTCTCAACCAACACAAATCCCAGCTGGGAGAGAGCGCATCCCAACCGCTTCATCGTACATAACGGTGAGATTAACACCATCCGCGGCAACGTTGATAAAATGATAGCGCGCGAGGAGAACATGGAGTCCGAGTTTTTGAGCAAGGAATTTCATAAGGTGCTGCCGGTCGTGAATGCGCAGGGCTCTGACTCCGCTATGCTCGACAATACACTTGAGTTCCTCGTGATGAGCGGCATGGAGCTCCCGCTGGCGGTCATGATCACGATACCGGAGCCGTGGGCGAACAACAAGACAATGTCGCAGTCAAAGAAGGATTTTTATCAGTATTACGCTACGATGATGGAGCCGTGGGACGGTCCTGCGTCCATTCTGTTTTCGGACGGTGATATTATGGGGGCGGTGCTGGACAGAAACGGTCTTAGACCATCGAGATATTACATCACCTCGGACGACCAGCTTATTCTTTCGTCAGAGGTGGGAGTGCTGCCGATAGACGCCACAAAAATCGTCAAAAAGGACAGGCTGCGCCCGGGCAAGATGCTTTTGGTCGACACGGTAAAGGGCGAGGTCATAGACGATGACACCTTAAAGGAAAAGTACGCAAAGCGCCGTCCTTACGGGGAGTGGCTTGACTCTAATCTTGTAACGCTCAAGGAGCTTAAGATACCGAACGTTAGAGTGCCGGAATACACCTACGAGGAGCGCCAGCGTATGCAGAAGGCGTTCGGCTATACCTATGAGGAGTTAAAGACCAGTATATTGCCAATGGCAAAGAACGGAAGCGAGAGCATAGGCGCGATGGGCGTTGATACTCCCATTCCCGTGCTTTCGAGAACGCATCATCAGCTTTCGCATTACTTTAAGCAGCAGTTTGCGCAGGTCACAAACCCGCCGATTGACGCCATCCGTGAGGAGGTTGTAACGGCAACGACTATTTATATAGGAAAAGACGGAAACATCCTTTATGACACTGAAAAGAACTGTAATGTATTAAAGGTGAACAATCCGATTTTGACCACCACCGACCTTCTTAAAATCAAGAATATGAAGCGAGAGGGCTTTAAGGTTGAGGTAATTCCGATTGTTTACTATAAAAACACAAGCCTTGAGCGCGCGATTGACCGCCTGTATGTGGAGGCTGACCGTGCGTACAGAGAGGGCGTGAACATTATCATCCTTTCGGACAGGGGAGTGGACGAAAACCATGTGGCGATACCGTCGCTTCTTGCCGTGTCGGCAATGCAGAAGCATTTGGTGCGCACGAAAAAGAGAACGAGCGTGGCGCTTATCATAGAATCGGCGGAGCCGAGGGAGGTACACGATTTTGCGACGCTCATCGGTTACGGCGCCTGCGCGGTAAACCCGTATCTTGCACAGGAGTCCATCAAGGAGCTGATAGACAACGGCATGCTCGACAAGGATTACCATGCGGCGGTTGACGACTACAATGACGCGATACTTCACGGCATCGTAAAGATTGCGTCGAAGATGGGTATTTCCACAATTCAGTCTTATCAGGGCTCGCAGATTTTCGAGGCAATCGGTATAGACTCGAATGTTATAAATAAATATTTTACAAATACGGTGTGCAGAGTGGGCGGAATTACGCTTGAGGATATTGCGCGTGAGTTTGACGACCTTCACTCGAGGGCGTTTGACCCGCTCGGACTTGCGACGGATTTGACGCTTGACAGCCCCGGGCAGCATAAGTCAAGGAGCGGAGCGGAGGAGCATTTGTACAATCCCGCCACAATCCATCTTTTGCAGCAGTCAACGCAGCGCGGCGATTATGAGATGTTTAAGCAGTATTCGGAGCTGATTACCGCAGAGGACAGCGCGGCGTCAGGCGTGAGCGGCAATGCATCAGGCGTGAGAAATATCCGCGGTCTGCTGGACTTCAACTATCCAAAGAAGGGAGTTCCGATGGAAGAGGTTGAGAGCGTTGAGAGCATCGTCACAAGATTTAAAACCGGCGCGATGTCATACGGCTCTATTTCAAAGGAGGCGCACGAAACCCTTGCAATTGCGATGAACACGCTTCATGGAAAATCAAATTCCGGCGAGGGCGGCGAGGATTTGGAGCGAATGGAGATAGGCGCGGACGGCTTAAACCGCTGCTCGGCAATCAAGCAGGTTGCAAGCGGACGCTTTGGAGTTACAAGCAAATATCTGGTGAGCGCGCAGGAAATTCAGATTAAGATGGCGCAGGGAGCAAAGCCCGGTGAGGGCGGGCATCTTCCGGCAGGAAAGGTATATCCCTGGATTGCAAAGACAAGACATTCAACGCCCGGCGTAGGTCTTATCTCGCCCCCGCCTCATCACGATATCTACTCGATTGAGGATTTGGCGCAGCTTATATATGATTTGAAGAATGCAAACAAGAACGCAAGAATAAGCGTGAAGCTCGTGTCGGAGGCAGGCGTCGGAACTGTTGCGGCAGGCGTGGCAAAGGCAGGAGCGCAGGTGGTGCTGATTTCAGGCTATGACGGCGGTACGGGCGCGGCTCCCAAAAGCTCCATACATAACGCGGGACTTCCGTGGGAGCTTGGTCTTGCGGAAACGCATCAGACGCTGATACAGAACGGGCTTAGAAACAAGGTGCGCATTGAAACCGACGGAAAGCTTATGACGGGCCGCGATGTTGCCATAGCGGCAATTTTGGGCGCGGAGGAATTCGGCTTTGCCACTGCTCCGCTCGTGACGATGGGCTGCGTGATGATGAGAGTCTGCAACCTTGACACGTGCCCGGTGGGCGTGGCGACACAGAATCCCGAGCTTCGCAAGCGTTTCAAGGGTAAGCCTGAGTATGTAATGAACTTTATGAAATTTATCGCGCAGGAGCTTCGCGAATATATGGCGCGTCTTGGCGTGAGAACGGTTGACGAGCTTGTGGGACACACCGATTTGCTGAAGATGAAGGATAAGCTGCCGGAGGGTACGGTAAAGCTTGACCTGAGCCTTATTTTAAACAATCCTTATCAGAAGGAGAAGGCAGTGTTTGACCCGAAGCAGGTATACGACTTTGAGCTTGAAAAGACGCTTGATGAGAGAGTTTTATTAAAACAGCTCGGAGGCGCTTTGGAGGCTAAGCAGAAGAAGTCCATTGAGGTAGATGTGACGAACACCGACCGGTCATTCGGTACGATTTTCGGTTCGGAGATTACAAGACGGTATTATAATACGCTTGAGGACGATACTTACAGAATCCTTTGCAGAGGCGCGGGCGGACAGAGCTTTGGCGCGTTTATACCAAACGGACTTACCCTTGAGCTTGTGGGCGACTCGAATGATTACTTAGGAAAGGGTCTGTCGGGCGGCAAGCTGATTGTATATCCTCCGAAGGGGAGCCGATTTAAGCAGGACGAAAATATTATTGTGGGAAATGTCGCGCTTTACGGAGCTACAAGCGGAAAGGCGTTTATCAACGGCGTCGCGGGCGAGCGTTTCTGCGTCAGAAATTCAGGCGCTCTTGCGGTAGTAGAGGGCGTGGGCGACCATGGCTGCGAATACATGACAGGCGGACGCGTGGTGGTGCTCGGCGGTACCGGCAAGAACTTTGCGGCAGGTATGAGCGGCGGCATTGCGTATGTGCTTGACGAGGACAACGACCTTTACATGAGAGTAAATAAGGAAATGGTTTCCATGAGCGAGATTACCAATAAGTACGATGTGATTGAGCTTAAGGAAATGATCAAGGAGCACGTGGCATATACCAACTCCGAAAAGGGTAAGGAAATTCTTGATAATTTTGGCGAGTATCTGCCTAAATTCAAGAAGATTATCCCTTACGACTACGATAGAATGTTAAAGACCATTGTTCAGATGGAGGAAAAAGGGCTTAGCGCGGAGCAGGCGCAGATTGAGGCATTCTATGCGAACACAAACAAATAAAAATGTGAAGGTTTATTGGCAGAATGGAGGATTAGAATGGGAAAGCCAACAGGATTTTTAGAGTATGAAAGAAAAACCTCTGCGGCGCAGGCGCCTAAGGAGAGAATCAAGCATTTTAATGAGTTCCATGAGCATCTTCCGATGGAGGAGCAGCAAAAACAGGGCGCCAGATGTATGGAGTGCGGCGTGCCGTTTTGCCAGGCGGGGATGACGATTGCGGGAATGACCTCGGGTTGTCCGCTCCACAATCTTGTGCCGGAATGGAACGACCTGGTATATACGGGAAACTGGGAGCGTGCCTACAACAGACTGAAAAAGACCAACAATTTCCCGGAATTTACATCAAGAGTATGTCCCGCTTTATGCGAGAACGCATGCACCTGCGGTTTAAACGGCGATGCGGTGGCGACAAAGGAAAATGAGTATGCAATTATTGAAAACGCATACGCGTCAGGTCTTGCCGATGCAAAGCCTCCAAAGGTGCGCACCAATAAGACTGTTGCCGTTATCGGCAGCGGTCCGTCGGGGCTGGCGGTGGCGGATCAGCTCAACAAGAGCGGACACAATGTGACCGTTTTTGAAAGGAGCGACCGTGTGGGCGGACTGCTTATGTACGGTATTCCGAATATGAAGCTGGAAAAGCATGTCATTGATCGAAAGATTAAGATTATGGAGGAGGAGGGCGTTAAATTTGTCACGAACGCCGACATCGGACGTGATGCAAAGTCAAAGAAGCTGGTAGAGGGCTTTGACAGAATCGTGCTTGCCTGCGGCGCTTCAAATCCCAGGGATATAAATGCGCCCGGGCGTGATGCGAAGGGCATATATTTTGCGGTGGATTTTTTGAAGGGCGTGACAAAGAGCCTTTTGGATTCCAAGCTGCAGGATAATTCCTTCGTGTCTGCCAAGGGCAGGAACGTAATTATTATCGGGGGCGGTGATACGGGTAACGACTGTGTGGGCACCTCAATCCGGCTGGGCGCGAAATCGGTGACGCAGATTGAGATGATGCCAAAGGCGCCCGATACAAGGGCGGCAAACAATCCATGGCCGGAGTGGCCAAAGGTCTGCAAGACTGACTACGGTCAGGAGGAGGCAATCGCGCTCTTCGGACATGACCCGCGTAGATATGAGTCAACGGTAAAGGAGTTTATAAAGGATAAGAACGGAAATCTGTCAGCCGTAAAAATCGTAAAGCTTTCATGGGAAAAGGACGCTGCGACGGGCAGAATGAACATGAAGGAGGTCGAGGGCAGCGAGCAGGTGCTTGAGGCGCAGCTTGTGCTGATTGCGGCAGGCTTTTTGGGCAGTCAGAAATATGTGACGGATGCCTTTAAGGTCGAGCTTGACGCCCGCACAAACGTAAAGACAGAGCCGGGGAAATTCAAGACCAGCGTCGACAATGTATTTACGGCGGGCGATATGCACACCGGTCAGTCGCTGGTGGTCAAGGCAATCCGTCAGGGGCGCGAGTGCGCAAGAGAGGTGGACGAAAGCCTTATGGGATACAGCAACATGCTTATCCAATAAAAAACAGCCGGAACCGGGGCAGGTAAGCCTGCACCGGGTTCACGGCTGTTTTTTTGTGAATAGCGTACATTATATTTCCGCTTCCTTTTTTATTTGCTCTGAAAACAACAAAATATCAACTGCCTTTTGAAGCTCCTCTTTTTCACGATAATGGCAAATCAGTCTTTTTTCATGTTCTGAAAGCACAAGCTGCGGCGCTGCCGAATCCGCTTCCAACACATCCTGTAAGCTCTGAATTGTAATATTCAGCCCCTTGCATATTTTAATTACATTATCCACGGATGCATTTCCGATTTTAGCGTCATTTAGCATAGTAAGTAAGGTGGAATAGGGCATATTTATGCTCTTGGCAAAACCTTTGACAGTAAAACCGTTATCCTTTATGAGCTTTTTTAAATAGCTTTCTCTAGTCATTGCCATCAATCTCCTTTAACTATTAAATAATATCACGCAAAAAGCAATAAAACAATGTAAAAACAAGCTATATGATTTCGGTAAAATAAATACTGATTGAAAAACGATAATAAAACGTGTTAATATAGACAATATAAAACGATATAACGTTTTAACGTATTTCAGGGCTGCAGAGAGGAACCGTAATGAGGGAAAACATAAAGGATGTGATGGAAATGTATAAGGAACTGGAAAAGCGTATGGCATATATGGGAATCAGCAAGAAAAAAATGGCGGCTGACCTTAATATGAATTACGGGACGCTGTTAGCTAAGCTTGGAGGGAAATCACATTTTACTTTAGACGAGGCTTTAACGATTCAGTCATATTTTGCAGACGACATTGCGATAGAAGAATTATTCAAGGCAGAATAGGAGAAGGATACAATGAATTTATCAATAATCGTCTTTTCAAGAGGGAGGTCACTGCAGTTAAACGCTTATTTGGAGAGCCTGCTGAAATTTTCGGATGTGAAACAGAATATGATAAGCGTATTGTATTCCGAGGTGGAAAACATAAGCTATGATAAGGTGATGAAAAGCCGGCCGGATGTAAAGTGGATAAAGGAAACCTGTTTTGAGGATAATCTTAAGTGTCTGATTAAAACGGCGGAAACCTACATTATGTTCGGATGCGATGATGTAGTATTTACAAATTATTTTTCGATTAACAAGGCGATAGAACGTTTGGAATTAAATCCGGATATATTTGGGTTCAGTATGCGGCTGGGAGAGAATATAAAACCATATCCTAAGAAAATGGAAACAGATAAAGAGCTGATGGTGTGGGAGTGGAAGGGTTGTACGGAGGCTCATTATAATTATCCATGGGAGCTTGACTGCACTCTTTACAGAAAAGAGGATGTGTTAAGGCTGACGGCGGAGGAAAAAAATGAGATAAAAAATCCAAATTATTTTGAGGCGATGATAAATGCCGAAAACAGGAACCGGAGGATAACGCGAAAATGCATGGCGGCTTGGAAAAAAAGCTGCGCAATCGTCATAACCGTAAATAGAGTGCAGGACACGCACCCGAATGATTTTGACGATTGTATGGCGACGGACATATATGCCCTTGATAAGCTGTATAATGATACGGACAATACTCTTGATATTGATAAGATAGCACGTAAGGGAAACAGTAAAGTCCATGTTGGAGCGGAATACTTTATCCTAAGGAAACGCCGAAAGGAATTTTCGAAAAAATATATCATCGGAAGAAACATAAAAAATGCGGCGCTCAGACTCGGAAGGTTTAAAAAGCGCGTCATTCGCTATGTGGAGCGCAGATATTACGGAAGCGGAGGCTATAAAGGAAAGCTTAATATACTGACGCCGGAAGAAACCCTAAAGCTGCTGAAAACGGAAAAAGTGAGCTTTTTAAGATATGGCGATGGCGAGATTGCCATTATGCTGGGGAAATCAATACCCTTTCAGGAGTATGACGCCGAGCTGTCAGCACGTTTACGTGAGCTTTTGAATTTGAGCGATGCAGACATAAAAATAGGGCTTCCCTATTATTACATAAATCCGGTGCGGAATTTAAACAAGTATGTGGAAAGCTTTGCAGGCTCGCTGGCCCAACAGAGGCATTTTCTTCTGAAAGCATGTGACAGGAATGTCACATATATAGATACGTGTATAACGCAAATGTATCAGACCTATGAAAAATATGATTTTAAAGAATACTATAAGCAAATGCAGTCGCTTTTGGAGAATAAAGACGTGACGGTTATATGTGGAGAGAAAATACTTGATAAATTGACATATAATGCATTGGACGTCTGCAATTCCACAGACTATATTTATGCTGAAAGCAGGAATGCGTATGCAGGGTATGAGGAGCTGCTCAAAACGGCGCTTAGGACGGATAAAAGCAGGTTGATTTGTATTGTACTCGGACCGACAGCGAAGGTACTGGCATACGATTTGCATAAGGAGGGGTATCAGGCATGGGATATGGGGCATTACTTTAAGGATTATGATGCGTATATGAGGAATGCGGAACGAACGGATAAGGAAATTATGGATTTTTATAGGCCGGATTAGCTTAGAACCGCCGGTTTTACATTGGGAAGTGGAAGCATCAGTATTGCCGATGCAGGTAATAAGTGCTATAATGTACACGGAAGCAATGAGCCGTGCCAAGGACGATGCAAAGACAGATACTTAAGTCTGCACGGCGGGGTATATCCACAAAAGCGGAGCTTCGGCTTACGCAACGGGAGTGCGCGGTATGAGGAAAATGGACTTTAAAATGGAGCGTCCCGGGCAGGTGAAGGCTGGGGACAGCGTTACCGTCACCGAGGGAGTGCTCCCGAGCAACTATTATTATACGATAAATCCGGCGGTGGCGATGTCGGGGAACATTCCGTTTCGCGACAGGCTGAAATCAAAGAGCGGCACGGTGCTCTCCGTGAGCGAAAACGAAAGAGGCTTTTATGTGACCGTTGAATTTGACGAGCCGGATGTAAAATGAGAAATGGAGGAAAGAGTGAAAAATAAATTTTTCGCTCGGCAAGTTTGTGACTGCGCGCTGCTTGCACAAACATTGCTTTATGCGCAAAAAGCAGCGCAGAAATGAGGAAAAAATGAAAAAAATCAGTACAGACAAGGCACCCGCAGCAATCGGACCGTATTCACAGGCAGTTATCGCAGGAGATTTTCTCTATGCATCGGGGCAGATTCCAATTAATCCCGCCACAGGGAATGTCGAGTCGGAGGACATCAAGGGACAGGCGGAGCAGTCGATGAAAAATGTGGGCGAGATTTTAAAGGCGGCAGGCGCCACATACGACAATGTGGTAAAGACCACCTGCTTTTTGGCGGATATCGCTGATTTTGCCGCATTTAATGAGGTATATGCAAAATATTTTACGCAAAATCCGGCAAGAAGCTGTGTTGCCGTAAAGGACTTGCCAAAGGGAGTGCTCTGCGAGGTTGAGGTCATTGCATATTTGGCGCAGGCTTAGGAGCGTGGTTTTTTGAGAAAGAAAAGCATTGTCCTTATAGGGATGCCGGGCGTTGGCAAAAGCACGATAGGCGTAGTGCTTGCCAAAAATCTGGGCATCTCATTTATTGACTCCGATCTTGTGATACAGGAGCGCGAGGAAAAAAAGCTCTATGAGCTGATTGAGGAGCACGGCTTGGAGGGATTCCTTGATATCGAGGGGGCGGTCAACGCTTCACTGAATCCCAAAGCGGCGGTGATAGCCACCGGCGGAAGCGCGGTTTACCGGGACGCTGCGATGCGGCATTTGTCGGAGATAGGCGTCATATGTTATCTGCAGCTTTCCTGTGAGAGCATAGCCGAGCGGCTGGGAGACCTTACGGAGCGCGGGGTGGCGCTAAAGGACGGTAAGGATCTCGCGCAGCTTTACGCGGAACGCGTGCCGTTATATGAAAAATATGCCAACATGACAGTGGACTGCGAGAACAAAAATATACGTGAGATTGTTTTTGAGATTGCAAAGCGCATAAAAATCTGAAAAATCCACATACTTCCCCTAAAGGGGGATTAAGATGGATTATATCAATGCATTTTGGGTAGGAGGCCTTATATGCGCTTTGTCGCAGATACTTCTTGACCGCACAAAGCTGCTTCCCGGGCGAGTCATGGTAATTTTGGTGTGCCTGGGCGCAGTCGTCAGCTTTTTCGGGCTTTATGAGCCCTTTGCGGAATATGCGAAGGAAGGGGCAAACGTTCCGCTTTTAGGCTATGGAAATATTCTGATGAAAGGCGTGAAGGAGGCGGTAGATAAGGACGGCTTTATCGGTCTGTTTAAGGGCGGCTTCACAAACGGGGCAGTCGGCTGCAGCGCGGCGCTGATTTTCGGATATCTTGCAAGCCTGATATTCAGGTCAAAGACGACAAAGGCTTAAAGCTCTTCAAAATCAATGTTAAGCCCGTCAAACAGCCGGCGGACGTATGCGTCCCAAAGCTTTTCGGCGCTTTTATCCCGGATAAATGTGGTATAGGCGCTTCCGGTCACGCACAGCACATGCCCGTTTTCGTATCGGATATTAAGCGCAAGGGCGCTTACGAGATTAGCGGCGACTCCACATTCGGGGCTCGCTGTTATTTTTTCCGTAAGCTCGCCCGGGGCGTGAAACACCACCTTTAGCGAAACGGGCGTTTTTTTTCCCTTGATAAGCCCGAAGCATATCGGACGTACATTTTTCCATGAGGAGAATTCCTGATGGATGTCCTCAAGCTCCTCGGCGGTGTAGAAGCCCTTTACAATGCGCCCGTCAATATGAAAGGTGTTGAACGTGGTGACGGCTGCCTCCTCAAGCAAAAACGAGTCGAAGCTTTCAGATGCAAGAAGCGCGTTCATAATGCTTTTTGTATTTTTTACCTGTAATGAAATCATGTTATAATACCTGCCTTTCCCTGACGTCTGAAAAATTATGCTCGCGAATTTGCGCATTACTCTTTTCAAACAATCATATATGCGATATCATGAAACGTAGTTATCAAAACTACATTTTGCGGTAAGAATATTTTGGACTTTATCAATGCCAATAACGGGGTATATATCTATGAGTTATAAAATTGTAGCAGACAGTTGCTGTGAGCTTCCGGAGCAGTTGAAAAACGATTCGCGTTTTGAGCTTGTTCCGTTGACGCTTATCGTGGGTGAGGACTATGAAAAGCAGGATGACGAAAGCTTTAACCAAAGGGAATTTCTGGATGCGGTTGCGGCATGTCCGAAATGCCCTAAATCAGCGTGCCCTTCTCCCGAGCGGTATATGGAAGCGTATAAATCGGAGGCGGAGCATATTTACGCGGTGACGCTCTCCTCACAGCTCAGCGGCAGCTATAACAGCGCGGTGTTGGGGAAAAATCTGTATCACGATACCTACGGGGACAAGGATATATATGTGGTTGACTCGCGCTCGGCGTCCTGCGGTGAAACACAGCTTGTATATCGGATTATGGAGCTTGAGGAGGCAGGGCTTTCCTTTGACGAAATTACGGAAAAAATCGGGCAGTATGTCAAAGAGCTGCACACCTATTTTGTACTCGAAACGCTCGAAACGCTACGGAAAAACGGAAGACTCTCAAGAGTAAAGGCGCTTGTCGCGTCAACGCTCAACATAAAACCCCTTATGGCGGGGGACAACGGAAGCATTGTCCAGCTCGGACAGGGAATAGGCATGAAAAAAGCGCTTGCAAAGCTCGTTGACACTGCCGTGAGGGACGTAAAAGCCTCCGCATATCCGGAGAATGACAGACGGCTGATGATAAGCCACTGCAATAACCCGGAGGCGGCGGACAGTGTGCGAAGGGGCATTGAGGAGAAGCTGCGGGTCAGGGAGGTTGTGATAATGGACACCGCGGGCATCAGCAGCATGTACGCAAGCGATGGCGGTGTCGTTGTCACATTGTAGGCATAACCTGTCTACGGGCTGTACCTGTCGGTTTCCTCCTTTAAGAGCCGAAATTCACGGTACCGCAAGGGGGACGACTTAAATTGATAATAGCTTTGCATAATGATATGAAACGGCATAACGGCGGCAACAAACTTAAAGTTTGCAACGCCGTTTTTGTTTACCCGCTCAAACTCCTCATACGGTTCAAGGATTTTCCGCAGAGCAGCAATGCTTTCGTCCGCGGCAATGCTTGTACCGTCAACAAAATGCAGCACTGTGCCGTCCTCCGCAGCGACTGCATATTCAAGCTCGTCCTTTACCGCCTCAAACGGCACACCGTCCCTATGTATGGAGATGGTGATGATGTGCCCCATCGCATTTTCATCGCCCAACCGTAAAAATGCGGGAAGCGGCTCCGGAATATAAGGCTTTTTGGCATGAATCACAAAGTCCGGAAGATTTGGAAGCTCACGGTAGTCAAGCTTTGAGGAATACAAAATAAGCGGAGCATTGTATCCCATTGCCGTGAGCGCGTCAAGAATGTATTCCACAGTCCCTTTTTCAAGACACATATCCATGAACACTAAGTTGTATTTTAAGGGATTGACAAGAAAATGATTTTTATCTCCGTAGGAGTCCACATATAAAATATTCGGAGTGCCCATCCGCTTGTCTGACTCGCGCGATAAAAGGCGCTCCAAATGTTTTCTGTCAGCGACATTATCGTCACATATAGCAACGTGCATAATAGTTTCCCCGCTTTTTCGTAAAAGTATTGCGCCGACCGTTCACTATAAAATTCCCCTGCCGCAGCGAAAGTCTACATAATGGAAAACTGCAGTGGGGAGTTGGCGATAATAAACGTCAGCGCCGCCTGTAGGATGAGGATTGCAGGCATTCCGCAGACAAAGTACCAGTGTCGCGTTTTGTGATGAAACACCCTCATTCCTATGATGGAGCCGATGCTGCCTCCAATGAGGGCAATGACAAAGAAGGTATACTCCGGAATACGCCAAAGCTTTTTGACTGCCTTGCGCTTGTCAATGCCCATCATTGCAAAGCCTGTCAGGTTCATTATTATCAAATAGCCTGCAATAATACTGATTACAATCATTAGATTTCCTTCTGCTCCTGCATTTTCATGGCGCGGACCTTGCATGAAAGTCCGAAAAGGTTGATAAAGCCTTCAGCATCGTGGTGGTCGTATAAATCGCCCGTCTTAAAGGAAGCGATGCTTTCGTTATAGAGAGAGTAAGGGCTTGTTTCGCCTGCCTTTATAATATTTCCCTTGTAAAGCTTAAACTTCACCTCGCCTGTTACGTACTCCTGCGTTTTTTCGATGAACGCCTGGATTGCCTCGCGCTTTGGAGTAAACCATTTGCCCTCGTATACCGTGTCGGCAAGCTTGTTGCCCATTTCCTTCTTTAATGTGTATGTATCGCGGTCAAGTATAAGCTCCTCAAGCTGCTGATGCGCTTCCATAAGAATTGTTCCGCCGGGGGTTTCGTAGACGCCGCGCGATTTCATGCCGACGACACGGTTCTCAACGATATCGACAATTCCTATGCCGTGCTTTCCGCCAAGCCTGTTTAATTCACGGATAATGTCGGAAACCTTCATTGCCTTTCCGTTTACCGTCTTTGGAACGCCCTTCTCAAAGGTCATTGTCACATATTCGCCCTCCTCGGGAGCCTTTTCGGGAGTGGTGCCGAGAACGAGCAGATGGTCATAATTCGGCTCGTTTGCGGGATCCTCAAGATCAAGCCCCTCATGGCTGATGTGCCAAATGTTCCTGTCGCGGCTGTATGAGGAATCTGCCGAGAAGGGAAGATGGATGCCGTGCGCCTTGCAGTATTCGATTTCAGATTCGCGCGAATCCATTGTCCATTTGTCGTTTCTCCACGCAGCGATGATTTTAAGGTCGGGTGCAAGCGCCTTGATTCCAAGCTCAAAACGGATTTGGTCGTTGCCCTTTCCGGTAGCGCCGTGGCAGATTGCGGAAGCGCCTTCCTTCCTGGCGATTTCAACGAGCTTTTTGGCAATCAGGGGACGTGCCATCGAGGTGCCAAGGAGATATTTGTTTTCATAGATGGCGTTTGCCTGCACACAGGGAACTATATATTCGTCGCAAAATTCGTCCACGACGTTTTCGATGTAAAGCTTTTCGGCTCCGCAGGATTTTGCGCGTTCTTCAAGACCGTCAAGCTCCTCCTCCTGTCCGCAGTCCACACAGACACAAATGACCTCATAGTCAAAGTTTTCCTTCAACCAGGGAATAATTGCAGTGGTGTCAAGACCACCTGAATAAGCAAGTACAACTTTTTCTTTCATAATCAGCGTTCTCCTTTTTGTGAAAAATTTATTTTTTATACTAACTATACATCATTGAACAGCATAAATCAAGTGCAAAATTATACATTTAATATTGACAAAAATAAATAAAAGCGTAAAATAAAACGGTAGAAAATGAATATTATGCAAGATTAAATGCATAAAAATACATGACATGCATGCAGGGGCGAAAAAAAGGTTGTAATTTTAATAGGAATAAACTATCATATAAAATAGATTTTTTTGATGAAAATTCGTGACAGCTCTTGTTTTGGCTGAGCGGGAATGGGGGATTAAATACCGTATGATAAGAGCAATGACGATAGAGGACTACGAGCAGGTGCGCGCCCTGTGGATGCAGATAAAAGGCTTTGCCATCAGGAGCCTTGACGATTCACGTAAAGGAGTGGCGCGTTTTTTGGAGAGAAACCCGAGCACGAGCGTCGTGGCGGTGGAGGACGGGAAGATTGTCGGAGCAATCCTCTGCGGACATGACGGCAGGCGCGGATGCCTTTATCATGTGTGCGTTGCGCCCGGCTACCGCAGACGCGGCATAGGCAAGGCGATGGTGGTGTTCTGTATGGACGCGCTCAAAAGGGAGCATATCAATAAGGTAAGCCTTATTGCGTTTACGGTAAATGATATAGGCAACGCCTTTTGGCATAATGTGGGCTGGATACAGCGCGAGGATTTGAATTATTACGACTTTGTGCTAAACAGGGAAAATATAGAAGCGTTTAACAGATAACGCAATCGGATAAAATTTCGGAAATGGAGGAAAATCATGAAACAGATAACAGGCGGAGTAACTGCGGCGAAGGGCTTTGAGGCGGCAGGCGCGGAGGCGGGCATTAAATATACGGGGAGAGCTGACATGGCGCTTGTATACAGCCGCGTGCCGTGCAGGGTGGCGGGAACCTTTACGACCAATGTGGTAAAGGCGGCGCCCGTGCTTTGGGATAAGGACATTGTGGAGAACAGCCCGTATGCGCAGGCGGCTGTCGTGAACGCGGGTATTGCAAACGCATGCACCGGAAAGCAGGGCATGGATTACTGCCGGGAGGAAGCCAAAAAGGCGGCGGAGCTTTTGAAAATTCCGGAAACCGCAGTTCTGCTGGGTTCCACGGGGGTTATCGGAAAGCAGCTTCCCATGGACAGGATATGCGCGGGGATAGAAAAGCTTGCGGCGGCAAAGAGCGACACGCTTGAAGCGGGAACGGCCGCGTCCAAGGCGATTATGACGACTGACACGATAAATAAGGAAATTGCAGTGACCTTTGAGCTTGACGGAAAAATCGTGACAGTGGGCGGCATGAGCAAGGGCTCGGGCATGATACATCCGAATATGTGTACCATGCTTGCCTATATCACAACCGACGCCGCTATCAGTAAGGAGCTTTTGCAGGAGGCGTTAAGCGCGAGCATAGTCGATACCTTTAACATGATTTCGGTGGACGGCGATACCTCGACAAACGATACCTGCCTGGCATTTGCAAACGGGCTTGCGGGCAACGCGGAAATTACCGAAAAGGGAGCGGCGTATGAGAAATTCCGTGAGGCGCTTAATTTCGTGAACACATATCTTGCGAGGACGATGGCAGGCGACGGTGAGGGGGCTACCGCGCTTTTGGAAACGGTGGTTTACAATGCCGACACAAAGCAGAATGCCCGCACGCTTGCAAAGTCGGTTGTGTGCTCAAGCCTTACCAAAGCGGCGATTTACGGGCATGACGCGAACTGGGGAAGGATTTTGTGTGCGCTCGGCTACTCGGGAGTGGATTTTGACCCTGAAAAGGTCACGCTCTATTTTGAAAGCAGGGCGGGGAAAATTAAAATATATGAAAACGGTACGGAAACAGGTTACAGCGAGGATGAAGCGACAAGGATTTTGTCAGAGCCGGAGGTCACGGTGCTTGCGGACATGAAAATGGGAAGCGAAACCGCGACCGCGTGGGGCTGTGACCTGACCTGTGATTACGTAAAAATCAATGCGGATTACCGTAGCTGACGGATTAATTGGTGCCGCAGGCTTGTGACTGCACAAACATTGCTTTATGCGCGAAGAACATCAGCGAACCAGGGTTCGCGGAAATGGAGAAAATTATGAACGAACAGGATATGGGTAAGGTGCTCTCAAAGGCGGAGGTGCTTATCGAGGCGCTGCCATACATACAGAAATTCAACAGAAAGTATATTGTCGTGAAATACGGCGGAAGCGCCATGAGCAACGAGGAGCTGCAAAAGAATGTCATTAAAGACGTGACGCTTCTTAAGCTGGTCGGCTTTAAGCCGATTATCGTGCATGGCGGCGGTAAGGAAATAAGCCGCTGGGTAGAAAAGACCGGCAAGGAGGCAAAATTCGTGAACGGGCTGCGCGTGACGGACGCGGAAACCATGGAGATTGCGGAGATGGTTTTAAACAAGGTAAACAAGAGCCTTGTGACTATGGTTCAGGAGCTTGGCGTGAAGGCGGTAGGCATCAGCGGCAAGGACGGCGGGCTTTTGAAGGTGGAAAAAAAGTACGCGGACGGTCAGGATATAGGCTTTGTGGGGGATATCAGGGAGGTAAACCCTAAGGTGCTGTTTGATTTGATTGAAAAGGATTTTCTCCCGATTGTAGCGCCGATAGGGCTTGACGACGACTTCCGGACCTACAATATTAATGCCGATGACGCGGCGTGCGCTATCGCGAAGGCTGTGGGAGCTGAAAAGCTTGCATTCCTGACGGAGATAGAGGGGCTTTACAAGGATATCAACGATAAGGCTTCGTTTATCTCAAGGATTTCAGCCTCTCAGGCAGACCGGCTGATAGAGGAGGGATTTATCGGCGGCGGAATGCTTCCAAAGCTTAACAACTGCACCAGCGCGATTAAAAACGGCGTAAACCGCGTGCATATTTTGGACGGAAGGATTCCCCACTGCCTGCTTTTGGAGATATTCACGAGAAAGGGTATCGGAACGGCAATCGTAAAGGAAGGGGATTTGGAGAATATGGATCGGGACGAATAAGGTCCGGCAGAAGCGGAGGTATAAGGAATGAACATGAAGGAATATATTGACGAGGCGGAAAGCGCGCTGCTCCATACATACAATCGCTATCAGATCGTGTGGGACAGGGGCGACGGCATGTATATGTACGATATTGAGGGCAAAAAATATCTTGATTTCGTGGCGGGCATTGCGGTGTTTGCGCTCGGTTATAATAATAAGGCATATAACGATGCGCTCAAGGCGCAGATTGACAAGGTAATCCACACGTCGAATTACTATTATAACATTCCGGCGATAGAGGCGGCAAAAAAGCTGAAGAGCATTTCGGGAATGGACAGGGTTTTCTTTACGAACAGCGGTGCGGAGGCAATTGAGGGCGCGCTTAAGGCGGCAAGAAAATATGCCTTTTTAAGGGACGGACACACGGATCATGAAATCATCGCGATGAACCGGTCGTTCCACGGAAGGACGATGGGAGCGCTGTCCGTGACGGGAAACGCGCATTACAGGGAGGCGTTTGAGCCGCTCATCGGGAATATCAGATTTGCCGATTTTAATGATTTTGAGAGCGTTAAAGAGCAGGTGACGGACAAGACCTGCGCCATCATTTTTGAAACGGTTCAGGGAGAGGGCGGTATTTATCCCGCTACGGAGGAGTTCCTCAAAAATGTCAGGTCGCTTTGCGATGAAAAGGACATTCTGCTCATACTGGACGAGATACAGTGCGGCATGGGAAGAACCGGTTATATGTATGCATGGCAGAAATACGGGATAAAGCCGGATATCATGGCGAGCGCCAAGGCTATCGGCTGCGGAGTTCCCGTGGGAGCCTTTATGATGACTGAGCGTGTGGCGGGACGGTCGCTTACAAGCGGCGACCACGGCACGACCTATGGCGGCAATCCGCTTGCGTGCGCGGCAATTTCAAAGGTGATTGACCTGTTTGAGGAGCTTGACGTGTTAAACAATGTCAGGGAAACCGGAGCGTATATGTATAAGCGGCTTGAGGAGCTTGCCGCAAGGCATGACTGCATCACGGCTCACAGGGGCGCAGGGCTGATGCAGGGGCTGGAGTGCTCCGTGCCGGTCGGAGAAATCATCAATAGGGCAGTCGAAAGAGGCCTGCTGCTCATCAATGCGGGCACAAGCATTATCCGTTTTATTCCGCCTCTGATTGCCTCAAAGCAGGATGTGGATAATATGGTAAAGATACTGGACGACTGCTTTTAAGGGCTTTCAACAGAACCAACTTTGTTGGTTCTGCAAGTTTGTGTCTGCGCGCTGCTTGCACAAACATTGCTTTATGCGCAAAGAGCAGCGCAGAAACGAGGCAACGGATGAAACACGGCAGAATAAAACAAAGAATGTTTCTTGTGGCGGCAATCCTTCTCGTGACGGCGGCGGGTCTTGCGGCGGCGATGCTCATGAACGATGCGCCGGCGGCTCAGACGGGGCTGTCGAAAAAGGAAACCCTGCATCTGTGGTACACGGACGGCGCGCTCACCGACTATCTGAGCAGCAAGGCGCTTGAATTTTATAATGAAAAGGATATCCGGGTCGTGCCGGAGCTTGTTTCCGGGCTGGAATATCTTGAAGCCGTAAACAGCGCGAGCCTCAATGGTGAGCAAAACGCTCCTGATGTGTATGTCGTGACCAATGATTCGCTGGAAAAGGCATATCTGTCAGGTCTTGCGGCGGAGCTTGATGAAACCGCGGCGGAGGATATGCTTTCGTCTTACAGTCAGGCGGCAAAAAATGCCGTGACCTATAATGGCAGATATGTGGGCTGGCCGTTTTATTTTGAAACGGCTGCGCTGTTATACAATAAGACCTATTTGGAGCAGATTGCGCAGGAGGCAAACGAGGCTTTGGAGGACGCCGCGGCAGATGCGGCCGTTTCCGCGGAGGCTTTGGTGCCGGAGTCCATCGCGGATATACTGAATTTTGCGGATATGTATTCTGCTCCTGAAAACGTAGAGTATTTTTTCCGTTGGGACGTGTCGGATATTTTTTATAATTACTTTTTTGTCGGCAATTATATTTCTGTCGGCGGCGACGCGGGCGATGATAAAAATAATATTGATATTTACAACACGGAATCAGTATCGACGCTTAAGGTTTATCAGGAGCTTAACCAGTTTTTCTCGATTGACACGAAGGAAACAAACTATGACACTATCATGCAGGAGTTTCTTGAGGGAAAGACCATCTATACCATCGCTACGAGCGATTGCATAAGCAAGCTTGATGAAGCCGCCAAAAACGGAGAATTTGATTATGAATACGGTATTGCAAGACTTCCGGACATTAATTCTGAGCTTAGCACAAGGGGAATGTCGGTGACGAACGCGCTTGTCGTGAACGGATACTCGGCGCACAAAACGTCGGCGCTGTCTTTGACTAAGTTCCTTGCAGATGCTTCCCCGGACAACCTGTATGAAATGACGGGAAAGATTTCAGCGGCGGAGAAGGAGTCATATGACAATGCCCATGTGGAGGGCTTTGTGCAGAATTATGCGGACACCGTTCCTATCCCAAAGCTGCTTGAGGCAAGCAATTTTTGGGTGGAGCTTGAAACATGCTTTGCAAGAGTCTGGTCGGGTGAGGACGCAAACGCGCAGCTCAAGAGCCTTTCCGAACAGATTAAAACGCAGCTCAGCGGTGTGAGCATGACGGAGGAGGCGCTTGAGGATCCTCAGGTGGAGCTTCTTCCAGCGGTGGAGTATGAGGATGCGCCGGATGCGGAGGAAGCCCGGGAATAAAAAAACAAAAATAATCCAATCATAATAGTATTATTCCAAATGGAAAGGCAGGATTACGAATTATGATTGGATTTTTTATTGCACTTATTTCCGGGGCGCTCATGAGCGTACAGGGGGTTTTTAACACGAAGGTCACGGAAAGCTCCGGTCTTTGGGCGGCGAATGTGTTTGTGCAGTTTACGGCGTTTTTGCTCTGTCTGCTTGAGTGGCTTTGCTTTGACCGTACATCGTTTAAGGACGTGGTGGCAGTCGAGCCGAAATATTTTCTGCTGGGCGGTGTGATGGGAGCCTTCATTAAGCTTACGGTAATCAAAAGCATGGACGCGCTGGGACCTGCAAGGGCGGTCATGCTGATTGTCATTTCACAGCTCATCGTTGCGTATCTGATAGAGCTTTTCGGGCTTTTCGGGGTGGAGAAGCAGCCCTTTAGCTGGAGAAAGGTGATTGGCGCGCTGACGGCGATAGCGGGATTTATCATTTTTAAGTTTAAATAAATTTGCACGCGAAATGTCAAAAATAGCACTTGTATTGACCTTTGAAATGGCATAGAATAATCATGATGAGCGTTGCTTTTTTGGCGCTCATGGTTTGAAGCTGATATGCATAGAGGGGGCTTTATCGCAAATACGGTAAAGGAGCTATGGATATAGGTTATGAAATTATATTGGATTTTACTTGTGTTATTTTTATCTTCGTTTTTGTGCGGCTGCGGCAGCAGCAATGAAAAAGGTCTTATGCTTGAGCTTGATGCCGGTGAGCAGATGTCCGGGGCTGAAACGGCTGATATCGGTCCGGAGGAGAGCGAGCCGGAGAGCAAAGAGCAGGAGCGGATTTACGTCTATGTCTGCGGTGCGGTCAGCGCTCCCGGCGTGTATCAGGCTGACGCCGGCAGCAGGCTGTATGAGGTTATCGAAATGGCGGGCGGCTTTCTTGCCGAGGCGGATATGACAAGCCTGAATTTGGCGCGCGGAGTTTCCGACGGGGAGCAGATTGTGGTGCTTACTCAGGAGGAGGCAGCGCAAAAAGAGAATGAGGCAGCGCAAAAAGAAAATGCGGATGCACAGACGGACTCAGGGCTGATAAACATTAATACGGCGTCGCTTGAGGAGCTGACCCGGATTTCCGGGATCGGGGAGAGCCGCGCCAGCGCAATCATAGATTACCGCGAGAAGAACGGCGCGTTTTCATCGATTGAGGAGATAAAAAATGTGGACGGCATCAAGGACGGACTTTTTTCAAAAATAAAGGATTATATCACTGTTTAATTTATGGCAACGGAAAGGCATGGTTATTGAAAATGGCAAAGAAAATTTTGGTGGTGGACGATGAAAAGCTTATTGTAAAGGGCATTCGTTTCAGTCTTGAGCAGGACGACATGGAGGTCGACTGTGCGTACGACGGCGAGGAAGCGCTGGAGAAGGTGAAGTCTAACAAATACGATATCATCCTTTTGGATATCATGCTGCCCAAGCTTACGGGGCTTGAGGTTTGCCAGCAAATTCGGGAATTTTCAAACGTGCCTGTGATCATGCTTACCGCAAAGGGCGATGATATGGACAAGATATTGGGGCTTGAATACGGCGCGGACGACTACATCACAAAGCCCTTTAATATTCTTGAGGTAAAGGCGCGCATCAAGGCGATAATGCGCAGGACCGCGGGCAAGGCTGAGCCTGAAAAAAAGCCGCAGCTTGTGGAGGCGGGCGACCTGCAGCTTGACTGTGAGGGCAGGCGGCTTTATATTGCGGGCAGGGAGGTCAATCTGACTGCAAAGGAATTTGACGTGCTTGAGCTTTTGGTTTTAAATCCCAATAAGGTGTACAGCCGCGAAAAGCTTTTGAAGCTGGTGTGGGGAGCGGATTATCCCGGGGATGTGCGCACGGTGGACGTACATATCAGGAGGCTTCGCGAAAAAATAGAGTCCAACCCGAGTGAACCCAAATATGTCCATACAAAATGGGGCGTAGGCTATTATTATAAATAGGAGAAAAACAGTGGGAAAGGCTAAGCTTTTAAAAACCTTCAAAAGCCTTAAGGTAAGAATTTTCTGTATTGTGATAGCGGTGGGGATTATTCCCTGCATTATATTGCATGTCGGTATATTGGAGAGATATATGGATAATGCGGTGTCCAACCGGACGACCGAGGCGCAGACGCAGGTTAAGATTATTGCGGATCATCTGCTGACCTACAATTATCTGCTTGACAATACGAACGAGGTTATCAATGCGGAGCTGTCGCTGCTTTCCAATCTCTACGACGGCAGGGTGCTGATTATAGACAGCAATTTAAAGATTATAAAGGATACCTATGCGATAAGCGAGGGAAAGACGATTATATCAGAGGATATTGTCAAGTGCCTTAAGGACGGCGCGGCGGCAAACAGCCTTGAGGGCAAGGAGTATATCGAGATTATCGTGCCGATTGAGGAAAAGCTCGCCGACAGCTCATCGCATGTGGTTGGAGTGATGCTTGCGAGCGTGTCCACGGACAGCATCATTTCCGGCTATGAGTACATAAAGAGCAGAGCTTATATCCTGGAAATGACGGCTTTGGTGGTAGTGTTTGGGCTGGCGTTTTTTTTGAGCCGCAAGCTGTTAAGGCCGTTTGAAAGGATTACGGAGGCAATCAACGAGGTAAAGAACGGATTTACGGATGAGGAGATTAACGTGCGCGATTACACGGAAACGGAGCGGATCGGGGACGCGTTTAATCAAATGCTTGGCAGAATGAAGGTGCTGGATGACTCCAGGCAGGAATTTGTGTCAAACGTTTCTCATGAGCTGAAAACCCCGCTTGCTTCGATGAAGGTGCTGGCGGATTCGCTGCTTGAGCAGGAGGATGTGCCGGCGGAGCTGTATCGCGAGTTTATGACGGACATTGCGGCTGAGATTGACCGTGAGAATAAAATAATAACCGATTTGCTGTCGCTCGTGAAAATGACAAGAACCTCCGAGGACATGAACGTGGAAACGATGGATATCAATTCAATACTTGAGCTGTTATTAAAGAGATTGGGTCCGATTGCGGCGCGCGCGGAGGTAAAAATCATTTTTGAGAGCCGCAGGCCGGTCAGCGCGGAGGTGGACGAGGTCAAGCTTACGCTGGCGCTGTCTAATCTGGTGGAAAATGCGATTAAATATAATGTTGAGGGCGGATGGGTCAAGGTAGTGCTTGACGCGGACCACCAGTATTTTACGGTTGAAGTATCGGATTCGGGAATAGGTATTCCGCAGGAATCCATTGAGCATATTTATGAACGCTTTTACCGTGTCGACAAATCACATTCAAGAGAAATAGGCGGCACGGGGCTTGGACTTGCGATTACAAGGAGCGCGGTGCTTATGCACAGAGGCTCTATCAATGTGAGCAGCGTGGAGGGAGTAGGCACGGTATTTACGGTGAAAATTCCGCTTACCTATATTGCGTGAGGCTTTCGCGCGTGATTTATATTTATAACGGAGGACAGGGATTATTGAAGAGGAGTTTTTTTTGTGCGGCGGTTTTGCTCTGCTGTCTGCTGATTGCCGCAGGCTTTACCGGCTGCGGAAAAAATGATAAGCCGCAGGGAACGCCTGTCGACATATCATATCTCAATAAGAGCGAAACAAAGCTTGTGAAGGAAACACATTATCTTTCAGGTGAAACCATTAAAGAGCAAATTGTGGAGGTGCTGACGCTGCTAAGCGCGGCGCCGGAAAATAAGGAGCTGCACGCGACCATCTCAAACGGCGTCAGTGTCATTTCCTATTCGTTTGAGGGCGAGCAGGTCACAGTGTCCTTAAACGACAAATATAAGGAGCTGTCGTCTGCCGCGGAGGTGCTGACAAGAGCGGCAATTGTGCGCAGTCTGACATCAATAGAGGGCGTAAGCGGCGTGATGCTTACCATCAATGCAGAGCCGCTTACCGATGCGTCGGGAAACGCTGTGGGCATCATGACAGCGGATATGTTTGTCGATAACGCGGGCACGAAGGTAGAGGAAACGGATACAAAGGTGACGCTCCGCCTTTACTTTGCAAATGAGGACGGAGACGGGCTGATAGCCGTAAACAGAGAGCTTTCCCACAATGCGGACGTTTCAAATGTATCTATGGAAAAGCTTGTACTGGAGCAATTGATAAGCGGACCTGCAAGTGACGAAACATACCCTACCATCAATCCGGACACAAAGGTGGTGAGCGTGACGGTAAAGGACGGCGTGTGCCATATCAATTTTGACGGCACGTTTGAAACGCCGATAAATAATGTTACCACGGACGTTACAATCTATTCCATTGTAAATTCGCTTTCGGAGCTGAGCAATGTCAATAAGGTGCAGATTTCGATAGACGGCGACAGTGACAATAAATTTAGGGACAAGTATGATTTTTCAACGATTTTTGAGAGAAATCTGTCGCTTGTCAATTAAAATCCGGAGGACTGATGAATGAAAAGACCACTTTGCAGCGTGTGTCTGGCATTTGTGGTGTGCGTGTTTGTGTATCTTTTCGCGGGACTGCTGCCTGCCGTGCAGGTTGATGAAACGGACGGCAGCAGAGTTACGCTGACGGGCGAGCTGTACAACAAGGAGTATAAAAATGACAGCCTGGTGCTGTATCTGAGACATGTCAAAAAAATCGATAATCGTTCCGGTGCCGGTATTTCCTCAAAAGAACAGAATATTGTTGAATACGAAAATGATATAAGCGTAATGTGTTATTTGGACGGCAGCGCGTCAATCTGTTATGAAGAGCCGAAAATCGGCGCATGGCTCTGCATTGCGGGCGAGGTATCGCTGTTTGACGAAGCCGCAAATCCGGGGGAGTTTGACGCGGTTTCTTATTATCGCACACTGGGAATTTATTACCGCCTCTACGATGCCGATATTATTGCCGGGGGCGAGGCTTACAGTGTATATCGTGAGGGGCTTTATCGGCTGCGCAGGTATTTTGGAAGCATATATGATTCACTGCTTTCCGAAAAGGCTGCCGCAACGTTGAAGGCGATGGCGCTCGGTGACAGGTCGGAGCTTGATGCCAAAAGCAAGACGCTGTTCCAAAGAAGCGGTATTTCGCATATCCTTGCCATTTCGGGGCTTCACATCACCTTTATCGGTATGATGGCATACGGACTTCTCAAAAAGCTCAGGCTTCCACGCGTCTTATCCGCGGCGTTTTGCGTGGCTTTTATCATAGCCTATGGCGATATGACGGGAATGTCAGGCTCCGCATACCGTGCGGTGTTTATGTTTGGAATGAAGCTTTTGGCGGAAGCGCTCGGACGCACCTATGACATGATGACGGCGCTTTCCCTTGCGGCAGTGCTCCTGCTTTTTTCGCAGCCCTTGTATATACGGCAGCCGGGTTTTTTGCTGTCGTTCGGCGCAATTCTTGGAATCGGGCTGTTTTCCGATATGATGAAGCCGGGACTCTCCCTGAAAAACAATGCGCGTATCGCAAATAAGCTTATTATAAGGCCGGTTGAAGCCCTGACCGGAAGTCTTAGTATTTTTCTTGTGCATTTCCCAATTATTTTGTGTACCTATTATGAATTTCCAATATATTCGTTTCTGCTGAATTTAATCATTATTCCGGCGATGAGTCTGCTGCTTGCGGCAGGGCTTTTGTGTCTGCTCTGCGGCAGTATAGGGGGCGTGCTGTCGGTGGCGGCAAAGCTTGCGGGACTTTTCTGCGAGGCGCTTTTGGCGGGATTTGAATATGCAAGCGCATTTTCACTGAAGCTGCCGTTTGCGCAATGGATTACGGGAAAGCCGCCGGCGTGGAAAACAGCGGTGTTTTACGCGGCAGTGCTTTCGCTTTGGCTGATGCAAATGTATGCGGTGAGAGCTTCCGGGGAAAAACGCGCGCATGCGCTCAACATGCGAATCGGAGTACCTTATTGGTGCAAGCTGATAGTGATTGTCCTGGCGGCAGGCTTGCTGAGCCATAGGGAATATTATGACACATGCGTCACTTTTTTGGACGTCGGGCAGGGTGACGGAATTTGGGTGGAGAGCGCAAGCGGAAGGCATTACCTGATTGACTGCGGAAGCACCTCAAAGAGCGCGCTTGGGGAGTACACGCTTTTGCCGTTTTTGAAATACATGGGAAATTCAAGGCTGGACGCCGTGTTCCTGACACATTTGGACGAGGACCACATTTCGGGAGTGCGTGAGCTTTTGGAGGAGTATGAGAATGGAAGCGGCGCGTCGGGAGTGCAGATTGACAGGATTATACTGTCAGCGGCTGTCATAGAGGATGAGGCATATTATGAGCTGAAGGCGCTCTGCGGGCAAAAGGGCATACCTGTTTTGTATGCGGCAGCGGGGGACGTCATCGGTGATGAGGAGCTGTATTTTGAAGTGCTGCACCCGGACGGCGCTTACACGACGGATTCGCGCAACGCCTATTCGCTGGTGATGCGCATGACCGTAAAGTGTAAAAATACGGATTTTCATGCGCTGCTTACGGGCGATGTCGAGGCGGACGGAGAAGCAGAGGTGGCGGCGTATTTAAGGGAAAATTATGCGGATGCGCATATTGAGCTTTACAAGGCGGCGCATCACGGCTCAAAATATTCAAATACTTTGGATTTGCTTGAGCTGATAAGCCCGACGCTGTCGGTTATCTCCTGCGGTGAAAATAACAGCTATAACCATCCGCATGCCGAGGCAGTTGCAAATATGGAGCAGGCGGGAAGCCAAATAGCCGTCACAAAGGATTGCGGGGCAATCATAGTACATATAGACAATGACGGCTGGAGCGCCGAGCGGTATCTTAAGGAAAAATAAAAGAGATAAACGATAAAAAATGTGTTACAATAAAAAAGAATGGAAAAGGGAGGCTGATAGTGTGAAAAAATAAATTTTTCACAAGAACCAACTTTGTTGGTTCTGCAAATATTGTGCTTGCGCCCAAATTCGCGGGTTTGAGCAAGAATGGGGGATTAAGATGAAGCGTATTGCGGCGGATATTAAAAACGGAAGCTTTTGCGGAGTTTATCTGCTTTACGGTGAGGAAACGTATCTTGTAAAGCAATACCGCGATAATCTGAAAAGGGCGATTGCCCCTGAGGATGACGCCATGAACTGCAGTGTTTATTCCGGAAAGGACATCGATGTCAATGAGCTGGCGGATATGGCGGAAACGATGCCGTTTTTTGCCGACAGACGCGTGATCATCGTGGAAAACAGCGGATTTTTTAAGGGCGCCGCCAATGAAAGGCTTGTGGAGCTTATTAAAAATCTGCCTGAAACCTCGCATCTTATTTTCAGTGAGGCTGAGGTGGACAAGCGGGGAAAGCTTTATAAGGCAGTGACGGCAAACGGTTATGCGGCGCTCTGCGAGGCGCAGGATGAAGCAACGCTCAAGAGATGGGTTATGAGTCTGCTCAAAAAGGAGGACAAACGCATTACGGCTGATGCGCTCAACATTTTGCTGGATAAAACGGGCACAAGCATGGAAAACATAAGGCGAGAGGTGGAAAAGCTGGTCTGTTATAAATACTATGACGAGGGCTTCACGGCGCAGGACGTTGAGGAAATATGTACCGTGCAGTTGCAAAACAGGATATTTGACATGGTGGAGGCAGTTGCGGCAAAGGATCGCCGCACGGCGCTCTCCCTGTATTATGATTTGATTGCCTTAAAGGAAGCGCCTATGAAAATTTTGGCGCTGATTGCAAGGCAGTTTAATATGCTTTTACAGGTGAAGGAGATGAGGCAAAAGGGCTATCCGGAGAGCGCAATCGCACAGCAGACGGGGCTTAACGCGTATTACCTTAAAAAGAAATATATTCCGCAGGCCGCCCGGTTTGAGCTGCCTCAGCTTGAGAATGCGCTTAAGGCATGCGTGGAGGCTGACGAAAACGTAAAGACCGGGAAAATGCCTGACAATTTGAGCGTTGAACTGATTATTATAGGATTGAGCGCAGGATAACGGAAGGGAGGGATATGTATGCTGCCTAAGGACGCGGCAATGCTGCTAAGCTATATGAATTTAAAGCTTCGGGATTTTTACCCGAGCCTTGACGCCTTTTGTGAGGACACGGGGGAGGACAAAAGCGCCATAGAGGAGATAATTTCCCAAATTGATTATCATTATGACGGCGAAAAGAACCGTTTTGTATGAGCGGAGCAGACAACGCTTAATCGAATAACAGCTTATCTACGGTCACAAATTCATAACCCTGCTTTTGCAGCTCGTCTATGACAATTAAAGCGGCTTCAACGGAGGTCTTGTAGTAATCATGCATCAGGATGATGTCGTTTTCGCTGACATTGTCAATGACTGCCTGCGCCACACATTCAGCGTTCATGGTACACCAGTCGAGAGGGTCGATATTCCATAAAATCGGGAACATATTAAGCTCGCTCTCAAGGGATTTATCCCATGAGCCGTATGGCGGGCGGACATACTGCACCTCCGCGCCCGTGATGCCCTGGAGGATTTCGTTCGTCTTTACAAGCTCCTGTTTAAATTCCACACGGTTATTTTTGGTAAGCTGAATGTGGCTGTATGTATGGTTCCCGATAAGATGCCCCTCGTCATACATGCGCTTTAGGATATCGGGGTGCAGCTCGGCGTTTTGACCGGTGACAAAAAAGGTTGCATGTACGCCGCGCTCCTTTAAGCCGTCGAGCAGCGGCTCGGTGTAAACGGGGTGCGGACCGTCGTCAAAGGTGATGGCAGCGCGCTTCACATCGCCGGACGCTTCCGGGGCGGCAGCGGACGCGAGGGCAGCGCTGCCGGCGTTATAGAACGCAAGCTGACGGTTTAGGGCAAGGGCTGCGAGGCACAGCGCAAGGACATACAATATTTTGGAGATGAAGCGATAGTTTTCCGACAGAAAATTTTGCATGAGAATAACCTTCCGGAAAAGGAGTTACGTAATAGTATATGCGCTTTGCCGGTAAAATTTCGCGGATTCAGGGGCATCGGAAACAGAAATTTGAAAATAGAAATTCCAAAATGAAAATTATATATTCCGCTTTCGAAAATGTGCGTACAATACTATAATCTATTTAGATTGCGCAATTAAGCGGATATCTTGGCGAGAGTATGGTGACTATAAATATTATGAGAGGGAGTTTAATGATGGGGAGAAATCCTAAGTGGGATAACTTTGCGGAGCTTACGGCGCATTGTTATAAAGCGGCAGAATACGGAAATACTTTGAATGAATGTTGGCATGACGCGTTTGATGTGCTGATGGAAATTATGGACGAGGAGCGCAAGGCGGACGCCGGCTTTGCAAGAGAGCTTGGCGATTTGGAAAAGCTCACGGATTTTAAATATAACATAGAAGGGCTGATTTTGGATTATCTTGACAGACTTTGGATAGCAGGAGATTACGAGAAAATATGTGTCAGCGGGGACAGAATCATACATACCTTTGATTGGCGGGTCGAATCTTCGTCGCCAATCAGGATTAAGGTAATGAATGCGCTGATAAAAATGCAAAAAAGAGATGCGGCTGAGGCGTATTGCAGGGAATGGATCAAGGCAGAGCCTGAGGATGTGAACGCAGTCATCGCCAAAAAGGCGCTTTTGACGGAAGCGGAGAGGAAAACGGAATGTTAGAAAAAAACATTGATTTAAACGGAAAAACGATATTGGTTACGGGAGCTGCAGGCTTTATCGGGGCAAATCTTTCAATTGACCTTTTGAAAGGCTTTGAAAATGTTACGCTTATCGGCATTGACAATATGAACGAGTATTACGATGTGTCCCTAAAGGAGTACAGGCTTGCGGAAATCAGAGAGCTTGAAGGGAGCGTATCGGGCAGCTTTACCTTTGTGAAGGGCAGCATAGCGGACCGTGACTGCGTGGACAGGCTTTTTAAGACATATAAGCCTGACGTTGTCGTAAATCTTGCGGCGCAGGCGGGAGTGCGGTACAGCATTGACAACCCTGACGCGTATGTGGAATCAAATCTGATCGGGTTTTACAATATATTGGAGGCGTGCCGTCACAGCCGCGATAATGGGGAAAAGGGGGTAGAGCATTTGGTGTATGCAAGCTCGTCCTCCGTATACGGCAGCAACAAAAAAATCCCCTATTCCACACAGGACAAGGTTGACAATCCTGTTTCACTGTATGCGGCGACAAAAAAATCAAATGAGCTGCTTGCGCACGCTTATGCAAAGCTCTACGGTATTCCGTCTACGGGGCTTCGCTTTTTTACCGTATATGGTCCGGCGGGCAGACCCGATATGGCGTATTTCGGATTTACAAATAAGCTCGTCAAAAATGAAACGATTAAGATTTTTAATTACGGGAATTGCAAGCGTGATTTTACCTACATCGATGATATCGTGACGGGCGTGCGGGAGGTTATGCAGCGCGTGCCGCTTCCGAATGAGGACGGCGTTTTGTATAAGATTTATAATATCGGCAACAACCGGCCGGAAAACCTTTTGGACTTTGTGGAGATTTTGCAGGAGGAGCTAAAGGCAGCAAAGGTGCTTCCCGACGATTACGACTTTGAGGCGCACAAGGAGCTTGTTGGTATGCAACCTGGAGACGTGGAGGTTACGTATGCGGATGTGAGCGAGCTTGAGCGCGATTTCGGCTTTAAGCCCCAAACCGACCTTAGAACAGGGCTTCGCAGGTTTGCCCGGTGGTACAGGGAGTTTTACGAAAATTAATGAAAGTATTGAAAACCGGTGAATTGAAAAAGCAAATTCCATCCGGAAACAATTTGGAAAGAGTAAGTTTAATGCTGAACCGGAATGGGCTTTGCAAGAATTTGTAAATTTACAATTTTTGCAGTTGACAGATACGAAATGAAGTGATAATATAAAACCTGCTGTTAAACAAATTCGATATTTTGAAACAGTTTGCAGATAGTGTAAGGCGAGTCCCTGCACGAAAGAACAGATATAAAAATTTTAAAATTATGTAAAAAAGTGCTTGACAAAATACGACAGCATGTGTTAATCTAAATAAGCTGTCGCAAAGAAAGACAGGCACCGAAAGAATGAACTTTGACAAATAAACAGTAATGCAGCCCTGAAAATTCAGAAAAGA
>JAJQDE010000004.1:0-22587 GCA_021202335.1 Lachnospiraceae bacterium
TCCGTCAATTTTACGGTAATGCCCGCTGCATTTTATAAATTTTTGAGAATTTTTCATAATCTGTGGTTCTATAGGACGAATTTTCCTACACGATAAAACAAGCACAGCCGGAGCTCCCCCTACTGTGCTATATTTATACCTTATTCCCATCCATCTAAAGTAATGCATCGGGCTTCAACCACCCCAATCAGCAGGCGCTTTCTTCTTTTTTCAAGTACGCCGGTCAGCGCCCCAACTCCCCTCTTTCCACAATTTCCCGTATCTCATCTACGCTTTTCTCCGCAACCGCCGCTATCTGTTCCAATGTGTAACCGTTGTTATAAAGCCTTATAATCATCTTGGCTTCACCGTACGCCATACCTTCCTCACGGCCTTCCTCGCGGCCTTCTTTTCTAATTTCCCTTTCTCTCTGCAGCAGCGTCATATAATCGACCTCCAATTCCTTACTCAGCTTGATTTTGTTGACATGTGTCTGTATTTCCCGGATTAACGGGTCTGCCGCTCTCCCGGCAAAATCATCAGTGGTATCTTCGACGTATGCCAAAAGCTCCAGCAGTCCCTCATCCGCGTCGTCTAACTTCCCCCGTGTGTTAAGCAATATTTTTACGGTTTCATCCCCCAGCACAAGGGACGGGTTCTCACGGCAGCGGTTCTCAAACGTGTAGACATGCCGCCCGTCCGAGAACGGGTCAAACGTGCAGATGAAGATTACAAACGATTTCCGGAGCTTCTCATAGTCCTCACCTGCGGAAATCAGGTTCAGGTCAATGCTCCCCTGATAGTATCTTGTACGCTTGGGCAGTGAGCCTTTGCGGCTGCGCTGCTGCATCTCCACGTTGTATACCGTTCCCTTGTCATCGTTCACATACACGTCAAGACGTATTCCTTTCCCCTCATAAAGGATATCAAGGGTTTTCTGTGTGTCCGGCATTGTGACATTCCGGATTGATACGCCGAGGATTTTTTCCAACACCTTACGGCATATTTCCTTATCTTCCATTACCTTGGCGAAAAGAAAATCGTCCGCCAGATTCAGGTCTTGTATGGATTTTTGCGTGCTTGGCATAAATTACTTCTCCTTTCATATTATAGCACAGGCTTTTTTCAGTTAAAACACTAACTTTTAAAATCCGGTGGAAATCCGATGCGAACGCATCACTGATTCAGACTACCGTCTGAATTCAGACTGTCGTCTGAAAGATTTTTTAATTGAAAGATTTTTAATTGAAAATCTTTCAATTTATTTACCTTTACATTCTACATTAAAGAAGATATTCATTTCAAGTGCGATTTTTGACATTTCGACACCGGCTTATCCTATACAATAAATAAATTGCCACCGTAACAGTGGCAACACAGGCTGACAAAATATGCTATACTAAGGCAACAAGCGGGCGAGGGCAAAGGCTGCCCACATTGCAAGAAAAATCAGGCAGACCAGCCTGACATTTAAAATAAAAATCCCGAAACAGCGTACAGCCCTGCGAGGGCTTTCGCACAGCGGCATAAAGCGTTGGATATTGCGATAGTTCAGCCGGCAAAAGACGACCGAGAGCATAATTGACAAAATTCCCAAACGCGCGATCTGGCGCATATAAACGGATACATTCTCAATCCGCAGTGTAAGGCAGAAGCCAAAAATACAGGCATACGAGAGTGCAGCGATAATCATTTTCCATGGGGTTTTAGTCCTAAAACCAGGCAATGCAAAGCCTGGATTTTTGGGGGCATGTTCTTTATTACCGTCAGCTTTTAAGACTTGCGCCGGAGCCTCCGCGCTTTTGCTCAGCATTTCAAATTCCTTACGCAGTATGCCGACATTCTCAGGTCTGTCGGCAGGGTTAAGCTGAGTGCAGCGATTGACAATATCGTCAAATATATTGGTTAAAGGTTCCGAAAGCTCTTTTAACAAAACTCCCAAGGCATAAATATCCGTCTGCGGAGTCGACGCGCCAAAGCCGTATTGCTCAGGTGCCGCATACCCCTGCGTTCCGAGAAGCACCGTGTCGGAATTTGAATTGCCGCTCATATATTTTGCAGCATTAAAATCAATCAGGACAACTTGTCCGTAAGAGGAAATGATAATGTTTGAGGGCTTGATATCCCGATGGATTATCGGCGGAATTACGCAGTGCAGTCTGCCTAAAATATCGCACAAATCAAGCATTATTTTAATAATCAAATCCACGGAAAGCGTGCGGCTGCCAATCATCTCCTGCAGCGATGTGCCGGAGATAAGCTCCTCAATTACGGTAAGCCTGCCGTTTTCCTCACAAACCTCGTAAAGCGCGGGCACTCCCGTAATTTGATGGTTTTGCAGATATTCGTAGATTTGCGGATTATATACGTCTAAAATCTTCTTGACGCATATTTTCCCGCTCTCGCGGTGCCGGACAAGATAAACCTTATGTTCATCGTTTATCGTGGCGACAGTTTCGTAATAGGAAATGGCAAGCCGGCTTGCTAAGTCCATAAAATCAGTCCCTTCAGGTGGTTTGCACTCCGTCGTATGCTATTATATTCGTGTATATTATACTCGCAAAGGAGCAGTTATGGAAGAAAAAAATACAAACGAATTGGAAAAGGTGTTGGGAAACACGCATATAAAAGATTTTAACGATTTTTACAGGAAGAACTCCGAAATCATGTCGAAGGAAGCTTTCATACCGTACATGAAAAATATCTTCGCGGAGAAAAAGCTCACGCAGCAGACTGTATTTTTGCGGGCGGATATCCCCGAACGATACGGCTATAAGCTCCTGTCGGGTGAAAAGCGGACACGGCAGAGGGATATCATTTTGCGAATATGCTATGCCGCTGAAATGTCGCTTGCCGAAACGCAAAAGGCGCTGGAAAAATATGAAATGCCGACACTTTATGCCAAAATTCCCCGGGATGCGCTGCTTATGATAATTTTTAACGAACGCCCGGGAGATATCATTGAAGCGAACGCAATCCTTAAAGAGCACGGAATGGAGCCGCTTCGGACAAGCGGCGCGCAGAATTAAAAAGGTAATAACGCAAATACTGCGTTTATTATAAAAAATACAAAAGGAATGGTGAAATTATGGGAAAGAGAATTGAAAGTAAATATGCAGAAACAGGAGGTTACATATGGATAATCAGGAAACAGAAATGAAACCGGAAACAAAAGCAAAAGGATTTTGGAACAGTCCGATTTTAAACAAGATTGCAATTAAATTCGGAAATTTTGCAGATATATTAATAGGGATTGTCTACCTTATACTTTCTCTTACGCTGTTTGATGAAGGCGGCTTTTGGGGCATCGTTTTCGGGATTTTATTCGTAATCAGTGCCGCTTCGTATGTGATAGAAGGCGTCAAAGGCTTAATCGGGCGCGACAAGCAGGAGCTTACGGAAGAGGAGCTTGATAAGAAAAAGAAACATCTTTGCATCGGTGTGGTCGTAATTGCCGTTATTTTGGTCATTGTGCTGAACATGGAGGACAGCGTTTATACGGATGTAAAAGCTATATCCTTTGACGACTATGGCTCCGAAACTATCGGGGAGCTGATTGAAAATAATATAAAATCCCCGCAATGGTCAAAAAGCAAAATCGACAACACATCTGAAAAAGTATCTGTGGAGGGGTATTCTCCGGCATTAGACGAGAATATCAGAATAAACTTTTTCTATGAGGTTTCCGGCGATACCTATGAGGTGACACTGCAAAGCATAGAGCTGCCTGACAGCGGGGAAAAGTACAGCAGTAATTTAGAAATAGCGATTATTTGGACAAGCTTTTATGATTGAAGGAGGTATAAAGTGAGTGTTGATGAATTAAAAAATGAGTTACAAAAGACAAAAAGTCAAAAGAAACGAAGGCGAATCATAGAGCAATTTAATGAGGAAGGGCTTGAAGAAAATGACAGGTTCCGGCTAAGCTTATTAAAAGAAAAAGCCAATCGGAAACGACCCGCCGCTAAAGCTATTTTAATATGGGGAGCTTTACTCTATATTCCTTGTTGGATATTGCTATTAGGGCTTACTTTTGGCACGGAAGCAGGACGCAGTATTTTAAATGACAGCTATCAAATGAAATCACTAATTGATTTTTTTATATTGATTGTAATATTTATTAGTTGTACTTGGACGATAATAGCGCCTTTTGCAGAGCTTGTACTATTGGTAATTGTATTAAAGCTTAGAATGTCGGATAAATATTATTTGAACATTAAATCGGTTTAACGAGGAGGTATTAAAATGAGCAGTTTAACAACAGGTGTTGGAGGGTTTTTACTGGTTGCATGGACTATATTGGTTTGGATTGGATATCACAAAATATTTACGGTTTATTATTTTAATCTAAGTAAAGGTCTGGGAAAAGAATTAATCGGTTCGCTAATTGCGGGAATATTTCTTGCTTCCTTAACTATTTATCTGTATTGGCTTGTGGCAATAATTGTGTTTGCAGCAGGACTGATATTAAGCGGCAAGATGCCGGATAAAAACCAAAAAACGACCGTGATTGTGATTTTTGCCATTCTCGCGATAGTAGTTTTCCTTGTCGGACGAAACGCAAAAGAAGAAACCAGCGGTACTTCTTCCAACGAAGATACTGTAACTAACGAAATCTCCTATATGAACACATATATTGAAAGCAAAACAGGCGTTACTCAATACATTTCAAACGCGGGAGAGTTCTTACAGGAATGTATAATCAGCGTCACTTGCTGAACATAAGGGCGTGGTTTTATGATTAAAGAAAGGAAAAGAAAAATGCTGAATTTAAAAAATTTTATAATAATAACCTTAACTGTTTGCATGATTGGAGCTATGACAGGTTGTGCGGAAACAACCGCGACAGACTCAGTTAGCGAGAGCGACAGCTCAGAGCCTTCAGAAACAGCAGATGATAACGATACGATTATCACGGCTGACGAAGATAACTCTAATGAGGATCTTAATTCCGCAAGCAATGAATATACTGATGAAGAAAGCTCAAGTATTAGCGAAAGCGCCGAAGCCGTATCCGAAACGGAGACGGAAACAGAGCCCGAAAATGATATCTACGGTTTTTATTCATTCAATGACACATGGGCAGAAATGACCGCAGAGGTCGGCTATTCGACCGGAGAGGATGCCGACTATATACATATCAACGGTTATTGGTATCTTGAAGACTGCGATATTTCATTTGAAGGATATATGAATGAGGCGGGTGAAAACATCTATTATGCTGAAAGCTTAGGTGAGGATTGCGGTCTGACTATTGTCTTTGATGAGAATGGCATGCAACTGGATGTGGATTGGTCAGAGTTTGAAAGCTCGGAAATTATGCAGGGATATTATACAAAAACAGATTCCGCTGATTGGGGCGAAATCGCGGAAGCTGCGATTGACTATTTGCAGGCATACGGAACCATCGTGAACAATGTTAACGCCGGCACGGATTACTCATATTATCATATCTATGATATCGACGATGACGGTCGGTATGAGCTGATTACGGAATACGGTGACTCATCTGCAGATTATGTCAACGATGTTTGGACAGTCGACGCAAATGGATATGCCGTCTATATCGGCAGCATTTACGGTGAGTTAAGCTTTTACACCGCACCTGACTACGATGGAATTTATTCGGTATATGGTCATATGGGATATGAAACTGTTTCAAGAATTACCATTCAGGACGACGAGCTGTTTGAGGAAATCGTGAGTGAAGGTGAGGTCGAAGAGGATTATTACAGCAATGATCTGCCAATCAGCAGCTACTCCACAAGTGATACCTCTTATTTATCTGAATTTTAGCAACTAACGCAATGCAATAATAAATACTGAAACAACCGGGAGCCTGCCGCTGTCATTTAGCGGCAGGCTCCTGCTCCTCCAAATGAAACATCAGCAGAAATTCCGCGCCGTTTTTAAGCGACAGCTTCATGGAAACGCCGCCTGCCGTTACGGAAGGCCTCGAGTGGACTCTCCTGACCGTGTCCAAATTCAACTGCACGGTGGTAAAGCCATCGTCACCGGTCAGGCACATCACCCCGTTGGTCACGCTTACCCCGGTACAGATTACGGAAAATGACATGGAAAGACCGGTGCCGTCCGTCACATCCTCCGTCGTTGACAGGGCAACCGGAATATTTCCAATCTCCTCCAATACGCAAATCAGGCGCTCCCTGTCATTGACAGAAAGCAGCCTCCTGCGGATTGTATTCAAATCTGTCTGCCGGTTTTGTGTTCCCTCCATGTCCTACCTCATTTCGCATCGACCTGCGTATTGCCCAAAGCCTCCTCCACACGCCCTAATACATCCCAGTCTATCGTATATTCAAGGCGTTTTCCCGTTTTCGGATGAAGCAGCTCCATATGATATGCGCACAGCGCAACCGTTGTAACACCAAGCCGTCCCGACAAGACTCCCGACGCAGCGCTGCCGTATTTTACATCGCCCAAAAGCGGCATCCCCGCATTGGCAAGCTGCACGCGGATTTGGTGATGCCTGCCCGTATAAAGCCAAACCTCCGCCAAAGCAAAGCCGCTTCCCGTAAATGCCTTCACGCATCGCCAGCTAAGCTCCGCTTTTTTTGCACCGCAGGTATTTTTTTCCACAACCCTTGAAATGCCGGCGCGGCTGTCCTTTAACAGATAATCCGTAAGCTTACCGCCCGCGTTTTCTCCCGGCTCCCCCGCCACCAGCGCAAGATAGCTCTTTTTCAGCGTGCCGTCCTGAAGCTGCTTTCCAAGCGCCCCTGCCGCGGACTGCGTTTTTGCAAACGCAATCAGCCCCTCGACAGGCTGGTCAAGCCTGTGCACCACTCCGATATAAGCAGGTTCGCCCTTACTGCTTCTGTAATTTTTAAGCTCAGACACCAAATCCGCCTGTCCAAGCCGCGCTGTCTGCGTCGCCAGCCCGGCAGGCTTATGGACAATCAAAAGCTCGCTGTCCTCATACAATATCATACCCAATTCCCCAAGCGGCTATACCTTTTAATACGCTCTGCCCCAGTAAACCATCTTTTTGGCAGGTCTGCCGCAGCAGATGCAGGTGTCGGCAAGCTGCTCCTGCTCAAACGGCATGCAGCGGCTCGTGGCGGAAAGCTCGTCCTTGATTTTCTCCTCACATTCCTTATCGCCGCACCACATCGCCTTCACAAAGCCGGGCTTATTGTTAATGGTGTCGCAAAATTCCTCCCAGCTGACAGCCTGATACGTGTGCTTCTCCAAATGCGCAAGCGCCCTGTCATACATATCCCTGTGAATCTGCTCCAAAAGCTCCGCCGCCTTTGTTTCGATATCCTCAAGCGCCACCTCGATTTTCTCCCTTGTGTCGCGGCGCACAAAAACACACTTATTGTTTTCCATATCCTTTGGTCCGATTTCAATGCGAAACGGCACGCCGCGCATCTCACATTCGCTGAACTTCCAGCCCGGGCTCTTGTCCGTATCGTCCACCTTTACGCGCATACCCGCCTGCAAAAGCCTGTCGCGCAGCTCGTATGCCTTATCAAGCACGCCCTCCTTTTTTTGCTGAATCGGAATGACCATAATCTGCGTGGGCGCTATCTTAGGCGGAAGCTTAAGCCCCGAATCGTCGCCGTGTACCATGATAATCGCTCCGATCACGCGCGTTGAAAGCCCCCATGAGGTCTGGTGGCAATATTTCAATGTATTGTCCTTATCCGCATACTGTATGCCGAAGGCTCTCGCAAAGCCGTCGCCGAAGTTGTGGCTTGTGCCTGACTGGAGCGCCTTTCCGTCATGCATCAGCGCCTCAATCGTATAGGTTGCCTGAGCGCCCGCAAACTTTTCCTTCTCCGTCTTTTGCCCTTTTACGACGGGAATTGCCAGCACATCCTTTAAAAAGTCCGCGTATACGTTCAGCATCTGTATCGTGCGCTCCTGCGCGTCCTGTTCGGTCGCGTGCACGGTATGCCCCTCCTGCCACAAAAATTCACGGCTCCTGAGAAAAGGCCGCGTAGTCTTTTCCCAGCGCACCACCGAGCACCACTGGTTATACACCTTAGGCAAATCCCTGTACGACTGCACCTCGTTTTTATAAAAGTCGCAAAAAAGCGTTTCCGATGTGGGACGCACGCACAATCTTTCCTGCAAAGGCTCCAAACCGCCGTGCGTCACCCACGCCACCTCGGGCGCAAAGCCCTCCACATGATCCTTCTCCTTCTTCAGAAGGCTTTCAGGGATAAACAGCGGCATGTACACATTTTCAACGCCTGTTTTCTTGAACGCCGCATCCAACTGACCTTGTATCTGCTCCCAGATTGCATAGCCCGCGGGCTTTATTACCATACAGCCCTTCACGCCGGAATAGTCGCACAGCTGGGCTTTTTTCACCACATCCGTATACCACTGCGCAAAATCCTCCTCCATCGAGGTTATTGCCTCCACAAGCTTCTTATCGTTTGCCATTTCTTTAATCTCCTTTACTGTTTAATGTATCACCGGCTGTCCCGTGAGAACGCGCTTGATTTCCGCTTTCACAAAGGTCGGCTTGTACGGTCTTACGATATATCCCGCAGCCCCCGCCTTTCTGCACCGCGCAATCAGACCCTTGTCGTTTGAGTCAATCACAAACAATATGGGAACAGTGTCCCCCACAATGCCGCGAATTTTTTCCGCCGCCTCAAGCCCGTTCATGCGCGGCATGTCCATCGCCAAAATAATCAAATCCGGCTCCGTCTGCCGCTTAAGGCAGCGAAGCGCCTGATCCGCAGAGGTCAAAAGCTGCAGATCGTACAGATTCTGCAAAAAGCCTCTCATAGACTGCAAATGAATAAGCATACTGTCTATCATCATAATGCGGTAGCGCCTTGCGGGCGTGAGCATTTTCACTCTGTCAGCCTCACCCGTCTGAGGGTTCATCACGCTCTCGTTTGTTTCATGCAATATCGTATATTTAAAGTTTTCCCGGGACTGCATATCGAGCATCGTGCCGTCAAGCAGGCGCAGAAGCGGTCTTAAATTCCGCGTACCCGCGTTTTCCACGATAATGCCCTCTCTGCCGTCCGAAAGCTTCACCTGCGTACCCTTCGGATAAAACGGCACATAAAGCAGAAGCGCCTCGACCACCTTCGAGTCAAACATAATGCCGCCTCCGCCCATCAGATACTCGCATGCCTCATAGGGCGAGTACGGATCCTTGTAGGGTCTTTTTGAAACCAGCGCGTCATACACATCCGCGACATGAAGGATTTTCGTAAAAATCGAAACCTCGTCCCCGTCCTTACCGATGGGATAGCCGCTCCCGTCCTCATTCTCATGATGGTAAAGCACCGCCGCCTTCACCTGAGCGGAAATGTCCCAGCGCTCCTTTATAATCTCATAGGAAAGCGTGGAATGGCTCTTCATCACATCATATTCATCGTTTGTAAGGCGCGACGGCTTATTCAAAATCTCATGCGGTATGACCAGCTTTCCCAGATCATGCAGCAGCCCCGCCATCACCAGCTGCTCCAGATCCTCGCCGCTCAAATTCATTCCAAAGCCTATGATGCACGCAATCACCGCCACATTTACGGAATGTGCATAGGTATAACCGTCAAAGCTTCTAAGGTCGGTAAGGTCGAGCGAAAGCATCCCGTTTCCCAATATCTGCTCCACGATTTTTTTTGCCACGCCCTTGCAGCCGTCTATATTGCTTTCGCGCACTCTGACAATCCCCTCCGCGCGAAGCTCAGGGGTAATGACAGGCTCAATGATAATATCCTCCGACAGCTTATCGGTTATGTACACACCGTCAACGCCGTAATCGGTCAGCCGTTTGATATAATGCTCGGAAAGCACGCTTCCGCTGCATATAAGCGTATGTCCGTCCTCGTCATACATATTGTAGGCAAGGCACATGCCCGGCTTGGCATCCTCAATTTTAATATAACGCATAGGCTGTTATTCCTTTGTTTATTTTATATATATTTTATAATTTTATTTAATCCGTGTAAACACTTTTTTGTGTTCATCCCCCATTCCCGGTCAATATCACCGCCACAGCCTTTCTTACAGCGCGTCCTTCAGCTTCCGGTAAAGCACATCCGTATCAATAGGCTTCGATATATGGTCGTTCATTCCGCTCTGCATGGACTGCTCCACATCCTGTGAAAACGCATTGGCAGTCATCGCCCAAACCGGCACCCGCAGGGCGTCGCCGCGGTTCTTTGCCCGCAATATTTTTACCGCCTCATAACCGCTCATGCCCGGAAGCTGAATGTCGAAGAAAATCAAATCAAAATATCCCTCCGGCGACTCGTCAAAAATCCGCAGCGCGTCCTCGGCATTCCACGCCGTCACAACCTCAGCCTCTGTCCTTTTCAGCAGAAATTCAATAATCTCCATATTGATTTCATTGTCCTCCACCACAAGCAGCCTTTTGCCCGTGAGGTTTGGCACATCGCTTTTTTCCTCCTGCTCCTTGCCCGCAGCGCCGCTGTCAATTTTTAAGCTCATATGAATACGGAATACAGAGCCTTTCCCTACCTCGCTTTCAATCTGCATGTCCGCTCCCATAACGTCCAAAATCTCCTTGGTAATGCTCATTCCGATGCCGTTTCCCTCGGTTTTGCTGACATACTGCGTTTCATCTCTTTGAAAGGGCTTAAATATCATTGAATCGACAAAATCCCTGTTCATGCCTATTCCTGTATCCTTCACCTCCAACAGGAAAGCTGCATATCCTGCCCTGCAGCTCTCCTCCTCGGTTATGGCAAGGCTCACCTTCCCGCCCGGCGGAGTAAATTTCAGGCTGTTGCTTGCAAGGTTCATCATCACCTGCTTTAGCCTTACGGCGTCCCCTATCAGCCTGTTGTTTTGAATTTGCTCGCAGCGCACCTCCAAAGCCAGCTGCTTATCGGCGGCAGTCTGCTCCAAAACCGCCTGCAGGCTCTCCACTATCTCCCGCAGCTTAAAGGGCGCCTCCTTAAGCTTAAGCTCATGATTTTCTATCTCCGACATATCCAAAACGTTATTTATCAGATGCAGCAGCATTGTCGACGAATCCTTTATTTTTTTTCAGACATTCCCGCACCTTATCCGTGTCGTCAATATTATAATCCGCCATTTCCGTCATCCCGATAATGGCGTTCATCGGCGTCCGTATATCATGCGACATATTCGTCAGGAAATTCGTCTTTGCCTCATTCGCATTCTGCGCCTTGAGCTTTTCCTGCTCAATCCTTTGTTTGCTCCTGTCCTCGACAAGCTGCTGGTACTTGATAATAACTCCAAGCGACACCGCCACCGCCACAATCGCTATGATATTATCCTGATAATAATATGACTCCTCAAGCTTGCCCAGTTTATCCTGAGAATACAGATAAGTATATATGATACAGCCTCTATATTCCAAAAGCGTCACCGAAAACAGGGCTGCAAAATAAACGCCCCTTATGAACAAAAAGACCATCAGCAGACCGAGCACCATCCATATCGGCATGCCTGATTTGATGCCTCCGCCCGCCGTTCCCATATACAGATACGTAATAATCCCCAGCAGAGTGGGAATGAGCGCCATCATTTTTAAAAGCTCCAGCTTGTCCTGATATCTGTTGGTGAACAAAAGAATTACAAACAGATACGCAACGCCCAAAAACAGTGGAACGTTGCTGTTTGTTTCATAGTGCATTATAATCTGCAGCAGCACGACTAAAAGCATCGCCAGCATTTCTATGAACACTATTGCATAAAACATTAAAAGCTGTGATGATTGCTCTCCGATATTTTTTATTAAATCCCTGATTTTATCCATATAGCAGCACTTCCTGTCACGCATATCCCGGTTTGCCCTTGTGCAAAGCCCTTATGTATAGTTTAAACGACATTGCACCCGAAAGCAATAAGCAGATTGCCGCCGGCATTGAAAAATTCGCCGTGTCCCGTTATAATAAAGCCGTACCCGGCTTTATTACGGGTACAATACCTGACGGAAAGAGGATTATGATGCTGATAAAGCAGGTTTCAATTTTAAAGACCTTTAAATGCACGGGCGCAGACTGTCCCGCCAACTGCTGCCGCGGCTGGAAAATTCCCATCGACGACGACACCTATTCAAAATACATCACGCAAAAAGGGGGTCCCGGCTTTGTACTCCGCCGCTCTCTCGACAAAAAAGAGGAGCTGACCTCTTTTAAATGCGGCATCAGACTGCGCTGTCCCTTTTGGGGCGCGGACAGGCTTTGCGGACTGCAGAAAAGATACGGCACGGACCTCATGCCTCGCGTGTGCGTGGAATTTCCGCGCCAGCTTTCCCATTTCGGCTCCTTTTGCGAGGAAACCCTCTATCTTGCCTGTCCGGAAGCGGCAAGGCTGTTTCTAAAGCAGGCACGGGAAAAAATTCCGTTTGGCTTTGAGGACTCAGCGGGCGAGCCTTATTATGAGCCAAACACCACAAACAGTGATTTTGACTTTCTGAATTACCTGCTCAAGACACGCGATACGCTTATTTCCATGCTTGAAAACGGCTGCGGGCTGAACACCTGCCTTTTGGAATACGCAAAGGCAGCGCAGGGCAAATGCCTTGAATACGGCAGCCGCGGCTTGACAACAGGCTACGGAGCCTCCGGGCTTCCCCTGCCCGACCCACTTGATTATAAAATCTCGGACGGCAGCCTGTTTACGGTCGATGCGCGCATGATGCACACACTTTTTTTCAAGGGCTTTTACCACCCCTCCTTAAAGCGCTCCTCACCCGTTTTATACAAGCTCTGCAAAAGCTATATCCGTGAATTTTATGCTCTGACAAAAAGCAATCCGGACGCTGCGGACAGAAAGCTTGACCTGCTTATGGAAAGCGTATACGATCACATACCCGATTTTGATTCAATAATGATTGCCTACTACGAATATTTTCTGCTAAAAAATTTTCTTGATATTTTTGAGGATTACTGCTTTGTAAATCACATGCTTTTAGGCATGGCGCAAGCCCAAATGCTCCGCCTTTTTGTCGCGCTCTACTGCCATAAACACTTAAACGGCAGGGATATGCTTTCCGCAAAGGAGCTTAGCGTTATCATCGCCGTCTACGAAAGAAGAGCGCCCCAAATCATGGATGCTTTAGGAAAAATCCTCTGATTTCTTTCCTAATATGAAAAAAGAATGTGCTTCCGGCACATTCTTTTTTCATTATCCGAGGATTACCTTATCATTTGCAAATTCTTCTCCCGAAACCGCTTCAAACCGGTGAAGCAAATCCTCAACGGTAAGCTTTTTCTTTTCCTCTCCCCTGATATCAAGAATAATCTGACCGTCCATCATCATAATCAGCCTGTTGCCGTATGTGATGGCGTCCTTCATATTATGGGTAATCATCACCGTTGTTAGATTATTTTCCGTCACAATATCGTTCGTGGCTGTCAGAACCTTGACGGCAGTTTTGGGGTCCAGCGCCGCCGTATGCTCATCCAAAAGCAGGATTTTCGGCTTCTGCAGCGTAGCCATCAGAAGCGTGAGCGCCTGTCTTTGCCCGCCCGAAAGAAGCCCGACCTTGCTCGTCAGCCGTTCCTCAAGTCCAAGCCCGAGCTTTGCAAGCTTTTCCCTGTACAGCGCCCTCTCCTCTTCCTTAATGCCGCGCCTTAGCGTCCTTGCTTTTCCGCGTCTGTTTGCAAGCGCCAGATTTTCCTCAATCTCCATGGTCGCGGCAGTGCCGGTCATCGGATCCTGAAAAACTCTGCCGAGATATTTTGCCCTCTTATAGTCAGGAAGCTTCGTGACATCCTCCCCGTCTATGATAATCTGCCCCGCATCCACCTGCCACACTCCCGCGACAGCGTTCAGCAGGGTGGATTTTCCCGCCCCGTTTCCGCCGATAACCGTAAGAAAATCGCCCTCCTCCAGGGTAAGGGAAAGTCCGTTGAGCGCCACCTTCTCATTGACTGTCCCGGGATTAAAGGTCTTATAAATGTTTTTTACCTCCAGCATATCCTAGACCTCCTTCTTAACCCGCGGCGTGTTAAAATATTTGCCCTTCCAATACGGAATTGCAAGAAACACGGCGACAACCAAAGCCTGAAGCAGCTTAAGCAGGTCTGCGTCAATGCCAAGCCACAATACAATCTGAATTACAATATAGTAAAGCACGGAGCCGAGCGCCACCGCCAAAAGCTGCAGTGCAAAGTTCTTAAAGATTTTCCCAAACACAGCCTCGCCGATGATGACCGCCGCAAGCCCTATTACGATTGCGCCGCGCCCCATATTGATATCTGCAAAGCCCTGATACTGTGAAAGAAGCGCGCTTGCAAGAGCCACAAGTCCGTTGGAAATCATAAGCCCCAGCACCTTATTGCTGTTTGTGTTGATTCCCTGCGCATTAGCCATCGTTTCGTTGCAGCCGGTAGCCCGTATTCCGCTTCCAAGCTCCGTACCGAAAAACCAGTACAGCAGCGCGATGATGACTATGATAAACAATGCGGCTATAAAAATCGTATTTCTGTAAAATGCCACATTTTTTATGTATCTGAGCGATACCAGCAAATCATACTTGTCCACGCTGATTGCCTGGTTCGACTTTCCCATGATTTTCAGATTGACGCTGTACAAGCCTATTTGGGTCAGTATTCCCGCCAAAATAGCCGGAATACCCATACATGTATGAAACAGCCCTGTCACCATTCCTGCCAAAAGCCCTGCCAGAGTCGCGACAACCATGGAAAGCGCAACGCCGTGGCCGCTCTGCATCATAACAATACACACCGCGCCTCCGGTACACATCGTTCCGTCAACGGAAAGGTCGGCAACGTCCAATATCCTGTATGTGATATAGACACCGATTGCCATGATTCCCCATATAAGCCCCTGCGCACACGCTCCGGGCAGGGCATTTATCAAATTTACGATATTCATGCATCACCTCATTTCCGCGAACCCTTGTTCGCCGATGCTTCTTTTCACTCTTTCCTCCTGTAAATACGGCAGCTTACTCTTCTATTTCAGTGTAACCATCCGGAATTTCAATGCCAAGCTCCTCACATATTGCAGGATTATACTCTTTTACAAAATTCGGAGCGTATTCAATCGGCATTTCGGATATATCGGATTCCCCTGTCAGGATTTTAACCGCCATCTCGCCGGTTGCATATCCAAGGTCATAGTAGCTGATTGAAAGCGTCGCGACACCGCAGCCCGCGCAGATGCCTTCCTCGCCCGTTATGACAGGTATTCCCGCCGGAAGGCAGATATTGTTGATAATCTCAGTGTTCGCCGCCACCGTATTGTCTGTCGGAACATAAATAACGTCGCATGAGCCGGCAGCCGATGTGACAACCGATGAGATGTCGTTTGAGTCCGCAAATGAATAATACTCGCAGGTATATCCCATATCGTCAAGATAACCCTTAACCACGTCTACCTGATACTGTGAGTTTGCTTCCGCCGAGCAATAGAGAAGCCCTACCGTTTCCGCATCCGGGCACAGCTCCTGCAGCATCGCTGCCTGCTCGTCAAGCGGCGCTAAATCAGATGTTCCCGATACATTTGTGCCGACCGTTCCGTCAAAATCGTCAAGCTCAAGCGCCACGCCGTATTCTGTTACCGACGTGCCGAGAATTGGAATTTCGTTCGTAGCTGCCGCAGCCGCCTGAAGCGACGCTGTCGCATTTGCCAAAATCAAGTCCACATTGCTTGAAACAAATCCGTTTACAATCGTGGCGCAGGTGTTTGAATCGCCCTGTGCGTTCTGCTCGTCAAAGCTCACGCCGTCCTCGCCAAATTCCTCAACAAGCGCATCCCTAAAGCCCTGCGTTGCCGCGTCAAGCGCGTCGTGCTGAACAAGCTGGCAGATACCGATGTTATATACCTTTGCCTCGCTTGAAGCCGATTCCGATTCCGTTCCCGAGCCGGAGCCGCATGCACAAAGAGAGAGTGCCGTTGCCGTTGTTACCGCTGCTAAAACTTTTCTTTTCATAAATTACCTCCATTTGATTTTTCCCCCCGGTATAGCCAAAATAACCGGCTACTGTATTATACTCCTCCTTTCCTTATCCGGCAAGCCAAAGATTTACAAAACGTAATAAAACGAGGCTGCCGTAAAACGACAGCCCCAAAAGCCTTTCATATATGATTTCAGCTTATAATCTCTTAAGAAGCTCCTCCCTTGCCTCCTCGTAGCCGGGCTTTCCAAGAAGTGCAAACATATTCTTCTTGTAGCTCTCCACTCCAGGCTGGTTAAACGGATTTACGCCGAGCAGATATCCGCTTAAGCCGCAGGCAAACTCAAAGAAGTAAAACAGCTCGCCAAGGTAAAACTCATTAACCTCAGGCACATGTACCATAAGGTTCGGAACCTGTCCGTCCGTATGCGCAAGCACGGTACCGTTCATTGCGCTCTTATTTACAAAGTCAACAGACTTTCCTGCAAGGTAATTTAATCCGTCAAGGTCAACCGGCTCAGTTCCGATTGTAATTTCCTCCCTTGACTTTTCGATATCAAGAACCGTTTCAAACATAATCCTTGCGCCGTCCTGAATGAACTGACCCATGGAATGAAGATCCGTGGTAAGGTCAACACTTGCGGGGAACAGTCCCTTTTGGTCCTTGCCCTCAGACTCGCCGTAAAGCTGCTTCCACCACTCCGACACATAATGCGCGCTCGGCTCATAGTTGCAGAGGATTTCAATTTTCTTACCCTTTCTCAAAAGGATATTCCTGACAGCGGCATACTTCATTGCATCGTTCTCCTCAAACGGAAGCTCCAATGCGCGCTTCCTGCCGCTTGCCGCGCCCTCCATCAGCTTGTCGATATCCGCGCCGCTTACCGCAATGGGAAGCAGACCGACTGCCGTAAGCACGGAGAAACGTCCTCCCACATCGTCAGGAACGACAAATGTTTCATAGCCTTCCTCCGTGGCAAGATTCTTTAACGAGCCCTTAGCCTTATCCGTTGTCGCGTAAATCCTCTTTGCCGCGCCTTCCTTGCCGTATTTTTTCTCCATGATTTCCTTGAATACGCGGAACGCAATCGCGGGCTCGGTGGTCGTGCCGGACTTGCTTATCATGTTGATCGAGAAGTCCCTGTCGCCGATAACATCAATCAAATGCTTAATATATGTAGAGCTGATGGAATTTCCGACAAAATATATCTCGGGAGTCTTTCTGATGCTCTTATCCACCATATTGTAGAAGCTGTGGCGCAAAAACTCGACCGCCGCTCTTGCTCCAAGATATGAACCTCCGATACCGATTACAAGAAGCACCTCGCTGTCGCTCTGAATTTTCTTTGCCGCCGCCTTAATTCTTGAAAACTCGTCCCTGTCATAGTCAACAGGCAGGTCAATCCATCCCAAAAAGTCATTGCCTGCGCCGTTTTTGCCTACCAGCACCTCCTTTGCATCGAAAGTGAGCTTTTTCATATACTCAACCTCGTGTCCGCTGATAAACTGTTCCGCCTTTGAATAATCAAACGTTACCTTGCTCATCTGTTTTCTCCTTTACATTTACATTTTTGCCGCCGCCGTAAGCATCGCGTTTATATCCTTTATTTTATCAGACATTCCCCAGGAACACAAGAGCCAATCCGCAAACTCTACACCGAACTGTTGCTTATTATGCCTCGCAGCAGCTCCTCAATCTCACGCGTTTCCTCAGGGGAAAACACCGGAGTTTTCGTCTCGGGAGCCGGCTCCTCCTTTTTCTCCTCCTTTGCGCCTGCCTCCTTCTCCTGTGCAAGCTCCCAAAGCAGCTTTTCCTTCTCCACAATACCGTGCTCAAGCCGCTGCGCCACTGTGTTTTCCAAATAATCCGTGATATTGGTTTTCAACATGCCGCGGCGGTTTGGCATGTCCACAATCGACACAATGCTAAGATACAGGTAAATGCCCAAAAGGCTGATAATGTAAAACGGCAGAAGCTCCACAAAGCCCCTTCCCTCCACAATGCCCTTGCACACGCCAAAGCCCGCCACAAACACGCCCGCGAGCATAAGCTGTCCGGACAGATGCTTCATGAAGCTCATGCTCATGCCGCAAACGCGTATCCGATTGATAAACTTGTCCACAAACACGGAGATGTTTGCCACTCCGCCGTTAAGCTTGTAGCTGTTCACGAACCGTTCCTTACATTGCTGCAGCAGCTTGTTTTCCACGCCCGAGAGCGTGTCCGTCGCCTGTATCATTCTTTGATAAATGATGCCGATTGCCACCTGATACAGAATACTGATTGCCATTAAAACAAGCGTAAGTACCATAATAAAAGAATTGTCAAAATACTGAACCATTTTTTCCCTCCTAACCCGTTTTTACGATTGGTAAAATGTATTTTTTGTATTGATGCCGCAGATAAGTTTGTAACAAGTATACAAAATAAAAAAGACCGCCACAAGATGGTTTGAGCCAAAATCGTTCGTCAAATTCATGCAAAATCACGGCTTTTTCTCCATTGCCCGTCTTATTTTTACCGTTTTTTGCAAAATGTCACGTAAATCGTTTCGCATCATATCCTTATTTAGGATTGACGCAGACCGTTTTGACTGATAAAATCTTTATATAACTATGTAACAGAATTTTTATGTCAAAGAAGGGTATCGCTGAAGGGCGGTGCTTTTTTGGCGGACTTAGGTAGGAATGGAGGATTAATATGCAATACAAGACAAGCGGAACCTGCTCAAAAATGATAGATTTTGAAATGGACGGAGATACAATTCAGTCCGTTGCCTTTACGGGCGGCTGCAACGGAAATCTTCAAGGTATTTCAAGCCTTGTGCAGGGCATGAATATTAATGATGCGATTGCAAAATTGAAGGGAATCAGGTGCGGCTTTAAGGACACCTCCTGCCCCGACCAGCTCGCCAGAGCGCTTGAGGAATACAAAGCGCGAGGTGAAAAAAGAATATAAACCGGAGGTTTAAGTATGAAACGCATCGTGCTTACAGGCGGCGGCACTGCAGGTCATGTGACACCGAACATTGCTCTTATTCCCAAGCTTAAAAGCCTGGGCTATGACATCCATTACATCGGCTCCTACGATGGCATTGAAAAAAGACTGATAGAGGATTTTCATATCCCGTATTACGGAATTTCCACGGGAAAGCTCAGACGATATTTTGATATAAAAAATTTCAGCGACCCGTTCCGGGTGATAAAGGGATTTTCCGAGGCAAAAAAAGCGCTCAAAATGTTAAAGCCCAACGTCGTGTTCAGCAAGGGCGGCTTCGTGAGCGTGCCTGTCGTCCGCGCGGCAGCATCGCTGAAAATTCCATGCATTATCCATGAGTCGGACATGACGCCCGGGCTTGCAAACAATCTGTGTATACCCGTTGCCCAAAAGGTCTGCTGCAATTTCCCCGAAACGCTTCAAAGCCTTCCTCCGGAAAAAGCGGTGCTTACAGGCTCGCCGATACGCCGTGAGCTTACAAAGGGCAGTAAGCAAAGAGGGCTTGAGATATGCGGTTTTAACAACATAAAGCCCGTAATCATGGTCATCGGCGGAAGTCTTGGAGCCGCCGGCATCAATACCCTTGTGCGCGACGCGCTTCCCCGGCTTTTGGAGGATTTCCAGATTGTCCATATCTGCGGAAAAGAAAAAATTGACAATCTCCTTTTGAATAAAGACGGTTACAAGCAGTTTGAATATGTCAAGGCGGATTTAAAGGACTTGTTTGCGATGGCTGATATCGTGATTTCGCGGGCAGGCGCTAACGCAATCTGCGAGCTTTTAGCCCTGCGCAAGCCAAGCCTCCTCATCCCTCTGCCTGCAAGCGCAAGCCGCGGCGACCAGATTTTGAATGCCAAAAGCTTTGAAGCGCAGGGCTTTGCAATGACAGCCGATGAGGACTATCTTACCGCCGTGACTCTGACCGAAAAGGTGCAGGAGCTTTATTTCACGCGCCAGTCCTACATCGAAGCCATGCAAAACAGCAGTCAGAGGGACTCGATTGACACGATTGTCGGGCTGATTGAGGAAGCGGCTATATGAGTGTATCCCTTATCTCATCGAGCTGTTCATCCGTCATTTTCTGCGGCTTCATGACAAAGCTCTGATTATCGTCACTGTAACGCGGAATGAGATGCATATGGAAATGAAACACGGACTGCCCCGCTATCTCATTATTATTCTGAATAATATTAAAGCCCTCCGCGCCGAGCCTTTGGGTCATGAGCGCTGCCATCTTCTTTGCAAGCGGCAGCGCTTTTGCCGCAATATCCTCCGGCAGTTCATAGATATTCCTGTAATGGTTTTTGGGTAAAATCAGCGAATGTCCCTTAGTGACCGGGGATAAATCCATGATTACCCTGAAATCATCGTCCTCATAAAGTGTCCTTGACGGTATTTCACCGTTTGCAATTTTACAGAAAATACAATTTTCGTCTTTCATCTTAATCTCCATTCCTTTTAAAATACATACAGCATATCCAGCGTCCTGAGCGCCTTAAAGTCGCCCTTCATTTTCATTTCGCCCGCCATGAACGCCCTTTGGAACGTCATGCGCCCCTGCATAATCTCATTCATGACCTCCGAGGAAAGCTGCATCTCCACGTCAAAGCTGTCGCTGTCGCCATAATAGCACTCCATCTCCGTGTGGTCAACCTTCACAATCAATGGCAGCTTAGCCTCGGGAAGGTTAAATTTGTAGACTGCCTGAAATCCCGGCTGCGGGTGAAAATGCCCCCGCAAATCCCGGAGAAACATCTCCGCATCCTGCTCCTGCGACACGCCAAGCCAATCCTTATACATGCTTGCAAGCTCCTGCACATCCTCCTTCTGCTTCTGCACATAAAGGTCGTCGCTTGCAAGCTCCGAGAGCTGCTCTGCCTCCTGCGGCGTCAGATTCAGGCTTTGCGTAAACGATACCTTCTGCTTCACCGCCTGATTGCTGCACGGGAACACCGCCATCCTTTGATTAATGGCGCGGTATAAATCCTCAGTGCGCTTTTCTATCACCCTTGAATAACCTATATTCTGCTCAAGCTCCGCCACATCCTCAAAGTACCCGCTGATTCCCGTTACGGGGCATCCTCCCAAAATCTCCCACGCCTCCGTAAGGCTCATCAGCGCATCCCGCTCGCCGTAGGTTGTTGACATCACAATCGGGCACATATAAATATGCGCAAGCTTCTCCTTATCGCCGTAAAGCCAGCACGAATCCAAAAGCTGCTGCATCAGCCCCCCTATCCCGAACCATTCGACGGTAGTCGCAAGAATTACCCCGTCCGCATCCTTTAGGGTCTGCGGCAGCGTCACAATACTGTTTTTAAACTCATACAGATCATAGCGTTCCACATTTACATTCAGTTCATGTAAAACCTCTTGTATCTTATTCAACACAAACAGGGTAGGGTCGCCGATAAGCCCTCTGCCTCCATAATAAATGTTGATTTTCACCTGATTATCCCTCCATTTTTACTTTGCGTCCGTCATTTTACCCGAAAGCTGTCAGCCACATACATAACCGCCATGATAAGCGCTCCGAAAATAAGCCCTCCCAAATGAGCCGCATTATCGATTCCTTCCGACGCCATCCCTTCATATACCATATAGGCTATCGCGAATATCATCCGTTTTATGGAAATCCCCTCATAGCGTCCGTTATTTATGATAACCAGTATCAGCAGGGCGCCTATAAGCCCGAATATCGCGCCGCTTGCCCCGACCGAGGTATAATAATCACCGCCGATTACAACATTCAGCATGGAAAAAATCCCGCCGCCCATACCCGAAAGCAGGTAGAGCGCAGCAAACCTGAAATGACCGACAGCCCGCTCAAGCATCTCTCCAAGCGCCGCAAGAAAAATCATATTGCTCACAAGATGGTCTATCCCGCCATGCATAAACATACTCGTAAAAAGTCTGTAATATTCGCCCTCCAAAAGCACTCTCCGAGCGTCCATACACCCTGTATTATACACCGATTCTCCCGCATATGTACAGTAAATATAAATAATAATGTTCATCGCAAGGAAAACAAGCATTACGCCGCACTCCCGGTATTCAAATGAATTTTTTTCTTTCATTCCGATCACCATTATGACATATTTTCACTTATTATCGCATTATGGCAGCAGGCTTGTCAAGACTGCCTGCGCCCGTTTTGCCGCTTCACTTTTTCCAATTACTGCAAAGTTGACATAATTCTGCTATGCTGATAAAATTGTCGTAGCTGTCAAAAGACATTACGCAAAAAGCAAAACACGGATTTTCATTACAACGAAAGGATTGATTGGAGCATGAATTACAAAGGACGCCGTCGTCTGCTGTCGCTTTTGTTGTGCGCCGCTCTCTCAGTGAGTGCCGTGCCCTATATCGCGTCAGCGGCTGAAATAAACACCGAAAATGACACAGACGTCATAAATCATACAACGGACGCGGAAGATTATTCCGAATACTCATCGGAGCCTTACTCCGAGTCCGGCTCCGACGCTGCTGCGGAACCGGACGAAGCAGACTCAGACAAAACCGAAACGACGCAGGCTTTAGAAACCGAAACCGAGTCCGAAACGGAAAACGAAACCGAAACGGCAGACGAAGCTGCGGCTGAAACTGAAGCTGAAACTGAAGCTGAAACAGCAAACGCAGCAACGACCGAAGCTGAAACCGAAACAGCGGGCTCAGACGAAACCGAAACGGCACAAGCTTTAGAAACCGAAACCGAGTCCGAAACGGAAAACGAAACCGAAACGGCAGACG
>JAJQDE010000004.1:22687-42886 GCA_021202335.1 Lachnospiraceae bacterium
AAGCTGATGAGACTGCAGCCGATACGCAGTCTGCAATCGAAGCCTTTAACGCTCTTGCTGCCAAAAAGCCTTTAATGGCGCTTTTATACCGAACAGACTCCTACAGGGTACGCAAAAGCCCTTCCTCTGACAGCAGCAGCGTTGTTACCATTAAAAGCGGTCACACGCTCTACATAAAGTCCGTGGAAATCACCGACAGCAGCGTATGGTATGAGGTTGAGCTTGGCTTAAATGGATTCTCCTATACCGGATATATCGAAGCTTACTATCTTGCTTATTCCGATGAAGATTGGATTAGCTGGGAAACCAACTGCCTTACGAAGCTTTTTTCGGAAAATGACACTGCCGACATAAGCCCCTATGCCTCCGGCAGCGATATCGACACCTCCGACATAGAAGCCTTTCCTGCCTTTTACCAAACGCAGCTTACGCAGTTAAAGGAGCTTCACCCAAACTGGATTTTTGTGCCGATGGACACGGGGCTTGATTTCTATACGGCTGTCGAAAACGAAATGGGCGACAAAAGCCTTATCCAAAATACCACGAGCAACGCGGCAAACGGCTGGGTAGGCAGCTTATACGGAAGCGGATGGTACTATGCGACAGAGGACGCCGTTGCATATTATATGGATCCCTGCAACTTTCTTACGGAAAGCTATATATTCCAGTTTGAGCAGCTCACCTTCAACAGCTCCTACCACACCGTGTCCGCTCTTGAAAGCTTTTTAAGCGGTACCTTTATGAACGGCACCCTTTCCGACGACTCCGAAAACAGAAGCTACGCACAGGCTTTTTATGAAATAGGGGAAAGCCGGAGCTTAAGTCCCATTCATCTTGCGTCGCGCGTTTATCAGGAGCAGGGCGACGGCAGCTCCGCGCTGATTTCCGGAACCTACAGCGGATATGAGGGATATTATAACTATTTTAATGTGAGCGCAAGCGGAACAACGACAAAGGAAATTGTCGAAAGCGGCCTTGCCTATGCCAAGGCACAGGGCTGGGACACGCGCTACAAGTCCCTTGCCGGCGGTGCCGCAACCATCGGAAACAACTATATTTTAAAGGGGCAGGACACGCTTTATCTTGAAAAGTTTAACGTAGACGGAAGCTGCCACTCGCTTTACAGCCATCAGTATATGCAAAATATCCAGGCTCCGGCAAGCGAGGCCTTAAGCACAAAAAAAATGTACGCCAACGCGGGAAGCCTTGACTCCGCATTTGTCTTTAAAATACCTGTATTTGAAAACATGCCCGAGGACACACATCTTGAATCCGTAACGCTTGACAAATCCTCGCTTATTTTGCAAACATCGGATTCGCTTACGGGTGCGATTACGGATTTAGACACCGAGGATTCGCTTACCGTAACATATTCTCCTTCAGATACTGCCGACGAAATAAGCATTAGCTGGAGCACATCGGATTCCGCAGTTGCCACCGTGGCTTCCACAGTCTCATACACTGCGCTTGTCACTGCGGCAGGCGAAGGAACCGCACTCATAACAGTATCGGCATCAGATGCCACAACCTCCGAGGTAATAACCGCTTCCTGTGAGGTCACTGTCATCGCGCCTGCTGCCGCTTCCGACTGCGCCGTTTCATTCATGGACAGCGATTACACGACCGTATTAAAGAGTCTTGAGGTGTCCTATGGGGAAACCGTTGCCGAAGATGATTTCCCTGAAATATCAGGCAGCGCCGGAGAGCTTTTCATCGGATGGTTTACCGGGAAAAACGGAACCGGCACGCTTTTTGACAGTACAACCGCGGTTTGTTCGCAGGAGCTTATCCTCTACCCATACTTTGAGGAGCAGGGAAAGGGCTTTTATGTACTCCCGATCAGCGATTACACCTACACGGGAAGCGCGATAAAGCCCGAACCGCAGGTGTTTAACAGCATTTTAAATTCCGACGGCAGCTATACGCTTATCGAGCTTGAAAAGGGAACGGACTATACCGTTTCCTATAAGAACAATAAAAACGTAAATACGGATGCCGGCACCGTCCCAACCGTAATCATAAAGGGCAAGGGAAACTACACAGGCACGGAATACGCTTATTTCAACATTACCGCAAAGCCCTTAACCGACAGTGATATTTCAACCGAAAACATTACATTGGCTTATACCGGAAAGCTTCAAAAGAAAACCCCCACAATATACCGTTCCGGCAAAAAGCTTTCGGCAAGGAAGGATTTCACCGTTTCCTATCCCGATACCTCGGACGGCGCATACACAAACGCGGGAACCTACGCCATAACAGTCGAAGGCTCCGGCAACTACTGCGGCACGCTTACCGTTTATGAAAAGATTACCTCGGATATACTTATGAGCAAGGTAAAGGTAGAAAAAATACCAAATCAGACTTATATTGCGTCTTTGGTGAGCAGCGGCAGCGGCATGACGCCCGAAATCATTACCGTGACCTATGGAAGCCGCACGCTGACGGAGGGTGAAGATTATACGGTCAAATATGCCAACCACCTTTCCATCGGAACTGCCACAGCGTATATTACCGCCAAAAGCGGCAGCGGATTTTCGGGCGTAAAGTCAGTGACTTACAAAATTATTGGTTCCTCCATAAGCAAGGCGCAGGTAAGCGGAGTCGTGTCTAAGGCTTACACCGGCAATGAAGAAGATGTATTACAGGATAATGCCGCGCTGTCCCTTGACGGTGTAACTCTTAAGGAAAACACGGATTATACCGTTTCCTACTCAAATATATCAAAAGCGGGAACCGCCGCGATTACCTTTAAGGGTATAAACGGTTACAGCGGTCAGTTGAAAAAGACCTACAAAATTACGCCGCTTGATATTACGGACAGCGCAATTACCATGACCTACTCAACACAGGCAGCGCCCGATACGCTGATTTCAATTAATAAGCTTTCGCAGATAAGCTCTCCCTACATGAAGGGAAGCACCTGCCCGAACATACAGCTTTACCTAAATGGCGCCGCGCTTACAGAGGGTAAGGATTATACCGTAAAATACTCCAACAACAGGCAGCTTACTTCCTCCGATTTAGCCGAAAACAAGCTCCCCTCCATAACCGTAAAGGGAAAGGGCAGTTTTCAGGGAAGCCTGACAGGCACATGGAGCATTACCGACGGTGAATTTGATACCGAAAACAAAATACAGCTCTCGCTAAAGGATGTTGTATATCAAAACGCGCCGGGCAAATTTAAAACCACAGTAACGCTCACTGACGCAAACGGCGCAAAGCTGTCGGCAGGAAAGGATTATGACAAAAATGTCACTTATTCATACGAGGAAGCCGTTACCGTAATGACTTCTGATGGCACAAGCACTGCCAGAGGCGCCGGCGATTTGGTCGGCGACTCCGACATCCCCGACGCGGGAACCTCCATACGCGTCACCGTAAAGGGGATTGGCGCATATGAGGGAAACGGAAACGCCGCCGTTTCAAACACATACCGCATTGTAAACGCCGATATATCCAAAGCAAAGGTAAGCGTGAGCGCAAAGGTATACCAAAACGGTGACGCGGTAACTCTTACGTCTGACGATATTGTCGTCACTTTGAACAAGGAGCCTCTCGAATATGGAACAGACTATACCATAGACTCTTCCAGCTATACAAACAACACAAAAAAGGGTAAAGCTTCCGTTGTGCTTAAGGGAACAGGCACAAATTACGGAGGTGAGAAAAAAATCACATTTACCATCGGCTCCAAGGCGCTTGTCTGGTGGAAAAATCTGTTATAAAATTTATTAATGCCAAACATGAGATTGCCGTACCTCGCAGGCTGTTTGCTTTCGCGGTGCGGCTTTATCATTTTGCCGGACTCAGCAGTATGTAAAGCAGCTTCTTCCAAATCTAAGCTTATCTCCCGGCTCTAATGCCACAGGCGTGTTAATCTGAATTGCCTCGCCGTTTCGCATCGTCCCGTTTGTGGAATTTAAATCGCAGACGCACACTCTGCCCCCATGCTCCTCAAAGCGCGCATGCATTTTACTGACAGCATTGTCATTGATAATAAAATCGGAAACTCCTCCAAGCTTTCCTATTGTTATCGGCAGGCGGTCAAGAGGCACGCTGACCTCGTTCCCGTTTACTCTGCCGCGCAGAACCTTTTCCTCTATTGCTCCGGCTCCAAGGCAGACCGTATCGCCCAAAGCCTCTGGGATTCGTTCATCGTAAGCCTCCGGTTTCTCCAATGGGACGCAAACATCTTTGTAAAACATTTCCTCATATACTCTTTGATTGTCCCTCTCCTGCGGATTGGGTTCGTCATCGTTATCCCTGATTGATTTCACATAGCAGACAAAAAACAGCACAGCCGCCACAAGCGCCATTGCCACGGCAGCATACATGTAAAGCTCGTTATTTGCGCTGAGCGGAAAGAGCCGAAGCAGGCGCGCGCCCACAATAACAGTTCCGGCGCACAGCGCGATAAGCACGCAGAAAATGCCGCCGGCCAGCTCCTTAATATCTCCTTTTTTGGATTGGCTCTCATCTCTGTCATTGCCATATGCTTCATCCTGTTTTGTAACCGTCCTTCTCTCCCAAGCCTGATTAAAGATTTCCTCATTGGCGTCTTCAGATACAAGGCAAAGCTCCTTCTGCGGCTGTTCGCGCTTTGCCGGCTTTTCGGGCGCTGCGGGCGCCGCATGCTCCATAAGCTTATGTATTTCGCTAAGCACATAATTGGGATTTCTTGTATATCGGTACACCTGATATCCCAGCATCACCGCCCGCTCGTCCGTATGGTCTATACGGGTCAGAAGCTCATCAATAAATTCCATAAAGGAGCGGCGCACATCTCCCGTATAATCAGGATAGCATACAAAATACGGCTCCATGTTTTCCACATTTATAAAAATAAAATCCGGTTTTATGATAATCTGCTCCCCGTTCAGCAGGTATTCCTCAAGCCTTTCAAACAGATTAATACAGCCTGACAATATTGTGCTAAAGTCCTGATATCGCAGCTCGTTCTTTTCTATCAGCCTGTCAAGCGATTGCAGCGAATTAATTTCATAGTAGTATCTGTTTTCTCCGTTCACCTCTCTGCGGCTTACGGGCAAAAGCCCCTGTATCCTGTTCTCCAAAATCATCCGCACGCGGTAGCTTTTAGAGCTGTCCTTAGCCATTCCAAAAAAGTCAGGGCTTGTAAGCACCATGTAATTGTGGTTCATACTCCTTTCATAGCTGATTAACGGCAAATTTTCTTTCATACTTTCCCTCATTTCTGCTCTTTGCTCATAACGCAATGTTTGTGCAGTTCACTCTTACTCCTTATTGATTTCACGTATGAGCTTATTGATTACCCGGCAATCCCTTATCGTCCTTGTCTGCCTGCACCTTCCCGCTTCACCGCTGATATCAAGCGTCATATCAATTCCCTGCGCATATTCGCAAAGCCAGCTTATCAGCGGCATATTTACTTCACACTTATAGCTCACGGTTACGGTATCAGCGGAAACCGAAGCCTGATAAGCAAAATCCTGCATTGCGAAAAGCTTCCCTTCAACAAGCGTGCCTGCGGCGGAATACGCCTCGGAGTTCGCCTCCTGCGCGCTTGAAATATGGTTTCCCGTTCCCCGCAGCGCCGCCTCATACGCGCTCTGCTCCAAAATGCACCTGTCATAGCTGTAAAATGCAAGAAATATCATCATTATGGTAAACAAAAGCGCCATTGGAAAAATCAGCGCCGCCTCCACCGTAAAATAAGCGTTTTCCTCTTTCCCCGCAAATCTCATAGTCCCACCGCCATACACAATACATATGAGGCAAAGAGCGCCGGCACGAAGGGAAGCCTTGTGTCTTTGTTCCCTTTTCGCAAAATCAATATTATCACCGAGGCAAACGCCATGATTACCGAGGCGATACATACAACCGAAAGGCATTTTCCAAACCCCAAAGCCAATCCTAACGCCGCAATCACCAGTCCGTCGCCTCTGCCTATCTGCTCTTTGCTTGCCACGGACAGTCCGACCGCGCACATGCCTATTGATACGCCTCCTGCCGTCTGCCATACGCTGAAATTATCTTTTGCGAAAATACCCGCAAGACCTGCAAACGCTAAAGCCGCAATTAACGCCCTGCTTATTTTTTTGCTCCTTAAGTCCGCTATTGCCGCTGCAAAAAGCAGTATTCCCATAATTATCTTTATTGCCAAAGACATTCCTAACCTCCACATTTACTGCACGCCCCGCGTCCGCCAACCTCTGATATCGGCACCGCAAGTATTGTGCGTTTCAGCTTACTGCATGAAAGCGACGAGTGATACCTTGTCCCATAATTCGTAATATACACTGTGCTGCGCGCCTCATTCCCGCACTCTTCACATGGGTAATATTTTGCTCCGCCCTCATTGCGCTCGCTCTCTATAAGCTCCATGCTCACAGGCACAATGGAAAGCTTTAAATAAGAGCATGCCCTCGACTTATGGTAAACCGTACCCTCAGGCGTAATATACACAATCAGCTCAGACGCGCCGTCCGCACACGCAGCCGCATTGTCATAGCCCGTCCACGCACGCGCAAGCACACGGTTGTACATTTTAAAGTCGCCAAAGCCCACTATTGAAACAGGCGGCTTTACCGTATATGTCGCTATCAGGTCAATACAGTCGTCCTCATCAAGTACGGACGATTTATACCAGCTAATCTGCGTTTTCCCTCCCTTGAGCGGCGAACCGTCAAGATACTGCTCTCCTAATATGTTTTCCACACGGTTCGCCGCCCACAGATAAGTTATCCCCAGCGACTGTGCCTTTTTCGCATCCGTGTCAAAAAGCTCCCTGTATTCATATGCCGCTACAGACATTTCCTTGACAGTCCTGTGCCTCGCGGCGCTCATATTGCTTTGAAGCCGATATATTTCCAATATTGATATAATATTCATAAAAGCGAAGAGAAAAAACGGAAGTACAAACGCCGCTTCTACGGTCATGCTTGCTTTAAAGCCGCAAGAGGGGCAAGGCGATGCCCTTCTTTGCACAGAATTTTTCACAAACAATTTTTTCAAACACGCAATAAAGAGCCAATCTATCCTCCTTTTTTCTTTTTTTATATGTCTGCCTCCAAAGGACATCGCTTCACCCCCCTGCTTTTGCTATTCATAGCACATTGTCCTGTCAAATACAAAATCATGACCCTTTGCGTCCATAAAACCAAATCCCACTTTTATGTAATCAATGCATCTGTCTATCCTGAAGCTTTCATTTCCCTGCGTCTGACGAATGTCCATCTCGACAATATCCAGGCTTCTCTTTGCCTTGTTTTGTTTATCCATAAGGGCTAAAAGCACTCTAAGGTACGCCTGATACGATAAGCCCTCATCCTTTTTTCCGCTTCCCTCAAAATCACCCGAAAAAATATTCAAAAGTGAAAGGCTCCATTGATTTTCGTTTTTTATCAGCGCCACTTTTCCGCCGTCAAGAAGATTTCTCACGTCCGCAACTGACTCGGCAAGCGCCCACACGCTAAGCAATATGGTTTGCAGCACCGGCGCAAGCTCCGGGTTACACAGGATACCGCATATCACCTCCGCCACTACCTGAGCCTGTTTCATCATATTGGAGCTTTTGTAAACGGATATCAGGTTTCCCACGGAGCGTATTGCAAAAAGCGTCGCGATACATGCCGAACGGTTTGATGCGTCGCTGCTAAAGCCATACAAAATATACTCTATCTGATAGCTTAACAGGCTGCCCGCTTTGCAATCCAAATAGTTGCCGCACATCTTCATCAGGTATTCTCCATAGATAAGCTCATCTGCAATACCGTCCGCCGCGTCGGCGCCCTCATGCAGCCCGATTCCCGAATTAGCCTTTCCCGCGCTGACGCGCGCCGAATAATAGTCATTTGTGTTCACAACGGTTTTCGACATTTCGGAATCGCCCGGCATAACCAGTTTCAAAAGGCCTCCCCCTATCAGGCTGTCGACAAGCTTTGACACTTTTCCATAGGAAGCGCCGTCCGAGCTTTCAGTGTCATACTCGGTAATCTCCTTCTCCGAAAGTGCCTCCTCGAACTGCTTTTTCTGCTCCTTAAGCTCGGCTGCGGCATCGCGGGTGTCCATCTCATTTTCCTGCACAGTTTCCACATGCTCCTTTACCGTGCTGATGATGTCGCCGCCATATACTGCCTTCATGTACGCAACAGCCTGCGCTTTCCAAACCTCTCCTGAGTTATCGCTCGCATAAGAAGCCTCCTTAATCTCCAGATAAGGATTTGTGAGCCTTAAATAAGACGTCCCGCCAAATGCTCCCACATCACTATCGGCATCCATGTTTTTTTCCAAATATTCGGACAAATGCGTTTCTACAGCTCCTATTCCTCCGTTTTCGCTGCCATATGATGAGTCAATGAAAAACAGCTCATATTGATTGAGAATTTCACGGTTATACTCCGCAAATACGGAGTCAAGCCCCAAGTCTGCCGCCAGCTCTGCCTGTGCGCGCACAGCGCCTATCGCTGCGCCCTCTATGAGTGCCAGCAGCAGCGACAGGACTATGCCGAATATAAGAGAAAGATATACCGTCAGATATGCATTTTCTTTTGATACGCTCATTTTGCTCATCAGAGATTTTTTCAACCTTTCCCCTAAATCTTGTTCGCATTTGTGGTAATTGTTTTTATTATGGTTTCGACCACCTTCTTTATGCCGTCCTTAAAAAGCGCGACCAGTGCAATCAGCACTACTATGATAAGCACAATTTCCACAGTTCCCATTCCTTCTTCTTCCATTAAAAAGCTTTTAAAATTCCTCATAATTCTCTCCATTTCTGCGCTGCTCTTTGCGCATAAAGCCATGTTTGTGCAAGCAGCGCGCAGTCACAAACTTGCCGAGTGAAAAATTTATTTTTCACTCTGTCCTCCTTTTCTGCGCTGATTTTCTCGCAATTGCTAAAAATATGTTTTAAACGCAGGTACCATGATAATCACCATGATCATGCCTAAAAGCATCATCATCGGCATGAGAAGCTTTGTTCCTGCCTTTTCGCCAAGCCTTCTTGCCGTATGCTTCCTTTCCTCAAAGGCATACCCTGCCTCCTCTCTCAAAAGAGCGGCAATGTCTGTCGCGCCCTTTCTGACATTTTGCGACAGCATTGTCGCAAGCCTGTTATATGACTGCACCTTGCACCGCCGCCCAAAACGCTCATATGCCCTCGTTTGTACAACGCCGCTCTCCATTTCATATATCGCGACAAGCATTTCCTCATAGGCATATCTTTTTATCCCCGTTTCCTGCCTTTGGGCGCGATAGTCCTTTGCCACCCGCTTCCACGCATTGGGGGCTGTCATTCCGGCGCCTATCAGCAGGGCAAGCGAGCTAACTATCTCAGGATAGTCAAGCCGAAGCTGCTCATTTCTGTCCTCAACCTGCTTTCTCAAATCCCTGTCCGTTCCAAAGTAAACAGTCAGTGCAAGCAGCGGCGTCGCAAGCAAAAACAGCAGTCCCGTATAGCTTTTCTTATAGCTCCAGCTGATCGCCTCGTCGTTAAGCTCTGACGGGAGCGTCACAAAGCCTTCATCCCTTTTTTCACTCTGCGTTTTTTCAAGCCTTTCGGCTATCAGCTCCGACTCGGACGGCTGCACGGCTTTTGAATACACCATACAGTCAAATGTATGCTCCGCTTCAAAGCTTTCACAGCTTATGACGGCTGTAATCTCCGTAAGCTGCGGCTGTGCCAAAATGTTATTAACAAGCGCTCCCTTACTGTCCATATATTCACCGTCCGTTTTCCACTCCACCTCAAACGGATATCCGTTAAGACCGTCCACAAGGTTTAGGTCGTATTCCACCCTGTCAAAGGAGTCGTTGTGCCCGATTACGGTGCTTTCAAGAATCGGCAGGAAGCTTTCCAAAAGCCCGCTAAGCTCCTCCTCTTTATAGAGCCTCTCCTCAACGGACAGCTCGATTTCATATTTATCCGACGCGCCCTCGGCTACAAGGCTCACACTTTTTTCCCCGCTGCCGTATTCCTTCCTTTGAATACGGTTATCGACAATCTCCGTCTGCGTGCCGTCCCTTATCCACAAAAGCAGCGACAGGCTTAAGCCTCCCATTACGACCATACCGCAAAGCGACAGCTTTTTAATTACGTATTCTCTCTGACGCTTTCGTGTATTTCCCGCAGGCTCTAAGGTTTGCAGAGCCTCGCGCACGGTGCTGTCATATAAAATCCTGTCAGGTCTTTTATGCAGTTTTTCGAGCCTGTCATAAATGCGCTCCGCAAATTTATTTTTTTTCATAAGCTACACCTCTATATTCAGAATTTTATCTGAAAGTCTGCACGCAAGCCCGTACACAATGAGCGCTGCGGTCATGATAAGCCAGCCTGCGGCATTATGATAAAGCCCTTCAAAATACCCCTTGGACGTGGCGGAAATATAAAACATGATAAAAAACGGAATATACCGCATAATCGCCTGCTCCAGCCTTTTTTCACTCATTACCGTATCTATTTCAAGCCTGACCTCCTGCTTATCGCCTATGATTTGCGCGGTATTGGCTATAATGGCGCGCATATCTCCGCCGCCTCTTTTGGCTATCTGAAAAATATCCGCAAAATCCCTAATATCCTCTACTCCGCTCCTTTTTGCCAGGCTTGAAAGAAGCTCCTCAAGCTGTTCGTTGTTTGCAAGTCTGCGAAGCATCAGCCTAAGCTCGTTTGCCATAAGCGACTCTGCTCCATACAAAAGCACAATCTCCTTATACGCCTCCTCAAAGGCATTTTCCACGCTATACCCGGTCTGAAGGTTTGAAGATATGCTCAATATAACATCGCGGAACTCTTTTTCAAGCTGCTGCTTTCTTTTCCTGCAAAGCTCTGTTTTTTTATTTTTGAGAAAAGGCACTGCTGCCGGCAAAAGCATAACAAACGCCAAAGCGCTGTCATAAAACAGATACGCTACCATTCCGATAAACAGGCACGCAAGCATTATGTAGAGCATTGCCTCTTTTTTTGTCAGGGTATATACGGAATAATCCATACAGTAGTCCTGCTCCTGCGGATGCCTGCCCCTCCCGATCAATCTGCCGCTTCTGTTATTTTTCATACTAATCCCCCATTACTGCTGCACATACTCACCTGCCGCATACAGCTTTTGCGTATGCACAAGCTTTCCGACCTTCACAAGCTTACCTGCAATCTTTCCTTTATCCTCTCCCGTTTCCTCAAACTGATAAAGCGTAGCAGTCACGATTTCGTCATTCTCACAGCCGATAATCTCGCTGATTTCAAGCACCTTTCGCGAGCCGTCGCGCAGTCTGCCCAAATGGACAATAATATCCACTCCCGACGCAATCTGCCTTCTTATAGCCGAAAGGGGCAGCTCCATTCCCATAAGCACCATCGTTTCAAGCCTTGAAAGCATATCCCTTGAGGAATTTGCATGACCGGTGCTGAGCGAGCCGTCATGCCCTGTATTCAATGCCTGCAGCATATCGATTGCTTCACTTCCCCGCACCTCGCCCACTATAATTCTGTCAGGACGCATTCTCAGAGAGGTTTTTATCAAATCGCGTATTGTAATCGCTTTTGCGCCCTCCGTGTTCGCATTTCTGGTTTCCAACCGCACCAAATTCGGTATTTCCTGCAACTGCAGCTCTGCCGAGTCCTCTATCGTTATAATTCGTTCATCCTTAGGGATATCATGCGACAATGCATTTAGAAATGTGGTTTTTCCCGAACCGGTTCCACCGCTGATAAAAATATTGTAGCGTGCCCTGACAAGCCTTGAAAGCTCCTGCGCCGCCTCCTCGGTAATAGAACCGAAGCTTATTAAATCCTGCATCAGAATGGGCTTATCGGGGAATCGCCTGATTGTTACAATCGGGCCGTTCAGCGCCACCGGCGCAAGTACGATATTGACCCTGGCTCCATTTTCAAGCCTCGCGTCCACAATGGGTGACGCTTCATTTACTGTCCTGTTGCACCTTGCCACTATCTGTTGTATGACGTCCTCCAGCTTTTCCCCCGCGTCAAAGCGTTTATCCCACTGAACAATATGTCCCGACTTTTCATAAAAAATATTTTCGGCGCCGTTTATCATAATCTCCGTCACTTCATCCGAGTCGATAAGCTCCTGCAGGATATCCATTTTTCTTATGGAATGGAATACGCTTTTGCCAAGCTCCTGCCTCTGTGCAAGCGAAAGTCCATGGCTGCGCCCCAGCCCTGCAATGAACTCATCAATCATATCCTGTATTTCTTCATCGGACACCTCTCTTGACAAATCAATGCGGTCACGCACACGGCTCTCAATGTTCTTTTTACATTCCTCATACCTTGTAATGCTGTCCATCCTGTCCCAAAATTCCTTTCATATGTACCCCGACCGGCGAATGTGAAAGCCGGCTCAGGTCAGACACATAGCTTTCCCAGCCCTTTATCATATTAAAGCGTACCTGCTTTTCCAATGCCGCACTCATGTCCTTGCTTCTGATAAGCTCCGCAAACTGTGTATACATTGCATCCGCTAAGGCGTCCTGCGCCGCTAAAACGTAAACCGTATCGCTTTTTTCAAGAAAGCGGTAAAAGCCCCGGCAGGTTTCCGTCAGATCCACCACGATATGCGTATAGCCCGCGCCGTGCAAAAGCATGTCAAGACATTCCTCCCACTCCCGCTCCGTAATACCGCACAAATCGGAATAATCAAGCGCCGGCGGAAGATAATCAACGCCGTGTATCGTGCGCTTAATTCCCTCCAGCTTATACGGAAGCTTATCCGAATGTTTTAAGACAAAGTACAGAAAATCCGTGATGTCAGCCTCGTATTTTGTACACAAAATCTGTTCAAAGCCTGAAAACGGCTGCATGCTGATGTAAAGCACCCTGTTTCCCATATCCGAAAGAGCCTGTGCCGCGGCAAGCGCCGCCACGCTCTGGGCCTTGTGCCGCTCCGGCGAATAGAAGCTTATAAGGCTTGCCGCCGTCCGCCCCACGCTCTCCGTGCTGACACATTTCTCATCTAAGGCAAATGCGTCCAACACCTGTCCCATCAGCCTTTCCATCGACTGATACTTTGACACCGCACCGAAGCCTGATATATCCGAAAGCCCGTCCTCCTGCAAAATCAATATTTTTTGCGCCGAAATGCCGGACACGTTATTATCATAAATTTTTTCTCCGACAAGCAGTATTTCAAAGCTTTCCTCCTTTGACGCTTCCGCCGCCCGCTTTACCGAATCAAATATCCGTATCTCAAAGCCCGCCGGATTTTTCTTTAAAAAATATGTATGCAGCATATTAAGGTAATCCCTGTCGCTGTCACATACTGCAAGTATCCTTCTGTTCATAATTTCCTCGTTTCATTTCCGCAAACCTAAGTTTGCTCCAGCTTCTTAATCAGTATAGCCCTGCGCACATCATAAGCAGGCTTATAAGCGCGGGCACGGACAGTCTTATCACGCACCGCTTATTTGTTTTATCAGTCACATAATTGTCAACGCTTCCCGTAAGCGCCGCTTTCCTCAAATATCTTCCCAGATATAAAAAACGTTCTCTGCTTTCGCGAAACAGCATTGTCTTTATCGCCGCGATTGCTGCCGCCGCCGCAAACGTAACCAAAAGATACTGTATAAGCCGCTCTCCGGCGGCAAAGCAGCCCGCCGTCATCAGAAGCTTCACATCTCCCGCACCCAATCCCCCCGCAAGATAAAAGGGATAAAACGCCATAAATATCAGTCCTGCCGCGGCACATGCCCCCAGCGCTCCCTCAACGGAATATGACACATATGTCATATTAAGACCAACTGCCATTCCCGCAAGAATACATAAATTCGGTATTTTATAAAAGCGCAAATCCATAAAAACAGCCACGCAAAATATGCCTATAAAAATTCCCATGCTTTTATCGCTCTCTTATGCAATTCATCATTCATTTCAATAATATTGTTTGTTTGTGAAAATTTGTCGGAAACCGACTGAATATTAATGCTAATCAGCTTACCGCTGACAGTTATTGACTATATCACAATAGAAAAAATTTGTCTACCCCTATTTTATAATTTGTAAGTTTTTGCCAATATAGTTAAGTAATATATTTTAGTTTTTATGCATTTTCACGGCTTATTTTTTGCATAAAAAATTTATACAAATTATATACTATAATACAGGAACCTCAAACACGAACGCCGCATAATAACCTATGAAAGGATAAACGACCCGCGCCGGTTACGGGTATCGTTGCAAAGGGGACAGCCTTATGAAAACATATTTCAGCCTCAAAAATATACTTAATCCTTCCTGCACGATCCGCCGGGACGCGGAAGCAGCCCCAACACCGCGTGACGTACTGCTGTCGGATATCGAAAAAAACCGGGACGCCCTTGCCACCGCCTATTCAGGCTTTGACAATGTGACCGACCCGGATTTAATCGACTGCTATATCTATGAGATTGATTCCACGCTGAAGCGTTACCGCTTTCTGCTCCAGCAGGCGCAGCGCCTGCAGCTCTATGCGCAATATACTGCCTGTGAGGCCTTTGACAGCTATGATAATCCCGAAGATGAAGCCATCCCCGTAATCCCCGCTATATCATATAGCCTCTCGCTGCATCATAATTAGCAAGGCTCTCGTTCAAATCGTTCCTTCCATAGGTAAAGCCTGCGTAAACATCCTGCGTATTTTCCATCAGAGGCTCTGACGTGTCCTCAGCGCTTATGGCGTCAAACGCGTCATGGAGCTTTGTAAAAATTGAAATCAGCGCGGCAAGATTGTCTGTTTTCCTTGCAAAAATATCCTTTGCAAGCTCTCTGTCCGCAAAGCAGTATATGGAAAACAGGCTCTTTGACGGTTCATATTCAAAGTTCAGGCTTGCGCGGAGCTGTCCGATACATTCCCTTGCAAGTCCGATGCTGCGCTCAAATTCCTGCCTGTTATCCTCCTCATATGCCCTTTTGGCATCATCTAAATATACCAAAAGTATTTCATATGAAATCACCACAAGCTGCGTGCGGTTCGCATTCGCGATGCGCCTTGTAAAAATCTGTTTATTTTCCGTTGTCATTAAATCCCTCCACATATCCGGGCTTTACATTTACTGCAGCAGCTGAAGCACCTTAGATGGCAGCTCATTTGCCTGCGCCAGCATTGATGTAGCCGCCTGTGACAAAACCTGCACTGTCGAATATTCCACCATTTCCTCAGCCATATCAACGTCCATGATACGCGAATACGCGGCTGTCATGTTTTCCGCCGACGTGTCAAGGTTTGCAACGGTATGCTCAAGGCGGTTTGTATACGCGCCGATTTTTGCGCGCACGCTTGAAAGGTAATTAATCGCATCGTTTATAATGTCAATCGCCTCTGTCGCGCTTTCCTCTGTCGTAAGGTCCAAATCGTCCACGCCTAAGTACACCGTGTTCAGGTCGGGAATTTCCAGATTAAGCACCTGATTATAATTTGCCCCTACCTGAATCTGCATTGCGCCCATTCCGGTAATATTAAGTGCAATGCAATCGTCCCCGCTGCTGCTGCCAACGGTGTACGTCGTCTTTACGGTTTCCGTCTTAGAGGTGAGGCAGTCATCCAATGAGCCGGACGACAGGGCAAACGAAAGCGTTGCCTGCTGCGTATTGCCGTCCGTGTCAGTATATGTGTAGGTTAAGGTCATATTGCCGTCCGAATCGCAGGTCATATCGGTTATATCGACATCCGACTGCTCATTTTCGTCAAAATAATCGGAAAGGCTTTCCTTGACGCCGCTGTAATCGGACGCCGCCACAGCGTTCTCGTCCTCCCCGCCTACCGTAAGGGAATCTATTCTGTACTTAACGCCGTCAATCGTGACGCTGAAATCCTCATAGGTATATGTCGTATAGGTTGTGGTCGTGACATTCGTGGTAGCAAGTCCGCTTCCCTCCACTGCGTTCCTTGTGTTCACCGCAAGCTTTATCTCAAAATCACCGGACGCCTTTATTGTGATATATTCATCATCAATCGTCACGACTGCGTCGTCGGGAAATGCCTTTATGCCGCTTACATCGGAGTAATCAGACAAATCGCTTGAATAAATGAGAGCCGCCTTCACATCGTCGGCGCTGCTTACCGAAAGGTATTCCTCCTCCTCCGAGTCTGCTCCGGTGTAATATGTAGTCGTATCCTCATAGGTAGAATACTCAATTGTTCCGATTACGTAGGTTCCGCTGGTAACGCCCTCGGTATATGAAAATACCTTTACATTTTCCGTGTTGGTATAACCCTTATACGCAAATGTGCCGTCAAGGATATTTTGCGCGTTAAACTGAGTTGTGTCCGCAATCCGGTCAAGCTCCTCTATCAGCTCGTCTATCTCAAGCTGTATCTGCGCCCTGTCGTCGTCAGAGTTTGTGCCGTTTGCCGACTGGATTGCAAGCTCATTCATTCTCTGAAGGATATCCGCCATCTCAGACATCGCTCCGTCGGCGGTATTCACAACGGATATTCCATCCTCCGAATTTTGATTTGCGCGCATCAGGCAGTTAATCTGCGCCTGCATTTTCCGCGAAACCGCAAGACCTGCCGGATTGTCCGCCGCGCTGTTGATTTTATAACCGCTAGAAAGCTTTAGCGTAGACTCCGCAAGCCTTGCGTCGTTGTTCGCCAGCGCATTTTTTGCCACAATTGATGAAACGTTATAATTAATTCTCATTTTTCCCTCATTTCTGCGTTGCTTTTTGCGCATAAAGCAATGTTTGTGCAAGCAACGCGCAGTCACAAACCTGCCGATTGAAAAAGCTTTGATTTTTCAATCTGTCCTCCTATTCTAAGAACATTCAACAGCTCCTTATATATCCTTGAGCGCCGTCAAAAATGCCTTTGCCGTGCGGTAAAGCTCCGCCGTCGACACCTTGCCGTCCGCGCCGTTTGAACGCTTACTCTGCCCAAATCTGTTTAAATCAAGCGCATTTGACTGCACAAGGCTTACGCTGACCTGTCTTTGGCTTTCACTGTCCGACCCTGAAAGCGCCGAGGCAAAGGTCTGTTCAAGCTGCTCAAGCTCCGTCCGCATTGATTTATTTTCATATACCATCATGCCCGAAACGCTCTCGTCAGTCACGTCAAATTCCGCCGCCACTTTTCCAAGCTCAGCCGTTTCAAGCGTTACCGACACCTTTCCCGGCTCCGAGGTATTGTGGTATATTTTTAAATTTACGGAAGTAATCTCACCCTTTATGTTCATCGGGACCTCGTAGTTTTCCTCACCTGCAAGGCTCCCCGCAAGCGCAAGCCCCTTATAGAGCGACTTCGCTGCCCGGATATCTATCAGCGAAGCATCCCTTTGGTAAATCATTTCCTCCACTGCTTTTCCTGCTTCGCGAATGATTTCCCCGTAAGCGTCGTTTGCGCTCTCGCTGTCCGTAAGCGCATCCGTAAACTGCTCCGCTTTCTCCAAAATGCCGCCCTCCGGCGCGCTTTCTTCCTCGTCGCTGTCCGTATTCCCGGCAATCCGCCGAAACAGCGAGCCTCTCTCCGACATCAGAAGCTGCGCCGCCCGGATATTGTCCACACTGACGGACTGTCCGTATTCAATCAACGACTCAATCACCTGCTCGTCAGTCAGAACCGCCTCCCGGACGCTCTCCTGAAAGCTCTTTAAGCGCTCGCTCTGCAATTCCTCCTGCTGCCCGGCGCCCTCCGGCATCCGCAGCATTTTAATGCTGTCAGCAAACTGCTCAATTGTCGAGGTTTCCGAAATATCCGCCTGCTTAAGCTTTTCCACATCCGTCCTTTGGGAAAGCTCCGTGTTAATCTCGCCCGACAGCCTTGCATAATACTGCTCCTTAGCCTGCTGCTGCGAATCCGCAAAATCCTGTCCGCTCTGCGCAAAGCCGCTCATAATCTGCCCGTCTATCGCTTCGCCCTTTGTAATCAGCGCCTCGAGCGCGCCAAAGCCGTCGTCTATGCGCACATCCATGTTTTTGTCAGACGCGCTCCTTACCGCGGACAGCATGTTTTTGAAATTCATCTGCGCTCCCGCCGCCACAATGCTTCCGATAACCGCACCGTCCGACTGCTCTATCTGATGAAACAGCCTGTAAATCCCGATATATGCTTCTCTCTCCGACTCGGTAATGGCGTCCGCACGGTCAAGCTTCTGCAAAAACTCCGAATACTTTTGCGATGAACCGGCGATATCCTTATCCTGACCGTTCAAATAATCATCCAGCTCGTCAAAGGTCATCTCAAGCGGGTTCCTGCCGTCCCTGATCATTTGGAGCGTCGCCGCCGGCGTCATTCTGTCGATCACTCCGCTTATCCGGCTGTCCGCCTCCTTAACCGCAGTTAAATTCTCCCCGGTTATTTCCATGCTGTTGTAGCCCAAAATTCTGACCGCACGGCGGTTTGCCTCGCTCTTTTCCAAACCCATGTCCTCAAGAATATCGTCCACATTTTGAAACGCCTTGCGGATGCTGTCGCCCAAATCTCTTCTCGGCGCGGTCATAAGCGTTTCGTAAGCCTGTGCCTCCTGTCTTTGCCTGTCCCCGTCCTGACTGCCATAGCCGTCGGCTTCCTGCCAAGCTTCCCTTTGAAGCTGCGCGCCCTCTGCGTGAAAACGCTCCAAAGTGTACGCCTGTGCGCTCATCGCCAGCCTTCCGACCATCGCCGCGGGCATATCCGCAAGCTCGCCGGTCTTGGTGAGCGTTTCCTCATAGATAAGCGCCCGCTGCCCGTTTTCCCCGGCGTCAGCGCCCTCAAATAAGACCGCACGCATTTTGTCCTCCGCCTCTTTGAGCGTATCCACAAGCTCCGAAAGCTCCGTGGTATCTATGGAAATTCCTGCCCTTAGCAACCGTCTGTTTGCTTCCTCCGTCATCATCAGGCGTATTTCCTCAAGCTGTCTTTTTGCCTGTGTTTCCAAAAGGGACGCTTCGCCCGAGGGCTGCTGCTGCGTGCCGATATTTTTCTGCGCCTCCGAAAGGTTTTTAATATTCAGTCGGGCTTCTGCTTCCACCACCGCGTGAACTGCCTCATCGGAAATATTGTTTACGGCTTCCACAAGCTCTCTTGCCTGCTGCGCAACGGAGGCTTCGCCTGTCATGAGCGCGCTCTGCGGATTTTTTCCGTTTTCCAGCGCGGTAACGCACAGCTCCTCCAAATCCGGCAGCTCCATCGGAAACGAAAGGCTTTTTAAATCTGACACGCGCGTCAGATTTTCCGCATTAAGCTCAATACCTGATTCGACAAGCCATTTGGCGTTTTCAACCGCCTCGCTTTTCGTCGCCTCGTCCGTATCAAGACCTGCCTGACTTACCACCAATTCGATACGATTTGTAAGGTTATCCCAGCTTATGCTGTCCGCCTTTTTGGCGTAATAGCTTCCGCCTGCTATCCCCTCACTGTAATAGCCCTGCGGCTGCTGCATGACTCCCGTGCCGACAAACTGCGCCTTATAAAGGTTTTCTATCGTAGGCTCCTTTTGATTTAACACCAGATATTTAACCGCCTCGTCTGAAAGCCCGGTAATCTGCGACGCTTCCGTGACAGCCTCCGCAAGCTCCCGCGCATTTTCATCCGTGACGGGAATATCCGCCTGCGAGAGCATCTGCGACAAATCCTTTGCCAGCGTTTCCGCAGTCAGTCTGCTTCCGGTAATCTCCTCTATTTTATCAACATCCAAATCATCCGTATAGCCTGTGACCTCCACTCCTGCCTGCGCAAGCGACACCTTGATTTTATCTACAATGTTCACATATGTTTCAACGTCCGTGCTTGTCGGGTTAAAGCCCTCCTCCTGCATTTTTTGGAGGTCCTCCCCTGAAACGGAATTAGACATCACTATCATAAAGTCTTTTTGGACACTCACATTCGTATTAGCCGCCTGCTGCATAATCTCATCTGCGGTCAATCCGTGACCATATGCTTCGTTATCCATAACCTTATCAGCGATGTCTAGCTTATATCCGCTGCTCCATACTTCCTCCGCGGACGCCTTATATGTACTTGTAGCTTCGGTGCCTGCCGCTGCGGCAGCGGAAATCTCTGTATTTAAAGTAATATTCATACAATTTCCATGCCTTCCCTTAAAATATTATCCCTCCGCTATTAATTATGTCGGTGCCTTTTGCAAAAAACTTTAGAGGAAGGCGGAATTTTAAATACTAATCTGTATTCTGAAGAATCGGCGGCAGTGTGCTTTACCATTACAAAATCCCCCGCCTGCGGATATATACCGCAGGCGGGGGGATTTTTACTGCACTATCTTAAAGGTCTTTTTGACGGTGCCGGTGTAGCC
>JAJQDE010000015.1 GCA_021202335.1 Lachnospiraceae bacterium
CATTTTTGCATGGAAAAGGAGCTGTGCACTAATGCTTAGTGCGACAGCCCCTTTTATGACCTTTTGTCCCTTGTATCATTACATTGTAAATATCTTTTCCTTGTTTGTGAAATGAATATATGCTATAATTTATAACCAAATGGAATGGATAGGGGTAAAATGAATTTATGAATATAAATCAACTGGAATGTTTTGTCAATTTGGCTTCGACACTTAACTTCATGCAGACTGCCAAAGAGCTTGGGCTGACACAGCCGGCGGTATCAAAACAGATAAAATCAATAGAGGAAGAGCTTGGAGCATCCCTATTTAACAGGACATCCAGATCCGTTGCCCTGACGCCCATTGGTCAGCAATTTTTGCCCGAAGCCAAGGATATGCTAAAAATCTTTTACCACAGTAAGGATTGGATTAGCTCTTACTATACTGCGGAAAGAAACGCTCTTAAAATCGGATACTCTGATCCCAGTCAGGTGCAGCTCATTAGTAAAATACTGAAATCACTTGTGGATGATGGTATCGGAGAAAGATTAAATCCTGAGCTTATCTGTGACTAGACTGACGCGAATTTGAGCAGATTAAGCAAGAAGCAGTTAGATATCGTAATCGGGATGAAGGATGCCAGATTTGATGACAGCAATATTGTTTTTAAAAAGCTTGCAGATAATAGTTTTATATGCGTTGTGGCAAAATCACATGAAATTGCAAAGTCATTTATGGAAAATAAAAATATGACAAGAGAAATAACCACAGAAGAACTCTGGACTTATCGTCAGATATTAAATATTCCTCCCTATTTATTGAAAAGCTTTTATTCCAGAGGGTATCGAATCCTTCCGGTAAATGATGAGCTGGACAACATCATCTGCAGCAGCACACCTGAGGCATTGGGGCTTGCTTTGGCCGGGCTTGGATACACGATGGTTCCTGAGCATCATTTCACAGAACGTGATGACCTAATTGCGCTGGAATGGAAGGAATCACCTCATTCAGATTTTGGAATTTACTACCATAGTAATTTGGATAAACATTCCGGGACGGGGAAATTTGTTAAAGCCTGTGCAAACTATTATTCATTAAATAGATAGCATTTTTCATTTGTTCTTTCAATTAAAGCTATTTGTGACGCTCCGTCACACTATCCTCCACCTCACATTTCAACTACTATGTTACAGTTCACACTCAAAAGCGTAAAAAACGGATAATCCGGTTGCAGTGTGAACTGTAACTGTCATCGCTAAACTCCCCAAATATTAGCAGTAGTTTGGCATTCTAGAAATTCGAGCCGTTCCAGCCCCAGCTGGCGACAGCCTGATATTTTACATAAATATGGTCGGCAGAGATTCCGAGAACCTCTTCGTAAATCCGGCATATTTCAGCGGTCAGCTGCTCAAACGCGTTTTTATTTTCGCTGCCGAATACGCTGACCTCCACAAATGCAACCGGCTTGGAGTTATCACCCCGGAAATAAAGTGATGTCTCCGGCTCGAACCCGACCATGAGCCAGTTCTCGGATTTTCCCGGAATCAGCTCAATTGCCTTGCCGAGCTTTTCTTTAATCAAAGTCTCCTGTTCCCCGGAGAGATGGGTACTGATTTTGGAATTAATAAATGGCATATGAAGTCCTCCTTATAATATGATGATTAGTAAAGTATATCATATTTGCCAGCGTTTGTAACTTGTTTTGCTGATTTTGCACTGGTATAGCATATCAGAAAATAACTGCGGGGAAGTGTAAATATTTTTTTGTATAAAGCATAAAGACGCATAGAACAGAAAATCTGTAATCCATGCGTCTTTTAGTATCTGCCGAAGAAGAGTGATTAGTAAAGCGGCTTCTTTCCATCAATTAATTCTGTCTTTTTGGGATATCTGTGAATGACAACAAGATATCGAATGGAACCAATAATGGAAACTATACCGATACAAATGAACCAAGGTTCACGGAAAACCGGTGCGGCAGTTGCCCAAAAACCGATACCTTGTGGTGCAAATGTGAATAAGGTTCCAATAACTACGAGAATTCCTAAAACAACGGATTGTCCTTCTCTGCTTCCGCGCTCTTCCATTAAGAAAGAAGGGAAGATAGCTACAATTGCATTCGTTGACATCATGAGTGCCAAACAACATGAGTCACCGATCGCAATGCGAATCGTATAGAAGAAAATGATACCTAAAATATAACCAATAATGCCTCTGCACCATGCTTCTTTTTCAGTAATCTCTCTGCCATGAATATATTTTCCGAATACTTCCTGACGCTCATATTTAACAGTTCTATAAAGAGTAAGTATTTCGATTCCAACAAAAGCAATGCATCCAAGCCATAGCACGCGGAATAACCAAAAATCCATTTGGTTGAACCATACATCATATGAAAGGACAAATGTCAGGTCGTGACCGATATACCATGCGTGCTGCCAAAAGAACCATGGAGATTTGTGCTCCCTCTTCTGGAGCATAAGGCTATAACCATACTGGAAGAACCCTATGACATAAACCATGATTCCAGCTATAGAAAAGCCGATGGGGTTAGATTGAATGACGCTTAAAACGTCTTGAACAGAATACATATTAATTACCTCCTTATATTAACTATATGCGTATAGTAAAACAAATTTAATGATTTGTCAATCAAAATTTATGATATAATGTCCACGAAAGCAATGAGCCGTGCAGATGGCGTCATAGTCAAATTGGCTGCTTGCAGCCGAATTTGACTATGACGTCAGATATAGGGCGAAAGCAGAGCCTACAGGCTCCTGAATGAGAGAGCCGCAGGCTCTCGAATGATGCACGGCGGAGTATAAGATATAATGAACGCAAGAACAGCGTTCATTAGCAAGTTTCTGCGAAACTTGCGGTATGCGCAAAGAACGGCGCAGCAAAGATGATATAATATGTTAAGGTGATTTAGATGGCTAGACCAAGGAATAAAGAAACAGAAAAAATAATAGAAAAATGTGCAAGTGAATTATTTGTATATGAGGGATATGAAAAAACATCATATACAAAAATTGCGGAAAAAAGCGGATTGACTAAAACTCTGGTACAATATTATTATCCAAAGAAATCTGAATTGGCATTATCCATATTTCAAAGAGTATTGGATCAAATCTTAGAGAAGAGCAAAAAAGAGAATTTATTAACCAATAATAAATATGAAAACCTGTTAATGATAGGCTGCGTTTATTTTGATATTTTGCTGAAGCAGGCAAAAAAATTTACATTAGATATCATAGGAAGCCGGGAACTTACATCAGAAATATTAGGATTTGATATAGCGTGGGGAACAAAGTATTTATTGGGAACTGAGGACGCCATTAGCACGGAAATAAGATATGTATTGATAAGAAGTATGGGAGGGTTCTACGAACTTTTGTATTACTGTCTAAAAAATGACAAGGATTTGGATGTGTTTCAACATCTGAGAAAAGTTGTTCTTGATTTCAGGGATGTTATAGGGGACAAAAATCACGACATAAGAGCAAAATTCTGGATTACAGAGCAGCCGTTACATGTTCTTGAAGAAAAAATTGATGTATAATGAGGTAAATACTATGACAGGAAAAACATCATTTCACAGACCGCTCGAAATCAAGCTGTACCAATTTCTTTCCGTTTGGTAATAAATATTCTAAAGTCTTACTGGTGCGGTAATCAATTTCAAACATGATTTTTTTCAGTGTTTCTTCTTCCATTTGATGGTGCACACTTTCCAATTTATCAAATACATGGAGGTACGGAGAATCCGACACCCAATTATTATCTATATTGATTTGAATAATACACGAAACATATGTTGGATTTACTTGACGTATTATTTTTTGAAAGCAGTCATATCCGATATACTCTATCAACAAATTAGCAATAACCATATCGGCTTTTGGTAACCGGTTTGCTTCATGTATTAAATCAACACATAAGCATTCCAATATATTTTTTAAATGCGGATATCTTTCCTTAACGGCTTGCAAATAAGAAGAATTTATGTCAACGCCATACACCTTTTTTATTTTACCGCTTTGTATGTGTTCAAGCCCATTTCCGCCTGCTATACCTAAAATAATTAACTCGGATATATCATAAGTATCAAATTGACCTTTCATCATTTCATTCATAGCTTGTAATTGCATAACTGACTCAAGTTTCATGTGATTTTCATAACCATTTAATGAAATTTCTTCCCACGGATTTTTCATTTTCTTCTCTGATTTCCCCGTCAAATTGATATTTGCAGCTTACTTTTTAAGCTGTAAACCATCTTTAAATGCACTTCCTACTCTCTCTGTTACTTTGTAATATCCATGTGTATATGGATCAAATGCAATAGCGCCTACCTTTGAAATGTCTACCTTGTCTCCATCTATTACACTCTCATCAACTGAAGTATTAACTACTTTTCCAATTACACCCATTCCGTACTCATCATCCTGATACTCGATAAACTCACATTCAAAGCAAATAGGAAATTCATTGATGATAGGCGCATCTACCTTATCTGATTTAGTTGCTGTAAGACCTGATGCTTCAAACTTATTTGGTGTATTATTTCCGGATACAACTCCAAAATAATCAGCTTCAACCACATGGGCTGCATCTGCAATACTAACCGTAAACGCTTTTCTTTCTTTGATGTTCTTAACTGTTTTGTGGCTCTCTGTAAGATTAAGCGCTACTCTATCTCTTTCCTGCATGGTTCCCCATGCAGCATTCATAACATCTACGCTTCCATCTTCATTGTAGGTTGCCACCAAAAGTACCGGCATTGGAAAAATAGATTCTGTCTGCTTAATATCTCTTCTCATTTTGATTATCTCCTTCCAAAATGAACTTGTTTTCTTCATTAAATTTATGGTATCATGAACTTCGTTCATGATCGACATTCGCCGTTCGCCGCGAGTGAGCAAGCTCCCTCGGGCTCTCTTGCGCTCATTGTATCATAAATTCAAATATGTCTCAAGTACCCACATTTAGGTTAGATACTTACCTTTAGTAAAGTAATGGAGAATTTGTATGAAACCTATAGAAGAAGCAAATTTTAATGAAACAGGATATAGTTACACCTTGTCCCTCATCAGCGGAAAATATAAACCTATTATTCTTTACTGTCTTATGGAATACGAACCCGTTAGATTCAATGAGATGCAACGCTATCTTGGAAAGGTATCTGATAAAACTCTTAGTCAGCATCTAAAAGAACTTGAGAAAGATGGTCTCATTGTCCGTACCGTTTACAATCAGATTCCATCCAAAGTTGAATACACACTAACAGAAAAGGGAAATTCTCTTGTTAAAGTTCTTGATCAACTCTGCACATGGGGAATGGAAAATAGAGGATTTTAAATGAGTTACACTCCGTCTGCTGATTGCTTCCATTTTCTTTTCCTCATTTCCGCACGGTGTGGTTTCTAAGCTTCTTATCAATATCTCGTCCATTATAAATAACCCTAATTACTGTCACCACTTCCGTTCCCTTATCCGGAATATACAATACCAAATAATTATCAACAGGCATAGCTCGAAGTCCTCTGCTGTGCCACGGTTCTTTTTCATATTTTTTAAACTTTTCCGGGAAATGTTCAAGACTAAAAATACTCTCCTCTAATCTGTCAAGCTGTCCTGCCGCATTTTCCGGTGCGAGAAGTTCAAATGCAATATACTCATAAATACCTCTCAAATCGGCATCTGCCTGATCGGTAAGCGCTACTTCATAAATCATAAACCATAGTCCTTGCGAATATCTGAAAATGCTTTCTTTGCAGTTTTAGTTCTTCCGGCTGTCATATCCGCATATCCTTTCTCAAGCTCTGCATGAAATTCTTCCTCTGTCAGTTCTGCAACATTCACAGGATTTACATTGGCGGGAATTTTTACAGCGAATGGAAGTCCTCTGTTTAAAATAATTTGCTTATAAAACATATTAATAGCGTTAGATGCTGAAATACCAAGTGTAGATAAAATGGTTTCTGCTTCTTCCTTTACCTCCGGTTCTATTCTTGCGTACAAATTTGCTGATTTTGCTGACATAAAGCCCACTCCTTTCATAGCTTCCGGTATTTCCTATCTTCATTTACATTATACGCATTTGTCCGCACAATAGCAATACACTTTTATTTTTTCTTTTTCGGGAACTACATTTTGAATTTGTACTGTGAACCCTTAACTTCCTTAGCGTCGAATAAATCTCCACTTATTATCTTTCGATTTGATAATTTTGGTATACCGTCCAATATCCATGAAAATATATTTAAAAAAACAATGTGCTTTTAATTTCTATTTCCGCTGCCACCGTTTCCCCCTCCACTCTTTTGTTGTCTTATTATAAAATATCCCATGTACCATTGCTATAGGACAAACAGCAATCAAAAGAATCGCTAACGGGAGAAAAATTGCATTCATACTTTCCTTTCTAGTTTTTTCGCCATATTTCAAATTATAATTTCAACTGCTAAAACTCAAGGCTATCCATATTTAGCAGGAAATATTTCATTCCCATGATGACAAAGCCCTCATCATTTCTCCATGGTTTAGATGTTCCATTAACAATGATAATCTTCTTAAACGAATCACCAATATTGCGAATAGCATTAAATTCCTGATTTTGCTTTTCCTCATTGGACATATCATACGCAACCTGAATATAATATCTTTGATTTCCCCTATTTACCACAAAATCAACCTCAAGCTGTTTTCGTACATTTTGCGCTTTGCTGTTCTTTCCGTTGACCTCCACTATCCCTACGTCTACATTGAAGCCCCGTATCATCAACTCGTTATAGACAATATTTTCCATAATATGTGTTGGTTCCTGCTGCCGAAAGTTCAATCTTGCATTACGCAGACCAATATCCGTAAAATAATATTTTAAATTAGTTCCAATATATTTTCGTCCCTTTATATCATATCGGCTTACCTTTGAAATTAAAAATACCTCCGCCAGATAATCTATATGCTTAGAAATTGTCTTATTCGTATATGTCATATGGCGTTCCGTCTTAAAGGTATTAGCAATCTTGTTTGGATTCGTCGGCGCACCGACCGTTGATGCCAAAATATCCAACAAAACGCCTATTTCATCTGAGCCTTGTAATTTATTTCGTTCTATTACATCCTTGATATAAACATTCTCAAGAATTGATTTAAGGTAATCCGACTTCTGTTTTTCTGTCACCAAGGACGGAATCACCGGAAGTCCGCCATATCGCATATATTCTTCCCATGCATCATCATACTCACCGTCATATACGGAATAAAACTCCGCAAACGACAATGGATAGATGTGAATCTCCATTCCCCTTCCGCGAAATTCCGTAACAATATCCGTAGACAAAAATTTGGAATTACTTCCCGTCACATACACATCGACATTATCTATGCGAAGCAGACTGTTTAATACTTCCTCAAATCGTGGCATAAACTGCTCTTCATCAATCAAAATATAATAAAGACCTTCATCCGTTAATCTCTCCTTAATATAAGTGTAACACGTCATCGGATTACGTAATTTTTCGTTTTCTATTCCATCTAACGCAATCTCTAGTATATGATCCTCCGATACCCCTTCAGACAAAAGCTGCTCCTTAAAAATATTAAATAGTAAATAAGATTTTCCGCAGCGTCTTATTCCTGTTACAATTTTTACCATTCCGTTATTTCTTGCTTCTATCAGCTGTTTTAGATATTGATTTCTTTCTATCTTCATTTTTCGCCTCCATGTCCACCCTGCGTTCATTTTAGCACTATATTTTGCGCATTTCAACAATATCATTCCCAATTTTTGCGTTTTTACGCATTGTTTAGGAGCGTGTTGCCATCTGTTATTATCATAGCTCTTATCCCCTTTAAAATATATCGCACGGCCCCACTCTGTACCCGTCAAGCGCATATGACATATATCCCGATATGAACACAATAAAAACGGAATCTGATTTTTCTCTTTTTCCTTGTTTACGCCCTGCAATCAATGCTTGCACCCTGCGCCGTAATTGCTATATCGGCAGATATATCAGTCTGAGACACATTCTCCATCGGCACTGTACTGCCGCCAAGCTCCAAGGACGCATTGCCTGCAGCTTCCGATGAAGCACCTGCCATACCTGACTGCTCCGCCATATCTATATTTTCCGCGGCTTCCTCCGCAATTTCCTCAGCCTCCGAAAGCTCCTCAGTCAAATCCTCAAGGATTTTACTCAGCAATCCATCGTTTTCGTCAATTCCGAGCGCGGTCGCTTGCGACACATTTCATCTTTTATCCACACAGAGCGTTTTATCGTATAGGACGAACCTTCCTATACGATAAACAATGCCCCCTCTTATAATGTCCCTATAAACGACATTAAATCGTTTACTATAACTAAAGGAATTATAAAAGGAGGCAGGTCTTAAAAGCCATATTCACGAAACTCAATTGGCAGTACATGAGGTAAAGCCTGCAAGATAATTCACAAACTGCTGCGCCGTTCGTCCTGAAATTCCGCCATGGCTAAGCTCCCACTTGTTTGCTTCCGCGCAGAGCTCATCGTCCGGCATCGTAATACCCTGTCTGCGCGCAAGCTCCGTGACAATCCTGAAATACTCTTTTTGCGAAGGCTTCGAATAATTTATCGTCACGCCAAAACGGTTTACCAGCGAAAGCTTTTCCTCCATGGTGTCGGATTTATGCATACCGTTGTCCACCTGTACATCGTTTCTGTCGCTCCAAGTTTCCTTAATCAAATGCCTGCGGTTCGAGGTCGCGTATATCAGAATGTTGTCGGGCCTTGTTTCCACGCCGCCCTCAATGACCGCCTTCAAAAACTTATATTCCGTTTCAAACTCCTCAAAGGAAAGGTCGTCCATATAAATAACAAAACGGTAATTCCTGTTCTTAATCCGCGCAATCACATTGGACAAATCCTTAAACTGATGCTTATAAATCTCAATCATGCGAAGCCCCTGAGGATAAAATTCATTCACAATCGCCTTTATGCTCGTTGATTTTCCCGTACCGCTGTCGCCGAACAAAAGCACATTATTCGCCTTTTTCCCTTCGACAAACGCCCTTGTATTATCCACCAGCTTTTTCTTTTGAAGCTCATAGCCGACCAAATCGTCAAGCATCACCTTGTCCATATTGTTGATTGCCACAAACTCAAGCTCATTGCCCGCGGCGTTTTCTTTAATTCGAAACGCCTTGTTCAGTCCGAACATGCCTACCCCGTATTCCCTGTAAAATGCAGTCACGCAGTCAAAGAAGCCGTTTTCGTCCGCTGCCTGTTCAAGCTGCGCACTAAGCGCAATAATCTTTTCACTGACGTTTTTATTATACATCAGCTCCTTTTTTCCGATTGCCCGATAATCCGAAAGGAGGGAAAAGCAGTCGATGCCCAGCTCGGTTTCAATTGGGGAAAAGTCAAAATCAAACAGGCTTTTAAACACCCGGAAATCGTTTTTTGCAAAATGATTTACACTTCCATCATTTGCCCCGACCTTCTCACAGGTAATGCTAAACGGGTTTTCATTTGTCACCATAAAAAAGGTCAGGTAATTATGCCACAGATTATGGTTAAAGCCATAGTCCGTAGCCACAATAAGCAGCCTTTTTACCTGCGTGTAAATGTCCTGAATCAGCTCCGGCTTTGAGCTTGTCTTTTCGTCATAACGGCGGAATATCTCCCCAAGCTGATACAAAATACAGTCATGCTCCATATTTCCGTACATAATTAATTTTGATATTTCACGATACATTGATAATCTCTCCTCATTCTTCCGGTTTTAAGATAGCCGGTACCACGTCCGGCACTTTCCCGTTTAATCCTTATTTAATAAATCCCTTACGACCTCTCCCGCAATAATCAGTCCGGCAACGGACGGAACAAAGCTGACGCTTCCCGGAATCTGCCTTTTTGCAGCAGCCGTATCCGTTTCGTCCTCAGCGTCCCCTTCCGTTTTGGGAAGCAGCGGCTTTTCCCGCGAATACACAACCTTCAGCGCCTCAACCCCCCTGCTTTTAAGCTCCCTGCGCATCACTCTTGCCAGCGGGCACACGCTTGTTTCATAAATATCCGCGACCTGAAATGCTGTCGGGTCCAGCTTATTTCCCGCGCCCATCGAGCTGATAACAGGCGTGTGCGTCCTCTCAGCCTGCATCACCAGCTCAATTTTTCCCGTTACCGTATCAATCGCATCCACCACGTAATCATACGAGTAAAAATCAAAACGGTCTGCCGTATCAGGCATGAAAAAAAGCTTATGTACACAAACCTCAATTTCAGGATTGATGTCCAAGACGCGCTCCCTTGCCACATCCGCCTTATAGCGCCCAACGGTACTGTGCGCGGCAATAATCTGCCGGTTAATATTTGTAAGACTGACCCTGTCATTGTCAATCAAATCAAGAGCGCCGACGCCGCTTCGCGCAAGCGCTTCCACAACGTAGCCGCCGACGCCGCCAATACCGAACACTGCAACGCGCGCATTTTTCAGCTTCCTCATGCCCTCTTCTCCGACAAGCAGCTCTGTCCTTGAAAATTCATTAAGCATAAAATCAACAAACCTCCCTGATAATGCTGCATATTTCTTCTATCCTTGCGGAATGTTTTATCGCGCACTTTATCATACGGTAAAAAATGAGATTTTCCATAAATATAGTAAATCTCATTTCATTGCATGTCAAATGCTTTGCTCCTGAATTTTTTCCTAATCCTCAAACGGGATTACTGCTCCGTCATATGTGTCATTTATATACTGCTTAATCTCATCTGACTTCAATACTGAGACAAGCGCCTGAATGCCTGCATCCTCCTCATGACCCTCCTTGACTGCAATCACGTTTACATAGGTCTGCGCAGCCTCTGAATCCGAGGTTTCATATGCCACCGCGTCGGTTGATACGGAAAAGCCTGCTTCCAAAGCATAGTTACCGTTTAATACCACGAAAGCGACCTCATCCTTTACGCGCGCAACCTGAGCTGCCTCAAGCTCAAGAATTTCCACATTAACGCTCTGCGACTCAATGTCGTTGACTGTAGCCTCCAAGCCTGCGCCTTCCCTTAAAGTAAGCACGCCGTTCGCCTCAAGAAGCAGAAGCGCCCTTGCCTCGTTTGTCGTGTCGTTGGGAACCGCAATTGTATCGCCGTCTGCAAGCTCACTCAAATCCGACTTCGTGCCGGGATAAATCCCAAACGGCTCATAATGGATTCCGCCTGCGTTCACAAGATGTGTACCCTGCTCCTCATTGAAGCTCTCAAGATAAGGAATATGCTGGAAATAATTCGCGTCAAATTCCTCGCTCTCAACCACATTGTTCGGCATGATATACTCGTCAAATACCGTCACCTCAAGCGTCCAGCCCTGTTCTGCAAGAATAGGCGCCGCCTGCTCCAAAATCTCCGCATGAGGCGTCGCAGACGCTGCCACGGTAATCGTGCCCTTGTCCTCAACCTCTGCCGCTTCCGTTTCCTGTGTTGACTCTGTTTCCGTTTCCGCAACGCTGTCCGCTGCCTGTGCGGTTTCCGTTACAGCTTCCTCGGAATTAACAGCCGTTTCCGCGTCAGAGCTTCCGCAGCCTGCAAGCACGCCTGCCGACAATACGGATGCCATAACTAAAGTCAATAGTTTCTTCGTTACCTGATTTTTCATAATATTCCTCCTTTTTTGCCTTCAGCAATTCCTACCTTTTCCGTAGGCATAAAAGGAATATATCACTTATGTGCAAATCTGTCAACTGTTTTTAGCACTTTTTCCCAATATTTTTTTACTATCGCATGGATAAAGCATTATTTACCTGACCACAGATAACAATATGCCTGCGTTCTTGCCGCAAAGCGCTCCGTTTTCAGAAGCTCCCGAAGCTCAGCCCGCGTACACCATTTCGGCTCAATTTCCTCAACGGACGATGTACTCGCCCGAAATGTCCCTCTCGCCTTTCCCACCACGCACACATTAATCTCATTGCTAAAACCGACGGCGCCGTAACTGGGTCCTAAAAAGGAGTCAATCTCATACAGTTCAAGCCCGGTTTCCTCCCACAGCTCACGCCTTGCGCTTTCATATGGGTTCTCGCCCTCGTCTATCAGCCCGGCGGGAAAATTGTAAACCCATTCTCCCACCGCCATGCGAAACTCCCTGTTTATAAGCAGTCTTTCTCCTGTGGAATCCTCAGCTATTATTACCACCGAATCCGGCTTTTTCCCGTTGAGAGCCTCCAAGGTGTCAAGCGATTTGCTGCGGCTTATGATTTCATAGATTTTTTCTTTTTTATCCACCGTTTCATAAGCAATGTCATATCGCGTGATGAATTTTCCTTCCTCCCGCTTCCTGATACCTTTAAATTTCATAAAATCCCACTTACCTCTCATTACCGGGCTGTTTCATTATATATCGATAAAATCCATGTCATCATCGTTTTCAAGAAGATTTTTTGCCTTTTGCCCCTTCTGCACGGGACGATTGCTCTGCGCATTTGTCCCTCTCCGTTCCGGAGTCTGCCTTCCGGCGCCGGCAGCCGTATTCGATGCGGCGGGACGGCGTACCGGCTGCTGTCCCTGTGATGTACCGCTCTGCACCGGACGGCGCACAGGCTGCTGTCCCTGTGATGTACCGCTCTGCATCGGGCGGCGCGCCGGCTGCTGTCCCTGTGATGCAGCGCTCTGCGCCGGGCGGCGCACCGGCTGCTGTCCCTGTGGTGTACCGCTCTGCACCGGACGGCGCACAGGCTGCTGTCCCTGTGATGCAGCGCTCTGCGCCGGGCGGCGCACAGGTCTTGGCGCCGGCTCCTCGTCAGGCTCATCCTCAAGCTCCTCTATATCTTCCTCATCTTCAGGATAATCCTCTTCTTCGTCCCCGTCGTCGTACTCATAGTATTCTTCTGTACTGCGCTTAAGCCTTATCAGCAAAATCCCGATTACAACCGCCATTATGACAATGATAATAACAAGCGCTATAATCGCAATAAGATTTCCGCTCAGGCTGCCTGTTTCCGGAACCGTAACGCCATCTGTCGTATACGGATATCTTTGGTATACGCCTTCCTCCCTGTCAAGCATGTACCAGCCTTCCTCTCCGTTCTGCTTCTGCGCATAAAAGATAAAGAATGTACCGTTCCTGTATGCGGTAATCTTTTGGTCGTTCCAGTCGAGCGAAACAAGCTCAAACCCCGGCATTATGTATGGCGTTTCATCCACATTCATCAAAATAATGTCAGATGTGTCGTCCGAACTGCTTCCGGCTTCGTCAGCCGCCTCTTCCTGAGTCTGTGTTTCCTCCTCTGTCTGCTCCGTTGCGTTTTCCTCACCCGTAATCTCCGAAACTGCCGATTCATCGGCAACATTCTCAAAAGTTACCAAATCGGCGCGGATGTAGCCCTCTACGTCCTTATCGTTGTACTTAAAGGACACCTTATACCAACTGTTTCCATCCGTTCCTGTCGTCTGCCCCGACACCGTCAGCGTCACACCGCTGCTGACCGTAGCAACCACAGAGCTGTCCGTCGAAGCGCTCTTTCTGACATTTACGCTGTTCGTGACAACCGTACCTGTCTTTGCCTCAATTTCAGTAGTGGTTGATGTTGTCTGACTTGCAGACGCCGTTTGGAAATCGGTGCCTGTCGATGCCGAAGAACCGCTCTTTGACACCAAATCAGCACGGATATAGCCCGTTGTGGTTGCATCTGCATAAATCTGATACCACGCCTTACCGTCCGTTCCTGTCGTTTCCCCGATAATATCAACCGTCGCTCCCTTAGCAACGCTTCCAAGCTGCTCGCTTGAGGTGTCAGCCGACGCCCTGATTTTTGCGCTCTCCACAATAACTGTTCCCTGCTCATCCGCAAGACTGACCGGCGCAACGCTCAGCACCATGCAAAACAGCATCGCCGCCAAAACATGCTTCAGGCTTCCTCTAATGCTCCTAACCATAGGTTCCTCCTCCTTGTTCTCCCCTTAATGAATTTAAACCTCGTAAATTGCCTTGCCAATATCGTTTCTCATATATTTGTTGTCAAACTCTACCCACTTTGTCGCTTCATACGCATTTTCGCGCGCCTGCTTTAAATCGGCTCCCTTTGCCGTTATTCCGAGCACACGTCCTCCGTTTGTGACAAATTTGCCGTCCGCGTCAAGCTTTGTGCCGGCATGGAAACAATAATAGCCGGTCTTGCCCTCAAAGTTTTCAAGCCCTCTGATTTCAAATCCCTTTTCATATTTTACGGGATAGCCGTCGCTTGCAAGCACGACGCATACTGCCGCATTATCCTCAAACTGCAAATCTGTCTCATCAAGCCTTGTGTCAATACACGCCTCCATCACATCGATAATGTCATTCTTCATGCGCGGAAGCACTACCTGAGCCTCAGGGTCGCCAAATCGTGCATTATACTCAAGAACCTTAGGTCCCTTTGGAGTCAGCATCAGCCCGAAAAATATAATGCCCTTAAAGACTCTGCCCTCCGCAGCCATTGCGTCAACAGTTGCCTGATAAATATGCTCCCGGCAAAACGCATCGACCTCCTCAGTATAAAACGGGCTTGGAGAAAAGGTTCCCATTCCTCCCGTGTTCAGCCCCTTGTCGCCATCCATCGCGCGCTTATGATCCTGCGCCGAGGTCATGGTCTTTATTGTTTTTCCATCCACAAACGAAAGCACTGAAACCTCGCGCCCCGTCATAAATTCCTCGATAACCATGCGGTTCCCCGCCGCGCCAAACTGCCTGTCGAGCATGATGGACTTTACGCCCTCCCTTGCCTCCTCCAAGGTGTTGCAGATAAGCACACCCTTTCCGAGCGCAAGACCGTCCGCCTTTAAGACAATCGGAAAGCTTGCCGTCTCAAGATACGCAAGCGCCGCCTCGGCATCGTCAAAGTTTTCATACGCGGCAGTCGGAATATTGTACTTTTTCATCAAATCCTTTGAAAACGCTTTAGAGCCTTCAAGGATTGCCGCATTCTTTCGCGGTCCGAATACCCGCAGACCTTCCGCCTCAAACGCGTCCACGATTCCTCCCACAAGCGGGTCGTCCATTCCGATAATCGTGAGGTCGATTTGCTTTTCCTTTGCAAATGTCACCAGCCTGTCAAACTCCATGGCGCCTATCGCCACACACTCCGCTATCTGTCCGATTCCCGCATTCCCGGGTGCGCAGTAAATCTTATCCACCTTCGGGCTTTTCGCCACGCTTACGGCTATGGCATGCTCCCTGCCGCCGCTTCCCACAATCAAAACCTTCATAATATCAGTTTCCTTCCTCGATTTTACTATTTGCAATCATATTAATCGCCTGCGGCAAAATCTGCCACTCCGCCTGCTCCATAACCCGCTGCTGCAAGGTTTTCGGCGTGTCGCCGTCATGCACCTCCACAGCCTTCTGCAAAATAATCGGACCAGTATCCGTCCCTGCGTCGACAAAATGCACCGTGGCGCCCGTCACCCTGACTCCGCGCGCAAGCGCCGCCTCATGCACCTTTAAGCCGTAAAAGCCCTTGCCGCAAAAAGACGGAATAAGCGAAGGATGAATATTGATAATACGCCCTTCATATTTTTCAATCATCATCGGCGGCAGCACCACCAAAAAGCCCGCAAGGACAATCAGATCAGGCTCCGCTTCGTCAATACAGCTCAAAAGAGCTTCATTAAAGCGTTCCCTGTCGTCAAAATCCTTGGGCGAAACAGCCTTCGCCGTAATCCCCTTATTCCTTGCGCGCTCAAGCGCATAAGCGTTTTTGTTATTGCTGATGACCCGCACGATTTCCGCGTTGGTGATTTTCCCCGCATCAATGGCGTCCATGATAGCCTGCAGGTTTGTGCCGCCGCCCGATACGCACACACAGACTCTTAGCATAACGTCACTCCCTTTTCGCCATTCTGAATATCGCCGACAACATAGCACCTTTCGCCCGCAGCCTCAAGCGCGCTGATTGTCTTATCAACATCTGCGGGATCGACTGCCACAATCATACCCAGTCCCATATTGTAGGTATTATACATCATCTGCTCCTCTATGCCGCCCTTTTCCTGCAAAAGCTTAAAAATAGCGGGAACCTCGTAGCTGTCCTTCTTTACTGCGGCTCTTACTCCGTCAGGAAGCATTCTCGGAATATTTTCATAAAAACCGCCCCCCGTAATATGGCTGCATGCCTTTATCCGTACGCCGGCATCCTTTACCATCTTAAGTGCCTTTACATAAATTCTTGTAGGCTCAAGCAATGCCTCTCCGAGCGTCCTTCCAAGCTCGTCATAATATGTATCAAGGCTTTCCCTCGTCATCTCAAAGACCTTCCGCACCAAAGAAAATCCGTTGCTGTGTACACCGCTCGAGGCAATCCCGATGAGCACGTCGCCTGCCTTAAGGTCGTTTCCTGTTATCAAATCCTTTTTATCGACCACACCCACCGCAAAGCCTGCAAGGTCATACTCATCCTCCGGCATAAGCCCCGGATGCTCCGCCGTTTCACCGCCGATAAGCGCCGCTCCGCACTGTCTGCAGCCCTCAGCCACTCCCTTTACGATTTGGGCAATCTTTTCCGGCTCATTCTTCCCACATGCAATATAATCAAGGAAAAACAAAGGCTCGCCGCCCGCGCAGGCAATATCGTTCACGCACATTGCCACGCAGTCAATTCCCACCGTATCATGCCTGTCCAGCAAAAACGCAAGCTTAATCTTTGTCCCTACGCCGTCCGTACCTGACACAAGTGTCGGTTCTTCCATATTTTTTATGTTTTCCAGCGAAAAAGCGCCGGAAAACCCGCCAATGCCGCCAATCACCTCAGGGCGCATGGTTTCCTGCACATACTTCTTCATAAGCTCTACCGAACGATATCCTGCCTCAATATCCACACCGGCTTTCTTGTAATCCATATTCAACCTCCGCAATTTTCTTTTCACGTTTTTATTTTTTTGCCAAATATTCCTTATATCCGATTTCCTGCAGCCTTGCGTCCTTTGCCTCCACCTGCTCCTTTAAGCTTTTTGTGTAAGCCTTAAGCTTGTCCAAAAGCGCGCTGTCAGACGTGGCAAGGATTTTTGCCGCAAGAAGTCCCGCGTTAGCTCCGCCGTTTATGGCGACCGTAGCCACCGGGATTCCCGACGGCATCTGCACGATGGAGTAAAGCGAATCGCGCCCTCCAAGCGATGAAGTATGCATGGGAATACCGATTACCGGCATGGGAAAAATTGCCGCGCACATTCCGGGAAGATGCGCCGCCATGCCCGCTCCCGCAATAATTACCTTAAAGCCCTTCTCCTCCGCAGTCCTTGCATACTCAAAAAAAACATCGGGCTCCCTGTGGGCAGAGATAATTGTAATTTCATAGGAAACACCAAGCTCCTCCAAAATATCTGCTGCCTTTGCCATAACGGGCATATCAGAGTCCGACCCCATTACAATACCAACCTGTGCCATATAGTCCCTCCTGTATATTTTTCCTCATTTTATAGTTATAGTTTACATATAATAACGAAATACGTCAACTTAAAACGACAAAACTTTTATTAATCGGCGCCTTTATGCTTCATCAAACGGCTCGTTCAGCTCCTGCGTTCCCGGGAGCACGAATCTTCCGTTTCGGATAATTACGCACTCATGCCCGTCGTCGTCGCAGGCCACAATGGAGCCAAGCTCATCATACGGAATCGTGATGTCCGTATGGCACGCAAAATATGCTTTTGACGGCTCCGTGTGCCTAAGGCGGGATACGGAATTGTCCCTTGCCACAATCTCCCTGCCGTCCTCATTGTAAACCTTTACATCCTCGCTCCTTGCATAGCAGGTGTCGCCCACCGCAAAGTGCGGTCCCATTTTTTCCGCTATCAAAATAGGGAAAAGCTTCGAAATGCCGTACTTTTTTGCCGTCATATATGCCGTAGTGTTTGTGCCAATCGCAAATTCTCCCATAGGAAGCGTTTGGTGGTTGAAAAGCACATTGGTCTTAATATATTTCCTGTTTTCCTCAGCATTATCAAAATTCGTACATGTATAATCCGAAATCATGCCGTCACGGAAATCCAGCTCAAGATTGCAGTATTCCAGCTCATCCAAAAATACTCTGCTCACGTGCAGCTTTCCGTTCGTACCCTCAAGCACAGGTGAGGTGAATACCTCGCCTACGGGAATGTTGACATCCGCAACGCAGTTTTCAAATATCGTTTCCTTTTCGGGATTTTTCAGCGGATAAAGCCGCACCGTCAAATCCGTCCTGTTGCCGTTCATGCCTTTTATCCTGACATGGGTAGCCTTATTCAGCGCTTCGATAATCGTCGCCTGTATGCACTCGTAAGTCTTATAGTCAAGTGTGTTGAGCTTCACCGTTTCCTCAAAAATCTCCTCAAACTGCCCGCCGATAGCCGGAACGGGAAACGCTATAATCGTAAAGCTGCGCTCCTCACCGATAATATAACGGTTTACAATTTCCGCGGATTCCCTCGCATACTCTGCGGAAAGCTCCTGCTGCGCAGGGCTCAGCACGCAAGCCTCCGGTTTTGACTCCGGCGCAAACGGCTTCTCCCCAAAGGTTTCAATCACCGCGGGACCCGCATATCCTCTTGCTTTATCCTTTACGCTCTCATATGCCGCGGCCAGCACCTCAAGCCTTCTGTTTAGCAGCCTTTTATCCAAAAACAGTCCGAGGTCGTACTTATGGTCATAGTCGTACTGCTTATTGGCGTCCGCCCCGTAATATCCGATTTTCCCAACGCCCTTTTTGTGGAAAATACTGTCGCTTGCTCTGTATATCACAGGCTTTAACCCCATTTTCTCAAAATTACGGATTGCACGGCGCACCACACGCTCAAAGCCAAGCGCATATCTTATGTCGACCGTTTCCTTCCTGCTTAAGTCCTTATTGCCCTTGACAAAGCCGATACGGTACCCCTCGGTATAGGTGTCCGCAATCAACTGCACGCGTTCATCGGAAAGCCCTGCCATATATTGGGAAAGCCTTTCCGTTTCCGGCGTGACAAGCTCGCCGTACCGGTACAGATAGCGCACATCCGTCAGGTCGCTGTCCATCACAATCCGCACCGCAAAGTCATGCCTGACGTCGACCTGTGTTTCCACTCTCCACTGCACCGCCGTTTCGGAATAATCGCTTACAAACCAGTAAAGCGCGCCGCACAGCTCCTCCGGCGACGCAAGCCCGTCCTTTCCCAAAGACTCCTCCGACTCCGCATCAGACTTCGCATATGAAAACAGATTATAAACCTCCACCAAAAGCTCCATACGGATTACCATGTCCTCCAGCCTGCCCTCATAAGCGCATGATATCATGCTCCTAAGCTCCGCATACAAGAATGACAGCGGCTTTCCCATATCCGCCCCCAGCATTGCGCACGCGTATGCCGGATTTGCATAGCTGCTCTTATAATTCTCATCAAAAAGCTCCTCGTACAGACCTCTGTTGACACAGCGCAGCTCGTCAAGAGCGGCGTGCTCAAAAAATCCGTTTTTCGCAAGCTCGTAATTCTCCACAATACGCATACAAAGCTCTGCCGCGTCCCTGAAATATCCCTTGAACTCCCCGCAAACCTCGGGGTCCTTTGCAAACTCACTGATTCTTCCCCTGCACAGTTCAAAACGCTCCTCTGTTATCGTCATTACACCCTCCATTACTCTAAATTCCCAAATACAAGACAATTCCGACCTCCGTCATTGCAATTACATTCAACACAATCCCCAAAATCGGGAACAGGCGGAAAATATCCTTCTCAAAAAGCGCGCGTATGCCAAGCATCATGCCCGCCGCCGCGTATATCAGCGCCAAAAACACCACCACCCCGTACTGCATAGGGGCGCTTCCCTCGGCAAGATAAGTAAGATACACGGCAAGCGCTACCGATACTGCCGCAATCAGCCCGAGAATGGTTGACATAATTCCCCTGCGCGGATTTTTCTTATCCGTAAAAATATAATCTGACTTTTTTATTTTAATATGCATCGCAATCCCCATGCCTTTCCGTACTCTGCAATCCAACCCTTCATTGTATAACAGAAAAGGCATTCCAAATGAAATGCCTATACCCCGTTTATTAAAATAAAATCTTCGACCTTCCCGCAAGAAGCCGTCCTCCGCTTATAAGGAGCATAACTCCGCTCACAAGCCCCACTACGATTGAAATAACGCCAAGCGCAATTGCAAGCGCTCCCGAATGTCCCATTGTTTTAAAAATTTTCTCGTCCATTATAATCCTCCGTTCCAAAGCGTCAGCTGCGAATTTACGGATAAGTCCGTCTGTCTACTTTGCGCCATACTGCGCATAATATGCATCAAGCTCCTTCTTCATTTCCTCATCAATCAGCACCCTGCCGTTGCAGTTCCTATTGTACAGGTACTCTATGACCTCCTCCATTGTGACAATGGCTCCCGTTTCAATGCCGTAAACCTCGCGGATTTCCGCAAGCGCGTTCTTTTGCGTCATACCGCGCTCCTGACGGTTCACGCTCACCATGAGTCCGACCACGTCGACATTTGCCTGCGCCTTTAAGATAGGAAAGGTTTCCTCAATGGATTTTCCCGACGTCGTAACATCCTCTATAATGACAACCCTGTCGCCGTCGTTTAAGCTGCTGCCGAGGAGAATCCCCACATCGCCGTGATCCTTTATCTCCTTTCTGTTGGAGCAGTATCTGATATCCTTACCGTACATTTCGCTAAACGCAATAGTCGTCGCAACCGCAAGCGGAATGCCTTTATACGCCGGTCCGAACAGCACATCAAAATCCGTGCCGTAGCTGTCATGTATCGCCGTCGCATAATACTGACCCAGCCTCCTGAGCTGTGAGCCGGTCACATAATCGCCCACATTCATGAAAAACGGCGATTTTCTGCCGCTCTTTAGTGTAAATTCGCCAAACTTCAAGACATTGCTGTCCACCATAAACTCGATAAATTCTTCTTTATATTGTTCCATTTTAATCTCCATTCCGAAGCGTTAGCGACGGGGCGACGCAAATATCAGATTTGCGTCTGCCATCAAAGCTATTTGTGACGCTCCTGCACAAATTTGTGTGTGAAAAATAAGCATAAATATATTTCATTTAGAGCCGCGTTTCCACAAAAATCGCATAAATCGCCTTGATTGCGGACTCAAAATCTTCATTTGCCACTCCGATAATGATATTCTGTTCGCTTGAGCCCTGGTCAATCATCCGGACATTTACGCTTGCATGCGCAAGCGCCGCAAATATTCTGCCCGCCGTACCGCGCTGCGACTTCATGCAGCGTCCGACAACCGCAATCAGCGCAAGATCCGACTGAATATCCACATGGTCAGGGCTGACTGCCTTATTAATGCCTGAAAGAATTTTCTGCTCTTTATCCACAAACTCCGACTGATGCACCATAACGCTCAGAGTATCAATTCCCGATGGCATGTGCTCAAAAGAAATATTACATTCCTCAAACACCTGGAGCACCTTTCTGCCAAAGCCTATTTCCTCATTCATCATATCCTTTTCTATATTAATCGACGCAAAACCCTTCTTGCCGGCAATGCCCGTGATTGTATACTTGGACTTTTGACAGGTATTTCCCACAATCCACGTTCCCTCGTCCTCAGGGCGGTTCGTGTTTCTGATATTAATAGGTATGCCTTCCTTTCTCACCGGGAAAATCGCATCCTCATGCAGCACGCCCGCTCCCATATATGAAAGCTCCCGCAGCTCGCCATAGGTAATTATGTCAATGCCCTGCGGATTTTCGATAATTCGCGGGTCGGCAATCAAAAAGCCCGAAACATCCGTCCAATTCTCATATACATCCGCCTGAATAGCCTTTGCCACAATGGAGCCGGTAATATCCGAGCCGCCTCTTGAAAATGTTTTTACCGTGCCGTCATCCATCGCACCGTAAAAGCCAGGGATAACAGCCCGCTCCACACCCTCAAGTCTTTTTGACAAAAGCTTATTGGTAAGCTCCGCGTCAAACACGCCCGCCTCGTTAAAGCGGATTGCCTCCGCAGGATCCACAAACTCATATCCCAGATAATTTGCCATAACGATGCCGTTCAAATACTCGCCGCGGCTTGCCGCATAGTCGGCGCCCGCCTTTTTCTTAAAATTGTCTATTATCGCGTTAAACTCGGACGAAAGATCCAGCTCAAGCTGCAAGCCGTCGATAATCTCCTGATAGCGCTTTTCAATCCCGCTCATTTCATTTGCAAAATTGTGATCCTTCTCCGCAAGCGTGTAGCAGGCATAAAGCATATCCGTTACCTTTGTATCCTTATCAAAACGCTTCCCCGGAGCCGAGGGCACCACAAATCTTCTGTCCTCATCCGCATGAATAATATTTCCGACCTTTCTAAACTGCTCCGCACTGGCAAGCGAGCTTCCGCCAAATTTTACAACCTTTTTCATCCTTTCCACCCCTCTGCTCCATATCGTATATGATTATGAATCCATCCTTATCATTGCTATAACGTTTCCTGCCTTTGCAGCCTTTTCGCGGTAATCCGCTTCGCTCATCTCTCCCGTGATAAAGCCGCACTCGCCTTCAGCAACGCCGTCAATAAAAGTAATCTCTCCAAATGCATCCGCCGCTGCCGCCCTGTCGTTGCCGGACACTCTCACGAAAAATCTTCTGACAAACGAATCGACCGGAGAAATTTCAAGCTTTTCTTCATCCCATCTTGTATCGAGATTTTTTCCTATATGCCTTGCGCAGTCGAGCACGTCCGCCACTACCGCGCTCGCCGTGGCAAGCTTTCCCGCACCCTTTCCGTAATACATGGTTTCGCCGCCCATGTTACAGTTGAGCAGAATTGCATTATACACACCGTTTACGCCAAACAGCGGGTTTTCGTCCGTCACCACAAAAGGCGCCACGATTGCATAATACTTATCGCCCTTTTTCAGGCTCTTTGCAAAAAGCTTAATGGTCGCACCCAGCTTCTTCATATATGCAAAATCCGTGTCCGTTATCGCGGTAATGCCCTCTGTCAGGATATCCGCATAGGAAACGTTTTTTCCGTATGCAAGCGAGGTAAGTATTGCTATTTTCCTGCACGCGTCAAAGCCCAAAACATCAGCATCGGGATTTTTCTCCGCATAACCCTTCTCCTGCGCGCGCTTCAGCACATCCGCAAAAGCAAGCCCCTCTGTTTCCATTTTTGTCAGTATATAATTTGTCGTGCCGTTTAAAATTCCGGTAATCGACAGAATTTCCTCCTGCGCAAGCGAGGTCCGCAGCGGTCTGATAATCGGTATGCCGCCCCCCACGCTCGCCTCAAATAAATAGCTGCAGTTGTTTGCCTTAGCAAGCTTTAAAAGCTCCGGACCGTGCATCTCCACAAGCTCCTTATTGGAGGTGCATACGCTTTTGCCCTTTTCAAGCGCGCGTCTTGTAAACTCATAGGCGGGCTTAACGCCTCCCATAGTTTCACACACGATTTCCACCTCGGGGTCGTTCACTATATCGTCAAAGCTGTTCGTGAGCACCTCCGTAACGGGGTCGTCCTCAAAGGTTTTTAAATCCAGGACATACTTTACCTCAATTGCCTCGTTAATTTTACCGGTAATCACGTCTTTATTCTGCCTGATGACCTCAAACACGCCGCTTCCGACCGTACCATACCCCAATATTGCTATTTTTACCATTCTAAACCTCCATTTTTGTTCAAATTGTTCAAGCCTATTCCCTGGCAAGCACCTTCACATTGTGCACGCCGCTTATTTTTTCCATTTCCTGTATCATCACGGACACATCGCCCGTGTTTGGAAGTATCTGCACACTCAGTGACAGGGACGCAGTCCCGTTTATCGGGATTGCCTGATGGATTGTAAGGATATTTGCCCGAAAATCCGCCACTACCTTCAGCAGATCGGACAAAAGTCCCGGCTCATCGTCCATTTGGCATGCAAGGTTTAACGTCGTGCCCTGAGCAGAATCGTGAAACGGAAAAATATCTTCCTTATATTTATAATATGAGCTTCTGCTGATACCTGCCCTGTCAGTCGCCTCCTGCACTGAGGCGGCTTTTTTGGTGTCGAGCAGGCGGTTTACCTCCACCACCTTGAGCAAAACCTCCGGAAGCGCTTTTTCCTTTACCACATAATAGGCTGTCGTTCCTTCCATTTATTTCATTTCCTTTTTAGTTGTTTTTCCTTTATGGACATTTGTGCGTCAACGCAATACATGTTACCATAGTAAACAAAAAATTTCAAGGGATTTTTTTATCGCCCTTGAAATTTTTTAAATACTATGATAAAATAATAATTGTCATGCAGATATTGTTCATCGGTAGAACGCCGGCTTCCCAAGCCGGAAAGGCGGGTTCGACTCCCGTTATCTGCTTTTTTATTACAACAGCTCAATCACAGGCGCCAGCTTGTGATTGAGCTGTTCGTTTTAACCAAAGTATTTCGTGGTTCCGGGCGCATGCTCTATTTTATCCTGCCTTAAAAATGACGCCCGCTTCACGGCATCAGTGCCAAAGCGCTCCCGAATACTGTCCATTGCGCGGTCAAGCCGCTCAAGCTTCTCAATGCTTCCATCGTCAAAAAGCGTCAGTTGTCTGCCGTCGCAGGCGCGGCTTACATGGCTTGTCTGTATTCCGAGGAGTCTGACGGGTCTGCCGTCCCAAAGCTCCTCAAACAGACGCACGGCAGCTTCGTATATTTCGTTCGTGACGTTGGTTGCATGCACAAGCTCGCACTGATGTGACGCTTTTGAAAGGTCATTATACTTGATATTTACAGTCACCACCTCTTCCCGCGCATCGTCCTGCCTCAGCCGCCTTCCCACCGTTTCCGCCAGGGACATCAGTATCAGCCCTGCCGTATCTTCATCAGCCACGTCAAAGGCTATCGTTGTGGCGTTTCCATAGCTTTTGGTGTCGGCAGGCTCCGCCTCAACCACGGACGCGCCTTCCCCGTTTGCAAATTTCCATATCACCTCGCCCTGTTTTTTGAGCGACGCTCTGAGCATATCAACATCCTCATTGGCAAGCTCACCTATCGTATGTATTCCAAGCGTATGCAGAGTATGCTCCGTGGAATGTCCCACCAAAAACAATTCGCCGACGGGAAGCCCCCACATTTTATTCTTTATCTCATGCGGAAACAGCGTGTGTACCAAATTCGGTTTCTTAAAATCGCTCGCCATCTTTGCCAAAAGCTTGTTGGAGGAAATACCCACATTCACTGTAAAGCCAAGCTCACCGTAAATTTCATCCTTAATGCGCGATGCCGCCTCAACCGGCGCGCCGAAAAGCTTTTCGGTTCCCGTCATATCCATGAAACATTCATCTATGCTGCACTGCTCTATAACATCCGAATACCGCTCCAATATGGCAATAAACGCCCTTGAATATTGCCGGTATATTTCATGCCGCGACGGCACCAGCACAAGGTTCGGACACTTTTTAAGCGCATCCGTTATCGGCTCGCCCGTCCTTATACCATACTTTTTGGCAGGAATGGACTTTGCAAGGATAATTCCGCGCCGTTTCGACCTGTCGCCGCCCACCGCAGAAGGAATTGTGCGCAAGTCCTCCGTCAGCTCGGGGAACTGCTCCGGGTGCTTTAATCTCTCGACCGCCTCCCAGGACAGAAACGCGCTGTTTACATCCACATGAAATATCAGTTTTTCCGCCATACCCTCACCCTGTACCATTTCTTAATCAATATCCATTTTCCAAAGCAGCCTTCTCACACGGTAAGCCACCGCTCCGATTACCGCTCCCGTCACCGCTCCTGCCGCAATCAGAACGGGAAGATAATAAAGCACCGCCGTGCTTTCCACCGCAAGTGAAGCCACTGCCAGCTGTCCCATATTGTGCGCCGCTCCTCCCGCCATGCTCACTCCGGGCATCGAAAAGCCCTTTGCCTTTTTCAGGGCAAGCATCACAAAAAAGCTCAGTATTCCGCCCGCCATACTGTAAATCAGCATGGACAAATTTCCGAATAAAAATGACGAAAGTGTCACTTTTAATATCAGCACCGTGAACACGCAGCCTGCGGGCATAAAATACAATCCGATTACAACAACCAGATTTGCAAGTCCGAGCTTAATCCCGGGGATTCCAACGGAAAACGGAAGCAGTGCCTCTATATAGCCAAATATCAGCGAAAGCGCCGTCAGCATGGCGCAATACGCCGTCTTTTTCGTGTTTGTCATTTTTCCGCTCCCTGTTAGCGCGTTACTGCGTCCGGCTGCGCGCTCTCCCCGTCCGTACCCGCTGCCACGACCTCCACCACAAGGCGATGCGGCAGGCAGATAATGCTTTCATTCGTCCTTGCAATCGGCTTGTATGTCATGCAGTATTTGTCAGGGCAGTCGGCGCTCTCCATATAGGCGCTGCCGTTTTCTATCACAAGCCTGTTATATCCAAGCTCTCCCTCTATATCAATTACCCGGTCCTCCAAAAGGCTGTACTCTCCATAAAGCCCGCCATCTATGGAAACCCTGATTTTTGCGCCGTCCCCGCCCTTCCAAAGCGCCATAAAAAGCTCTGAGGCTGCGACAGCCGCCGCAATAAACAGCAGCAAAAGCATATCTCTTTTTGTCATACTGCGCCCCGATATCAATATGAGATAATCTCGTAGCCGTCCTCTGTCACGAGCACCTGTATTTCCCACTGTGCGGACGGCATACCGTCCTGCGTGTATACTGTCCAGCCGTCCTCATCGGAAATATAAATTTCCTCTCCGCCCATGTTTATCATGGGTTCTATCGTAAACATCATTCCGGGAACCAAAAGCATGCCCGTATCCTTAGGGCATACATAGCTCACCCATGGATCCTCATGAAATTCAAGTCCCACGCCGTGCCCGCCGATTTCGCGCACCACCGTATAGCCGTTTTCCATCGCAAACTCATGGATGGCGGCTCCCATATCGCCGATTTTTCTCCACGGCTGCACATATTTCAAGCCAACCTCAAGGCTCTGCTTCGTGATTTCCACAAGGCGTTTTTTGTCCGCAGATACCTCTCCGATGCAATACATTCTCGAGGAGTCGGAAAAATATCCGTTATAGATGGTCGAAGCGTCCACATTTATGATATCGCCCTCCTTGAGCACCTGCTCCGCCGAGGGAATACCATGACACACCACATCGTTTACGGAGGTGCAGACGCTTTTCGGAAATCCCTCATAATTTAAGGGCGCCGCTGTCGCTCCCCATTTTTTGGTGATTTCACGCACCCGGTCGTCAATCTCCTGTGTGGTAACACCCGCCCCTATATGCTCTCCGATATAATCAAGAATTTCAATATTGATTTTAGCGCTCTCTCGTATTCCCTGTATCTGCGCCGGATTTTTCAAAATGCGTCTTGGCGGCACAAGCATCCCCTTCATTCTGTACTCGTCAAGCCTTGCGTCAAAATCACAGTGGCACTTTTTATATTTTTTCCCGCTTCCGCACCAACATTCATCATTTCTGCCGATTTTAATTTCCGGCTCCGGTTTCAACTGCCTTATGTCTGAAATTTTTCTTACCATATCTCTCCTCATTTCCGCGCTTCTCTTTGCGCATAACTCAATGCTTGTGCAGGCAAAGTGCAGACTAACCAACCAAATCAAACAGACTGATCTGATTAGACTCGGGGATATATCCGAGCAGACCCAAATCCGCCATTAAATCAATCACCGTCTTTGAAACCTTCGTTCTGCTTCTGAAATCATCCTTTGACAAAAACGGACCGTCAAGCGCCGCCTCCATAATCGCGTCAGCTGCTTTCTCCCCCAATCCGTCTATGCTGTTCAGCGAGGGCATGATTTTTCCATCCATAATCTGAAAATTTCTTGAATGTGCCTTAAAAATGTCTATCGGCACAAATTCAAAGCCCCTCACATACATTTCCTGAACAATCCGCAAATCCCGCAAGGTGTCCTGTTCTTTATTGGTAAGCGTGTCGGAGCGCTTTTTGTAATCCGCCAAAACCCGCTCCAAATGCTCCCGCCCCTGACACATAAGCTCGTAGGAAAAGCCCGACGCCCTTATGCTGAAAAACGCGCAGTAATACGCAAGCGGATAGTTGATTTTACAGTAGGCGATGCGCCAGCCCATCATAACATATGCCGCCGCATGCGCTTTCGGGAACATATACTGTATCTTCTCACACGACCACACATACCAGTCCGGCACGCCATGGGCAAGCATGTCCGACTTCCACTCGTCCCAGCTTGCGCACTTGCCCTTTGCGACAGTCCCCTTTCGCACGGCCTCCATTATCTTAAAGGATTCCTCCGAGTCGAGTCCCATGCTGATTAAATACGTCATGATATCGTCACGGGTACAGATTGCCGTCGAAATAGTCGCCTTTCCCTCCTGAATGAGCGTCTGCGCATTCCCAAGCCACACGTCGGTACCATGCGAAAGCCCTGAAATACGCACCAAATCGGAAAAATATTTGGGCTGGCAGTCCATAACCATTTGCATGGCAAAATCCGTTCCGAACTCCGGTATTCCGAGGCATCCAAGCTTGCAGCCTCCGATATCCTCCGGCTTAATTCCAAGCGCAGACGTATTTTGGAAAAGCGACATGACCTCTTTATCGTCAAGCGGTATCTGCGTCGGGTCAATCCCTGTCAAATCCTGTAACATTCTTATCATGGTCGGATCATCGTGTCCGAGAATGTCAAGCTTTAAGAGATTGTGGTCGATGGAATGGTAGTCAAAATGCGTCGTTACCGTGTCCGTGGTCATATCGTTTGCGGGATGCTGCACAGGTGTAAAAGAGTTAATCTCCTCGCCCACCGGGAGAACCACAATTCCGCCGGGGTGCTGTCCGGTGGTTCTTCTCACTCCCACACAGCCCTCGACAATGCGGTTAATCTCGCTCGTCCGTTTATGCTGACCGCGTTCCTCATAATAATTCTTTACATATCCGAAGGCAGTTTTATCCGCCAGAGTGCCTATCGTACCCGCGCGGAAGGTCTGACCGTAGCCGAATATCACCTCCGTGTACTTGTGCGCCTTGCTCTGATACTCGCCCGAAAAGTTAAGGTCGATATCCGGCTCCTTATTCCCCTTAAAGCCCAAAAAGGTTTCAAACGGAATATCAAAGCCGTCCTTTACAAGCTTCTCTCCACATTCGGGGCAGTTCTTATCCGGCATGTCGCAGCCTGCCATTCCGGCAAATTTCTTTACCTCATCTGAGTAAAAATCGCTGTAATGGCACTTTTTGCAATAATAGTGCGGGCTGAGCGGATTCACCTCCGTTATCCCCGCCATTGTAGCCACAAACGACGAGCCGACTGAGCCTCGCGAGCCCACCAGATATCCGTCCTCCACCGATTTCCACACAAGCTTCTGCGCAATGATATACATAACCGCAAAGCCGTTGCTGATAATGGAGTTCAGCTCCTTCTCAAGCCTTGCCTCCACTATATCCGGAAGATTTTCTCCATACATCTCATGCGCCTTGCGGTAGCATATCGCAGTAAGCTGCTTGTCGCTGTCCTCAATTACAGGCGGGCACTTATCCGGGCGCACGGGAGCTATCCTGTCGCACATATCCGCTATCAGATTTGTGTTTGTCTCGACAATTTCCTCTGCCTTCCCGCTGCCAAGATAATATGCGAATTCATCCAGCATCTCCTCCGTAGTGCGCAGATAAAGCGGCGCCTGCTCATCCGCATCCTTGAAGCCCTTCCCCGCCATAATGATGCGGCGATACACCTCGTCCTGCGGGTCAAGGAAATGCACATCGCAGGTTCCGACCACCGGCTTATGGAACTGCTCTCCCAGCTTAACCACCCTTTTGTTCAGCTCGATTAAATCCTCCTCGGAGTTAATGTTTCTGTGCTTTTCTGACTCTATCATAAATCTGTTGTTGCCAATCGGCTGTATCTCCAAATAGTCGTAAAAGCTCACAATATTTGCAATCTGCTCGTCACTCTGCCCGTCAAGGAGAGCCCTGAAAAGCTCGCCCGCCTCACATGCGCTTCCTATGATCAGACCCTCACGGTACTTCTCAATCAGGCTTTTGGGAATTAATGGGCGCTTATAAAAATAAGTTAAATGCGACTCCGACACTAAACGGTACAGATTAATCCTGCCTGTCTGATTTTTGGCAAGAATAATAATATGGTAGGAATGGAGCTTTCTGACCGCCTCCACGCTTGCCTTCCCCAAATCGTTCAGCTCCGAAAGCGTTTCTATGCCGTCCTTTTTCAGCATTGCAATGAACTTAACAAATATTTCAGCCGTACACTCGGCGTCGTCCACCGCCCTGTGATGATTTTGCAGCGACACGCCGAGCGTTTTTGCCACGGCATCCAGCGTATACTTTGACTGACCCGTAAGCAGTGTGCGCGCAATTCCAAGCGTGTCCACATAAGTATAGGAAAACTCCCTTCCCTGACGCTTTGCGTTTTCCCTGATAAAGCTCACGTCAAAGCCCGCGTTATGCGCTACGAGTATCGCGTCCGCGGCAAAATCAAGGAATTCAGGCAGCACCGTATCAATCGTGTCCGCCTCCATCACCATGCTGTCGTTTATTCCCGTCAGCTTCTCTATCTCAAACGGAATGGGAACCTCCGGGTTTACAAAAGCCGAAAACCTGTCGACAATCTCGCCCTTCTCCACCTTCACCGCACCGATCTCCATGATGCGGTTCGATACGGGTGAAAAGCCGGTGGTTTCTATGTCAAACACCACATAGGTTTCATCCAACGTCTGTCCCTTACCGTCCGTCACAATCTGCTTGGAATCGTCCACCAGATATCCCTCGACTCCGTAAATAATCTTAAAATCATCATCCGGCGACACGCTGTGGTATGCGTCTGGAAATGCCTGTACGCATCCGTGGTCGGTAATCGCAATCGCCTTATGTCCCCACTTTTTTGCCCTCTTTATAATATCCTTCACATCGGAAACGCCGTCCATATCGCTCATCTTTGTATGACAGTGCAGCTCCACGCGCTTTCTTGCACTGTTATCCATGCGCGCGGTCGTAAAGTCCGGTATCTTCATCAGCCCGACTACCGAGCCAATCGTCAGCTCTCTGTCAAAGGTGTCGTTTACGGTGACGCCCTTCAGCTTATAAAAGCCGCCCGGCTTAAGCTCCGCCAAAAGCTCCGAAAGCTGCTCGTTATGCACGAACATCTTTACCTTTATCGTATCCGTAAAATCCGTTATCTCAAAGCTTACAATGGTACGCTCGTTTCTTATTTCGCGCGTGTCCAAAACCCGCACCTGACCGCGGATGACAATTTCACCCATCTCACCCCAAATTTCTTCAATTTTAATTGCATCGTCATCAAAATCACGTCCGAATATGACGTTCGGATTGTCGGAGCGCTTAAGCGGCCGCTTCTGCATGCCTCCGGCGCTGCTCCTGTCAAATTTCCAGGCGTTCCTCTTTTCCTCACCGTACAGCGGTTTTTGCGGCTCTTTTTTCTCCGGTGTTTCCGCATCCGCCATCCTCACGGGCGCCTCCGCGTCCGCAGCGCCCCCTGACGCACTGATGCGGCTTGATATATGCTCCACAATCCTCTGAATACGGATTTCATCGTCCGCCTTGTATTTCCCCGCCTCAGCCTCTTTATACGACACATTAAATTTCACGCGGAAACCGCACCGTTCATTCAATACCTTATCCAAAATGCCAATAAGCTCGTCCTCCTTGGACTTTGCGATTACGCTGTCCTCAAGAACAAGCTCAATTGTGTTTTCGTCAGGATATCGGATATCCGCCTGGTGAAACATCGTATAAAGCATATGCTCGCACTCCCTAAGCTCAAGCAATATGCTTTCCCGATAGATATCCATAAGCCTTTCGGGATTATACTGACCTGATAAAAGAAAGCGCTCGTACACCTTTATGCTAATCGGATCCCGCGCAAAAAACTGTTTTTTTATCTCTTTTTCCACGCTGTAAATATGTTTTTTTTCAAGCAGGCGTTCGCTCCTGATGTAAATGCGCAGCAAATCCCTGCGCCCGGTTGCAGTCATTTTCTCCACCACCGTCTGCTCAAACAAGTCATGCAAAACGCCCTCGAGCCTTAAATTCGGAAATGCTTCAAAAAATTTCTTTTCCATAGTACCCTCCGCGCTCCAAATTATCCAGCTCTTCCTTCAATGCCGACAAAAGCTCACGCTCAGGCACCTTTCTCACAATCTCGCCCTTTTTGATAAGAAGCCCTTCTCCGATGCCCCCTGCAATGCCTATATCTGCCTCCTTCGCCTCTCCCGGTCCGTTCACCGCACAGCCCATCACCGCTACCTTAATGTCAAGAGGATAGCCCTGCACCATGTTCTCCACCTGATTTGCCAATCCGATTAAGTCAATATTGGTTCTTCCGCAGGTCGGGCATGACACAACCTCAATACCGCCGCGCCTTAACCCCAGCGTGCGCAGTATCAGCCTTGCGCTCTTAATTTCCTCAACGGGGTCGCCCGTAAGCGACACCCGGATTGTGTCGCCAATACCCTGATTTAAGATAATCCCAAGCCCGACAGCAGACTTAATGTTTCCGCTTGTAACGGTTCCCGACTCCGTAATCCCCACATGCAGAGGGTATTTTGTCTTATCCGCAAGTATCTCATGCGCCCTGACGCACATCATCACGTCTGAGGATTTGATGCTGATTACCAGATTATCATATCCCAAATCCTCAATCATCCCAACCTTGTCATGCGCGCTTTCCACAATTCCCTCAGCCGTAACTCCGTTATATTTTTCCACAAGCTCCCGTTCAAGCGAGCCGCTGTTTACTCCGACGCGGATAGGAATATTGCGCTCCCTTGCCGCGCGCACGACCTCCGCGACCTTATCCCTGCCTCCGATATTTCCGGGATTTATCCTTATCTTATCGGCGCCGTTTTCCATTGCCGCTATCGCCATTTTATAGTCAAAGTGAATATCCGCCACCAGCGGAATGGATATTTCCTTTTTAATCTTCGACAGCGCCGCCGCTGCCTCCATATTCGGCACCGTGCAGCGGATAATCTCGCAGCCTGCCTCCTCAAGACGCTTAATCTGCGCCACCGTCCCCTTCACATCCTCAGTCTTTGTGTTTGTCATTGACTGTATCAAAATCGGATTTCCGCCGCCGATTACCCTGTTTCCTATTTTAATTACCTTAGTGTTATCCCTGTACATTGTTTTTCTCCATTGTCCTGTTAATCCTGCTGATTTTTATGAAAAAATGCGTGCAATATCATTGTAAAGCACAAACACCATCAGCGCCATCAGCGCCACAAAGCCGATAAAATGCACAAGCCCCTCCTTATCGGGCGGCACCGGCTTCCCTCTCACAACCTCGATAAACATAAACAGCAGCCGCCCGCCGTCAAGCGCCGGGAGCGGAAGCAGATTCATCACGCCAAGGTTCACGCTCAAGAGCACGGCAAAATTTATCATGGTAAGCACCACTGATGAAATGCCATACGGCTTTACCTCATCTATAGTTTCGTCAATCGTCACCGCAATGCCGACAGGACCCGAAAGGTCATTTGCCGAAAGCTTTCCCTGCACAAGCATTACAAGGCTCTTAATCGTAGCCTTGAGCCAGTAGCGCACCTCAAGCGCGCTGTATTTAATCAGATTAAGCCCCCTGCACTCTATCACCTCTCCGATCGTAAAGCCGATGTAATACCTCTCATCCTCCTCGCTGTACTTTGGCACAAGCATGGTAGTATAGCGTTTTCCGGCGCGCTCATATTCCAGCTCCATTGCCTCTCCCTGATTCATCGCGGAGGCAATGGTCACTTCCCCCTGCAGATAAATGCGTTCGCCGTCAATCCGCGTGATGACGTCACCCGCCATAAGCCCTGCCTCCTGCGCCGGATAGCCCTCTGTAATCGAATTTACGACCGGCAGTATTTCACCCGAAAATCCCACTACAATCAGCGAAAGCAGAAACGCGAGTACAATGTTAAAAAACGGTCCCGCAAACACCGTCGCAATCCGTGCCCACACATTGACCTCATTAAACGCCTTACCGACCTTCACGGCATATGCTGCCTCATTATCCTCGGCACTGATTTTGCTATCATCACTGATTCTGCCATCCTCACCTTCAAACATACACGCTCCGCCAATCGGGAGAAGCTTCAGCACATACCTTGTGCCTCCTTTGGTAAACTTCACAACGGAAGGACCCATCCCTACCGCAAACTCAAGCACCCTGATTCCGTTAAGCTTTGCAATCAGAAAATGCCCCAGCTCATGTGAAATTACGACTACGCCAAATACCAGTATAAACACGATGATTGTCACTAACATTCCTTATTTTCCTCATTTCCTGCCGGCTGAATTTTTGTCATAAAATAAGCCTCGACTCAATAACCTCATAGGTTTCCTGCTCACACGCAAGAATTTCCTCTACATTGGGAGCCTCTATCCGCTTATGCGCCTCCATACACATTTCGATAATTTCCGGGATTTGCACAAATCGTATCTTTCCGGTCAAAAATAGGCTCACTGCCCGCTCATTTGCCGCATTAAACACCGTGGGAACGCTTCCGCCCTCCTTTGCCGCGCGCATTGCAAGCTTCAGACCCGTAAAGGTTTCCATATCCGGTCTTTCAAAGGTAATGCAGCCCAGCTCATAAAAGTCCACGCGTTTTCCCTTCATGGGGCGTCTGTCAGGATAAAACAGCGCATATTGTATAGGCAGCTTCATATCCGGCGTGCCAAGCTGCGCCATAATGCCGCCGTCCGCATACTCCACCATGGAATGAATGATGCTCTGAGGATGCACCACCACCTGTATCTTATCCAAGTCCATGTCAAAAAGCCATTTTGCCTCCATCACCTCAAGCCCCTTGTTGACAAGCGTTGCGGAGTCAATCGTAATCTTGTGCCCCATAGACCAGTTCGGATGCTTTAGCGCGTCCTCAAGCTGCACGTTTTCAAGCTCTGCCCTCGTTTTTCCCCGAAACGGACCGCCCGACGCCGTAATCAGAAGCCTGCTGACGCGTTCCCTGTTTTCCCCCTGCATGGACTGAAAAATCGCACTGTGCTCACTGTCAACGGGAAGTATTGACACTCCTTTTTCCTTTGCCAGCGGCATAATAATATGCCCCGCCGTCACAAGCGTTTCCTTATTGGCAAGCGCAATATCCTTATGCTTATTAATTGCCGCTATCGTCGGTCTTATACCAACCATTCCCACAATCGCAGTCACAAGCAGCTCCGACTCTTCCATTTCCGCAATCCGAATCAGCCCCTCCATGCCGCAGACAACCTCCACCGGCAGGTCGGCAAGCCTTACCTCCAGGTCGCCGCACGCTTTACTGCTCTGCAATGAAACAAGCCTCGGCTTAAATTCACGCACCTGCTTTTCCAATAAGTCAATATTCGACCCTGCCGCAAGCCCCACGACCTGCAGATCAGGATTATCCCGCACAAGCTCAAGCGTCTGCGTGCCGATAGAGCCCGTAGAGCCAAGTATTGCAATCTTTTTCATCATAATCCCCCATTCTCCGGAGCGGCGCAAATGTCAGATTTGCGTCGCCGGCAAAGCTATCCGTGACATTCTCAGCAAAATATTCAGACCGGCCTTTGACTTTCTCAATATATTATATTAGATAAGTGCAATTAAATATTCAAAAGCCCTCGTTCATCAGCATTATAATCAAAAAATAAGTAATAGGCGCCGTAAAAATCACACTGTCAAACCGGTCCATAATGCCGCCATGCCCCGGTATCAGCTTCCCGTAGTCCTTAATTTCATGGTTTCTCTTAATCGCGGACGCCGCCAAATCACCGACCTGCGATATTACGGAGCCCACGCCGCCGACAATTGCAAGAATCATGGCAAAATTTCCCGTGTAAAGCACATTGTCAAGATAAGCGCCAAACAGCCCACCCACAATCGCCGCTCCGGCAATGCCGCCGACAGCGCCCTCGATGGATTTCTTAGGGCTAAGCACCGGCGCAAGCCTGTGCTTTCCTCTCATCACCCCCACCAAATAAGCGCAGGTATCGGAAATCCATGAGCTTATAAAAATCATCCAAACCAGATAAATCCCATTTTCAAGCTGCCTGGTCAGAAACACAAACGACAGCATCACAGGCGCATAAATAAGCGAAAAATAGGTAGTCATTACCTGATTGGCATTGTATTTAGGAAAGCCAAACACATACACAAACATAAGCACAATCATCATTAAAAACACAAGCGGAGTACAATATGCCGCATCCCAAGTAATGCCCAGCGCCGCATAATACAGTGTAATGCAGCAAATTCCCGCTATTTCAAGCGCATTCGGCCTTCCGTTTTCCTTTTTTCCGCCTTCAGCCGAAACACGGTCTCTTACTCCGCACGCCTTCGTAAGCTCCAAAAATCCGATTATGGATACCGCATACAACGCAAGCGCAAGCACAGCGCCGCCCGGAAGAATTGTCACAAGCGCTGCCGCCACAAGGATTACCGCGCTTACAGTCCGCTCTTTACTAATCTTTCCAAAAATATTTCCAGACATTTATTCCTCCTTGACAAGCCCGAATCTTCGGTCTCTGCTGCCATAAGCCATAACCGCCTTTTCAAGCTCCTTCTTATCAAAATCAGGCCACGGTACCTGTGTAAAGTAAAGCTCCGAATACGCAAGCTGCCAAAGCAGATAATTCGACAGCCTTTGCTCGCCCGATGTCCGTATCATTAAATCGGGGTCCGGAAGCCCCGCCGTGTCAAGCTGTGCCGCAATACTCTGCTCATCGATATCCTCTGGCAAAAGCTCTCCCGACGCCACCTTCCCGGCAAGCCTCCTGACCGCCCGCGTCACCTCATCGCGGCTTCCGTAATTAATTGCTATCTGAAAATGAAGCCCGGTATTGTCCTTCGTCGCCGCCTCAAGCTCCCCGATGCTTTTCCTTATATCCTCCGCAAACATTGACTTGTCGCCCAGCACCCGGACGCACATATTGTTTTTCCGAGCACGTTTCAGGCTGTTTTTCATATAATCGCGCAACAGCTTCATAAGCGTTTCCACTTCCGCTTCCGGTCTGTTCCAGTTTTCCGTCGAAAACGCGTAAACCGTCAGATAATTGATGCCCATACGATACGCGTCCTCACAGATTGCTTCCACGGTTCTTGCCCCCTGCACATGTCCCGCAGTGCGCGGAAGCCCCTTCGACTTTGCCCATCGGCCGTTTCCATCCAAAATGATTGCCACATGATTTGGTATTTTTCCTTCCATACTAATCCCCATTCCGCCTTTTGCACCTTTAATATAGCTTTCCATACGACAATAAAAAGGGCGCACCTCCACCATAATGTAACGCACGCCCCCTGTTTTCCACCGGCAAAGTGTCAAAACCGCAGTCTGACCGCTTATACCGTAAGAATTTCCTTCGATTTCTCATCAATAGCCTTATCAACATCTTTAATATACTTGTCCGTAAGCTTCTGAACCGAATCCTCCAAGTCCTTAATTTCATCCTCCGAAATTTCAGTCTTTGCAAGCTTTTTAAAGGAATCGTTTGCCTCACGCCTGATATATCTGATTGCGACCTTGCAGTCCTCGCCCTTCTTCTTTACGTCCTTGACAAGCTCTTTCCTGCGCTCCTCCGTAAGCTCCGGAAATACAAGGCGGATAACAACGCCGTCATTGCTTGGAGTGATGCCTACGTCAGACGCCATGATTGCTTTCTCAATCTCCTTAATCAGGCTCTTTTCCCACGGCGCTATCTGTATCATTCTTGCCTCGGGCACCGTTATATTTCCCACCTGCTGAATCGGGGTAGGCGTGCCATAGTAGTCAACCTTGATTCTGTCAAGCACATGCGGATTTGCCCGCCCCGCACGTATCGCCTGATAATCCGATGCCAAAAAGTCTAAAGCCTTCTGCATCTTATCCTCATATGTTTTTACTCTTGCGTCCATCTTTACCTCATTTCCGCGCCGCTCCAACCGCATCCGTAAACAAAATGCCGCGATTAAATACGCCGCCACGTTATAATAATTTCCTTTTTAACTGTTTATACCGTTATAACCGTTCCGCTTGAATTGCCTCTTACCGCATTTCTAATACTGTTTTCCTCGTTCAATCCGAAAATCGTCATCGGCATTTTATTTTCCATACAGAGCACTGCCGCCGCCAAATCCATCACTCCAAGCTGCTTGTCCACAACCTCACGGATTGGAATTGTATCATATTTCCTGGCATTGCTGTTCAGCTTCGGGTCAGAATCGTACACGCCGTCCACAGCGCGCGCGGATAATATCATGTCCGCCTCTATCTCCACGGCACGAAGCACCGTGCCCATATCCGTTGAAAAATACGGATGACCTATTCCTCCCGCAAAAAATACTACCTTTCCCTGTTCAAGCGCCTCCACCGCCTTATCCTTTGAAAAAAGCTCAGTGAACGCCGCGCACTGAAAGGGGGTAAAAATCTCCGTGCTCATGCCTGCAAAGCGAAAAATCTCCGACGTATAAATACAGTTCATAACGGTTGCCAACATCCCAATCTGGTCTGCCTTTGTACGGTCTATGGTTTCACTGGTCCTTCCTCTCCAAAAATTACCGCCGCCAATGACAACTCCCACCTGCACCCCGCTTTCCGTTATTTCCCTGACCTGACGTGCCACAGCCAAAACGGTCTGCTCGTCAAAACCCGTTTTTTTGTCGCCTGCAAGCGCTTCTCCGCTTAATTTTAATAATATTCTTTTCATGCCGCCGCTCCGTTTTTATTTTCTGTTTTTCTTAACATCGTTAAAGAATGATGTCGGGCTGACATCTGCGTAGCACTGTGAGCACATACCCTCAATCACGGCTCCGTTATTAATCTGTACCGACTTCGACTTTATATTTCCCATCACAATCGCCGACGTATCAAGGATAACCGGACCATGAACGTCAATATCGCCCTTTACCGCACCCGCGATGACTGCGCTAGTCGCAAAAATATTCCCGATTACCACCGAGCTTTGCCCGATCTTTACGCTGCCCTTGCTTTTTATCTCGCCGTTAATCTGTGCAGACTCCGCATAAATCTCCGCAGCCGCCGAATTGCCCGTCACGCTTCCCGTCACGTTCAGCTTGCCGAGTATCTCAATATTACCGGTAATGTTTCCTATCAGATCCATATTTCCACTGCTTGTCACATCTCCGGTGATATTCATGCCCTCGGTAATCACCGCCGTATCAGTCGATGCATCCACTTCCGCTCCCAATCCGGTATGCAATGCCTCCTGCGGCGCAGCGTCCATAAATACCGGCTCCTCAATGTTCTGCTCTACTTCATTTAACAGTTCTTCCATATCCGTATCAGCCTCACTTATAATATTATCTTTATTTTCCTCTTCCATATTGCCTGCCGGCTCTGGTACGATTTCAGGCAGCGACTCCGGTTCAGCCTTTTCCTCTGCATCAGCCTTCGGCTCCGTTTCGCTTTCGTTATCCGTTCCCTCAAGACCTGCCGGCAGCTCTTCCTGCACCGTTTCGCCTGATACCGCCACGGGCGTATCGCCCAGTGCCGCTGCTTCCTTTTCAAGCATGGCTTCCAAATCAGCAAAATCTCCCTCTGCCGTACTGCCGAACAAATCCTCCGATGACGTCGGCAAATCGACGCCAAGACCGATATCATCTACTGCATCATCCACATTAATGTCTGCCACCGTCTGAGATAAATCCTGCTTCAAATCCTGAAAAAAGCCCATTGTATCATTTCCTCCACTTCTTTAAATTTTAAATACCTTGATTTAAGCTCAACGCATTTTTACTGTATATGCTGTACCTTTACCGTTTCCTCCGAAATCGGCAAGAGCACTGTTTCCTCCGACTCAAGTATTGATTCTATAATAACAGGCAGCGCCTCTATCGTAGATTCCTTACCCGCCGCATCATGCATCAGAACTACCGCGTTATTAAATTTGCCGATATTGTCCAAAACATTAGCCGCTATCTGCTCTGCGCTTATATAAACTCCCGAAGCATCACCGCTTGATACATTCCAGTCAAAGTATGTAATGCCCTCACTGTCAAGATATTCTGTCAGCGTGTGCATATCGACCTTGCTTATCGTGTTGCTGCTGCCCCCCGGGAATCTTACAATATCACATTCTATTCCCGTAATTTCATACAAAAATGTCCTAAGCTTATTTAAATCCTGCTTATATGCATCAAGCGAGCTGTATATATCACTGTATACATGACTGTATGAATGCATTGCCAAAGTATGCCCTTCTTCAACAATCCGCCGGTATTGCTCCTCACAGCCCTCCTTGCCTACCACAAAGAAAGTAGCCTTAACCCCATACTCGTCAAGGATATCCAATATAGTGTCCGTGTTGGAGCTTGGACCGTCGTCAAAGGTCAGATAAACTCTTTTTATGCCCGAAGCCGTATCCGTGCCTCCGTCCCGGACAATTTTGTTTTCAAGCGCCGCTGCCTGTGCAATATCCGCAGCCTCCGTTTCGTTTGTGTCGGATATCCCGCCAGTCCCGACAGAGCTTTGGCTATATTCCGAAAAGACATTTTCCGCCTGCAGCTCCGACAGCCGTACATTAATGCTGTTCACTTCTTTGTTCAGATTAACAGCAAAAACCAAAAGCACCGTACAAATGCATAGCAGCATAAATACCAACACCAGCAGAAATGTACTAAATGTATTTCCCGTATTCTTGCTCTCCGCGGCATATTCCTCCGCCGCTTTATCTTCAAGTTCTACGTTTTCCTGCTCCTGTGACATTTACTTTCCTTTCATTTCCATGCCTGATATTAAACACAAATCAGCATAAACAATATTACAAACAAAACGATTATAACATACAAAGTATACTTTAGAAAAGACATTTTTCAAAATTCTTTGCATACCCCGCCTGGCAGCTTCCATTTGCATCCATTCGCGCATCAGCCCAATGCGTCATCATAATGCGCACGCTCGCCGCCAATGTATTTCGGTCTTGTCCTCGCGCACACAATATGCGTGCCGCCGATTGTCGGCTGTGCAATTCTCAGCGGCACGGCAACATCCCTAAGGTGCATTCCTATCAGCGTATCTCCTATGTCAATTCCTGCATGAGCTCTGACATGCTCCACTGCCACGGGATTTTCCATATACTTCCACGCAGCCGTGGAAAATGAGCCCCCCGCCTTTGGCATCGGCACTACATTCACGATTTCACAGCCATACTTTTCCGCAGCCTCCGCCTCAATTATGAGCGCTCTGTTCAAATGCTCACAGCATTGCGCCGCCACATAAATACCGCGCGGCTTAAACTCCTCATACATCGCCTTGAAAACAGCCTCTCCAAGCTCCGCATTAGAATACGAGCCGATGCTCCTTGCCGCTATCTCGCTCGTTGAACATCCTATTACCACAAGCTCACCCGCTTTCAAGCCTGCCTGCTCCAAAAAACAGTTTACTGCATTTTTTGCATCATTCATTTCATTTTCAAACATAATCCCCCTCCATTCTTGCTCGAGCCCGCGAATTTAGAATGAGCTGTGCTCATTCTGCGCAAGCACAAATTTGCCGTGTGAAAAATAAGCTATCAAGCTTATTTTCATACTATTACTCCATTCAACCATGTTTTCCGACAAGCGTTTTTAACAACGGTATTTTACCCATAAGCTCCGAAAGCGCTAATGAACTCAAAAGCACCGCCATCGCCTCCAAAAAATTTATCCCGTAAGATTGAGAGCCCGCAAATGTCAGGCGCTGTACACCAAATACAATCAGATATCCCGACAGTATATATATACCCAAACTGTTTCTGCCCACAAGCATAAGCAGGCGCACATTCACCTTTTGCAAAATCATACGCCACAGCATTATAAAAAACAGACTTCCCGCAAATCCAACTGCCATTCTGTAAATATCCGTCGCCAACTGCCTTAGCACGGCGTTGATTGAGCCCCGCCCGATAAGCTTATATCCTGTCAGATAAATAAACGACTCCTCATTATAAAAGCAAAACAGCGCCAAAAAACAAAATCCCAAAAGCACCGTCAACAGAATATGTTTTTTTACTCCCAACTCCCATGTCCGCTTCTTAAACATATTATGCCCGTAAAACGCCGTCGTAAAATACGGCAGCATATATTTATAAGCTCCCATATTCAAACCATCAGGAAACACAAAGAACAGCAAAAAGATAATTGCATATATACACACATTATCATGAAAGATGTAATGCACCACATAAACCACAATAAAGCTCCACCAGACAGCCCACAAAAACCATAAATTATTGAGTGCATTATAAAAATAAACAAATACAATCGCCTCAGGCTGCGGCTGCCCGTAAATATGGTTCAAAATAAGTATTCTTGCATAATCTATCGCCGTCCATGAAAATATCGGCAAAATAAAGGTTCGCATTCTTGTCACAAGCAGCCTTTTTCTTTCTCCCGCAGCATCCGCGCGCTGCATACTTTCATAGCACAGATAGCCGCTCACCAGCATAAAAAGCGGCATGTGAAAGCTGTATATGAACTGATATACCCTGTTTCCAAAATAAAGCGCATTTTCGCTGTACTCTGCCCCGCTGCCATTCTGAATACAATGTGCAAACACCACCAGAATAATTGCAAAGCCTCTGAGAACATCCCAAAGAGGCTCTCTTGTTTTAGCAGTATCTCCCATTATTATCTCCCCATGCCTCCCACAGATTAAACACGGCAGTTTAACCGTGCGGCTACACTGCTATGTTTAAACTTATCACACTATGAGGCAGAATGCAAGTTCGATTTTACATAAGTTTGTAAAAATTTGTAATTGTTTATCCCACAGCGTCCGCAAAACCGTATGCTTGAACTATTACATATAAATTTTCATTAAAAACAGATGTAATTGACAAATAATCACATTCCGTATATTATTACC
>JAJQDE010000003.1:0-2670 GCA_021202335.1 Lachnospiraceae bacterium
TTGGCATAAATTACTTCTCCTTTCATTATAGCACAGGCTTTTTTCAGTTAAAACACTAACTTTTAAAATTCATATTTATTGCGCTGCCCTTTGCGCATACAGCAAGTTTCTGCGAAACTTGCTGATGAACGCAGGTACTGCGTTCATTATATCCTGTGGAAATCCGATGCGAACGCATCTCTGATTCAGATTGCAGTCTGAATTCAGACTACCGTCTGAAAGATTTTCAGTTGAAGATTTTTCAACTGACCCTTTGCATTATACATCAAAGAATACATGCACTTCAAGTGCGATTTTTGACATTTCAGCGTCCGTCTTTTCCCGCGCTTTGCTGCCGCACACCTGCGTCCTTCCGTAAGCATATAATATACCAAATCAAATGAAAAGGAGCCCGCTTATGTATCTCTTTTTCGAAATTTTTCTAATAATCCTCCTTATCTTTTTTTGTTTCAATTTTTGGCGCAGGAAAAGGATTGTCAAAAAGGTGCGCTCGCTCTGTATTGACGAAAAATATGAAATCCTCAACAGTCTGATTGAGCCGTTCGGATATTCCTATGTCCCCTCGCAGGATATATTCAGCACTCACATCCATGCATGGCAGAGAAGCTTCGGATACAGCGCGCTATATGATAAAGCCGCCGTCCGTTTTAAAATGATTTTCGACTGCCTCCCCGTTTATTTCAATTATCAGGAGCGGACGTGGCTTATCGAGTTTTGGAAGGGGCAATACGGCTTGAACACGGGATGCGAAATCGGCGTTTATTACGCAGACCGCGTATTGGACGAAGCCGAGCGAAAGACCGCGTTGTTTCAATGTGCAGGCGATGCGGATATGCCGACGCTTTCACTGCGGCTTTGGAGGAACGGTCAGCCCATTGCGCAGCTATGCGCAAGGCACTGGTGGCTTACCGCTTTCCGCATGGGCTGCTTCTCCGAGCCTGCAAGCCTTTCCCTGCACGCCTGCGTTACCTTCCGCTCTCCCATCCCGGCAGCCGCCTTTGCAAAAGGGCTTCAGGAGGCGGGCTTTGCAAAAGAGCAGATATTCGTCTGCTCCAATACCGTTTCATTTACCTTCAAAAATACCGGCTCCCGCTTTCATCTTATCGGCAGAATACGGCGGCGTGTGCTCCAATGGCGAAACCGCTTTTACTGCCGGATTTATTTATGGGTGACAAGACCCTTTTCCCTCTCCATGGATAGGCTGCTGTACCTGTATTATTTCCTGCCCTTCGCTTTCCGCAGGATGCTCCGCTTCCGCAAGCATCGCAGCTTTAAACAGGGCAGGACAAAGGCATGAGCTGTTATTCCCGGCTGAAAAAGTCACTGGAGGGAGCCTTAAAGCTCCCTCTGAACAGCCGCACAAAGTATGTCCTCATCAGTGATTGGCACCGGGGATGCGGAACCTCAAACGACAATTTCCTGAAAAACCAAAGCCTGTATTCCGCAGCGCTTTCCTATTATTACAGGGCAGGCTACACCTACATTGAACTGGGTGACGGCGACGAGCTGTGGGAAAACCGCAGCACGAAGCAGATTATTGAGGCGCACAGCGATGTATTTTCGCTCCTTGCGCGTTTTCACGGGCAAAAGCGCCTGTATATGCTTTACGGCAACCACGACATCGTGAAACGCAAGCATAAAACCGCCGTCAGGAATTACAGCGCATACCCCTGCTGCTGCGCAAATAACCCGCATTTGGAAAACCGCCCGCTTTTTCCCGGCATACGGTTTTATCCGGGAATCCTGCTCGAACCCGATTCTGACGCACGCCTGTCGCCCGTTTTTCTCACGCACGGGCATCAGGCGGATTTGTTTAATTCCACTCTGTGGCGCATTTCCCGCTTTTTAGTACGGTATGTCTGGAAGCCTTTGGAGCGATATGGCGTCCTTGACCCCACGAGCGCGGCTAAAAACTATTCCCGAAAGACCAAAACCGAACGGCGGCTTCAGCGTTTTGCCGAACGGGAAAATCTGACCCTGATTGCGGGGCATACGCATCGTCCCATGCTGTCCGGGTCGGATTCTCATTATTGTAACTGCGGAAGCTGCGTACATCCCTACTGTATTACCTGCCTGGAAATCGAGCATATGCGCATCCGTCTGATAAAATGGAGCCTTGCCGCAAAGCCTGACATGAGTCTTTACGTAACGCGTACTGTGCTTGCAGGACCGATAAGTCTTTAGCAATGCCACACAATCTACATCTTTTGTTCACATTCTTAACACAACTTTCCCTTATTGTGGATATATGCTTTTTCATCGTATAGGAAAGTTGTTCAAAAAATATATGGAAACGGAGGATTATGAGAGTATGCATTTAAAAAAAGCTTTAAGTCTTTTACTGTGCGGTACGTTGATTTTATCTTTATCCGCATGTGGAAGCAGCAAAACGGAAGAAACGGTCGAGGAGGCAACCGATGAGGTAGTTGTGGAAACTGTTTTGGAAAACAGCATTGCTTTTTCCGACGGGGAATTTTCCGACACAACCTTCACGGGAACGGTTACGGCTGTTGACGGCGAGGTCATTACATTGAGCGTGGCGACAGTCGACGGAAGCGCGGTAGACATGATTGGTGGTATGACCGGTGGTCAGCCCGATGGTGACATGGGCAGTAGCGATAAGCCCGACGGCGATGCCCCGAGCGGTGATAAACCTGACGGCGATGCCCC
>JAJQDE010000003.1:2770-4717 GCA_021202335.1 Lachnospiraceae bacterium
GATAAACCTGACGGCGATGCCCCAAGCGGCGACATGGACGGAGGTCAAGGCGGAGGTCCCGGCGGCGATGCCCCCGATGGTAATGCCCCTGGTGGTCAGCCCGAATTACCCGAGGGCGAAACGGACGGCACGCATGAAGCGCCCACGGATATGGAATTTGAAACGGTTACTGTTACTTTGACAATCGCGGACGAATCCGTTTTGCAAAATTCCGACGGAAGCGCAGCAGCGCTCACGGACATTGAGGAAGGAAGCTTCCTTACGGTAGATCTTGATTCTGACGGCAATCTTTTATCTGTCACTCTTACAGACATGGAAAACAATATGGAAATCGGCATGGGAGGTCCCGGAGGCGGGACCTCCGGTGTTGACAGCTACGACGCGGTACAGGAATACACGCAAGACGCGGAGGTTACGGGCGGGGAATTTATCTCCACGGGTACGGACGAAAACGCAATCCATATCTATGACAGCGCATCCGTCGCCTTGTCCGACATCAGCGTCACAAGAACCTCCGACGACAGCACCGGAGGGGATAATTCCATCTTTTACGGCGTGGGCGCGGCGCTTTTAGTGTCTGACGATGGTACTGCCTATATTGATGGCGGTACTTTTTTGACTGACGCGGCAGGCGGCGCGGGCATCTTTGCATATGGCACGGGCACTGCCTATGTGGCGGACACGGATATCACGACTAATCAGGACACCTCGGGCGGCATCCATGTGGCAGGCGGCGGAACCCTATACGCATGGGATTTAAATGTTGAAACAAACGGCGAATCCTCTGCAGCAATCCGCAGCGACAGGGGCAGCGGAACGATGGTGGTGGACGGCGGCTCCTACACCTCAAACGGAACCGGCTCGCCCGCCGTATACTGCACGGCTGACATTTCAGTCAATGGCGCGGATCTGACCGCCACAAGCTCGGAGGCGGTCTGTATCGAGGGGCTGAACACGCTGCGCCTGTACGACTGCAATCTGACGGGAGCCATTCAGGATAACAGCCAAAACGAATGTAACTGGAACATAATCGTTTACCAAAGCATGTCCGGCGATTCCGAGGTCGGAAACGGCACCTTCAGCATGATCGGCGGCAGCCTCACGGCTCAAAACGGCGGTATGTTCTACACCACAAACACGGAATGTACCTTTTATATATCCGATGTTGACATCACCTACGCGGATGAAAACGATTTCTTCCTGCGCTGCACCGGAAATGTGAACCAACGGGGCTGGGGCTCTGCGGGAAATAACGGCTCACAGTGCAATTTCACCGCTGACAGCCAGTCCATGGAGGGCGACGTCTTATACGACAGCATAAGCGAGCTTGATTTCTATATGACTAACGCAAGCACACTCACAGGCGCATTTACAGACGACGAGTCCTGCGCGGGAAACGGCGGAAGCGGCTACTGCAACGTCTACATCAGCAGCGACTCTGAATGGATTGTCACGGGCGACAGCGTAATCACCGCCCTCTATAACGAGGGCAGCATCGTCGACGAGGACGGCAACGCCGTTACCATTATCGGCACGGACGGAACAGTCTATGTGGAGGGCGCAAGCAGCTACACCATCACGGTTTACAGCTATGAAGCTTCCGCGGATTTATCCGGCGCGGCGACAGGCGACACCTTCGCGGAGCATGAGGTAGACAGGGCATTATAATGCCCCGGGATTAAAAATCCCCGGGATTTTAATGCCCCGGGCATTTTAATACCGCCAAAAAAAGCTTGCAGCGCTTTAATGATTGTGATATATTAAACCTAAAGAAGGACATCTGCGCTAACAGATGTCCAACAGGAGCTGCCGATAGACGGTCAGCCCGATTAAATGATTATGACAAAAATAGTCGCCTCACTTTAGCGGAGCAGGGCGGCTATTTCTGTGTCTTGTTACTATCTTTACCGATAGAGTATCCTATTCCGAAGCAGGTCAAGCCGAAGC
>JAJQDE010000059.1 GCA_021202335.1 Lachnospiraceae bacterium
AGTAATGACCGCAGGACGAGAGGAATTATTAAATGATAATGAAGATAATTTATCAGATGTGATTTTTGTAGCTACTAATTTTATGGGAAAGCTTTCTGATTCAAGAATTATTGTTAATGACTCGCCGGGAGTAAATTTTAGTGGAGATGACGAACATCAAAAAGTTGCAAATAAACTTATTAAAAGAAGAAAGTATGGATTGTTAATATATGTTATGAATGCAACACAGCTTGGAACTAATGATGAAAGTGCCCATCTTGATTTTGTTAAACAAACAATTGGCAGAACGCCTATTATGTTTGTAATGAATAAGGTAGATTCTTTTAATCCAGATGAGGAGAATGTTGTAGATGTCATTCAGAGACAAAAAGAGTATTTATTAAATAAAGGATTTAAAAATCCAATGATATGTCCAATGTCTGCTAGAGCAGGTTATTTAGCTAAACAATATCAACAAGGGGAACTCAGTCGTAGCGAGGAACGAGAACTATATAATTATATCGACAAATTTGAAAAAATGAAATTGTACGAGTATTATAGGAGAGATTTTCCAACAATCAAAATTGCAGATTATGAGCAAGAGGAAGAGCAATTGTTAAAAAATTGTGGATTATCTTATATTGAAAGTATAATAAACGGATATGCAAAAGGAGGAATTTGATATGGCACAGATTAATATTAAGTACAACCCGTATAAGATGGAGACGCAGATTTCTATTAATGGAAAGGACATTACTACGGATAGTGGTTTATATAAGATAATTAAAGGAAAAAGGCTTCAAGAGTGGATTGCAAAATTCCCACAAATGTTAGTCGATGAATTAAACACCGTAGATTTTGAAATTGAGTTTTATGGTATGTCATTAGATTGGGATGATTTTGAAGATGTTTTTAAGAGAGCAAAAGAAAGTGGGACTATTAAGAATCTGAAAATGACATTCACAGAGGGCAAAAGTGACGAAGCTGTGAGCGACAAGATTGTCAGTGTGTTCACAGATTTGCAAGAAGGTCCAGTTGATGATTTTAGGGATCCGAAACTTATTAGAGCTTTCGAAAATATTAATAATTCTGTATTTCCTATTAATGTGATAGCTACAATGAGTTCTGGTAAGTCAACGCTTATAAATGCATTATTAGGAAAAAAATTAATGCCTTCAAAAAACGAAGCTTGCACAGCAACAATTACTGAAATTCTTGACAATGATATGGAGACTTTTACGGCTATAGTTCATGATGAGGATGAAGTTGTTCTTCAGGAAATACCTAATCTGACCTATGAAATAATGAATGACTTGAACGAGGATGAAAATGTGCATAGAATAGCGGCAACTGGCAATATTCCTTTTTTGGACGCTAAAAGCATGGCATTAATGCTTGTTGACACTCCGGGACCAAATAATTCGCAAAATCAAACACATAAGAATACAACATACAGAGCGATTAATAGCGATGCCAATAATCTTATATTATATGTATTGAATGGTACACAGCTTAGTACGAATGATGATGCATCATTTTTGTCTTATGTTGCAGAACAGATTAAGCGAGGTGGCAAGCAAGTAAGAGATCGATTCCTTTTCGTGATTAATAAAATGGATGGATTTAATCCAGAGGAAGAGGATATTGGAAAAGCTATTACAGCGGCAAAGAAATATTTAGCATTTTATGGAATTGATGATCCTCAGATTTTCCCATGTTCTGCATATACGGCATTAAATATCAGAACATATTTAGATGGTGTGGACATTGATAATATGACAAGAGCTGATGGAAGAAGATTACCTTTAGCTGCAAGAGATACTCTTCCTATGATAGATAAGTTTATTGATTATGAAAGTATGCATTTAGAACAGTATTCAACATTGTAACCTACAGCACAAAGAGAGTTAAACTTTAAGTTAAATCAAGCTGAAAAGAACGGGGATACAAAGGAGCAAGCTTTAATTCATTGTGGCATTTATTCAATTGAAGCTGCAATCACAGCCTATGTGAAAAAATATGCGAAAACAAAGAAAGTAAAAGATTTAGTTGAATCTTTCCAAGAGGTTCTTGAAAGTACTCAGGTTTTGGCAAAAGCAAAAACACAGGTTGCAACAGATGAGGAGGCCGCAAAGGCGTGTGCTGAACGTGCGGCAGTAGTGAAGGCAAAGATTGCAGACGGAGAAGAGGCTGCTGAATTAAAAAAAAGAATAGATGAATTAAATCCTATTGAATCTATTAGAGAGAAAGCAGAGGTATTAACACAAGAGGCAATAAATAAAGCAAACAGAGTTTTTCAGCCATACGGAGACGAAATAACTAATAAGGCAGAAGCAAAAAGATTGGTGACCCAATTCTCATTAATGAGTTCGGATGCAATTGCTGAACTTACTTCGGAATTAGAAAGTGTAATAAATCAAGAAGTAATGGGAACAGGAGAGAAAATCTTACTTGAGTATCAAGAAAAGTTATCGAAAATTGATGAAGGAGCTACAGATAAGCAACTTGACTTTGGAACTGTCGATTTGATTAAGGGTGCACTAAATAACATGAAAGAGAATGCACAAGCTTGGTGTTCTGATGATTTTGCGGCAGAAACTATTGATGATGTTGGCGTAACAACTAAAAGCGAAAGGGTATATTACGAAAAAGTAGGACAAGAAGAAGAACAGGTTATTGCCGGAACTGAGAAAGTAAAAGTTAGGACCAAAAAAGTAAAAGTTGGGTCGCATCAAGAGAAGGTTGGAACTAAGAAAGTTGAGAAAAAACAATCAGGATTTTTTGGTTTTTTCAAAAGGTTATTTGGAAAGACAGAATATGAGTATGAAGATGTTTATGAGAATGTTGATGATTACAAAGATGAGGATATCTATGATACTGTAGTTAAGTATAAAACAGTAATGAAAGATATTTTTGAAGAGAGAAGAGAGCAAGTTGAGAATTTTGTAGTTGCTACTCATGATATTTCCGCAGGGCTGCTATTCAGAATACAAAAAAATTTGGATGCGGGAATAAAGGATACACTTTCATATGCAGATACACAAATCTCTATGATGAAGACTCAATTTTCTGAACTCTTTGATGAGCTGGATGATCTTATTCAAGGAAAATATACGGAATTAGAGCAGTGTGCAACCGATCAGCAGACAAAGGCAGAATCATTAGAAAAAAATAAGGCACTCCTTGGATGGATTGAAGCTTGTAAAGCAGAAATTGATGATATTCTTAATATTTGAGTAAGAAAGGGGATTTAGGACATGATTGCAGGTATAAAAAAATGTTTAGATGCAGGAGACATTACTGGACTAAGATATATTTTCATAGATAGTTTAGATGTAGATCCGACATTTGAAAAATACAAAGAGGATTATGCTGTATGCAGAACAGTAGATGGAATGTTTGAGCCATATAAGGAACTAACACCATTAGCAATGTCTCATTCCGAGTGGAGTATGGATTATTGGGGCAAAATTAAGTTTGATCAGAAGAAGAATTTTTCAGAAAAAAGGTTTGAGCATATGATAGAGGTTGCTAAAATAGTCCACTCTGAAAAAATTGAAAGGTTATTGGCTGAGAGAGCTGCAAAACAAACAAAGCTTGAAGAACAGATAGAACAAGTGATACCTAAAGATAGTGTACTCACAATACAAAAAACGGAAATTGTTCAGCCTATTAAAGATACAATAAATAATGCCGCATCAACCCCAAGAACAGTTTTGATTTCAGAGAGCGGAATTTCCAAATCTGACGAGGAAAAACTGGATGCAGAGAAAAGAAAGCTTGATTTGCATAATAAGAGCGTTGAGATGGAAGAACTTGAGAAAAAAAGACAGAGAGAAGAAAGAGCTAAAGCGATTGATAAAGAAAATGCTTTAGTAGGAAGTCAAGAACAACCCAAAAAAGTTCCGGGGATTGTGGCAGTAATAGCAGTAATTATAGTGGTAGTAGTACTCTTGTTAAAGGTACTATAAAGCAATCCCCATATCAAACAACTACCATTGCTTCAGAAGTACAAAATGCAAGAAATTTATTTTCAAGTGCAGGCTTTTATACGATTCTCGAAACGAGTGAATGCAAATTTGATTATTCAGCGAGAAAAGAGTATTTAAGAAAAACTCTGTATAGAAGATGTGATATTTCGGGAGTCGAAAAGCTAGGTGAAGAGATATATAGACTTGTTAAGAATGAGTCTGAAAAAAATATTGCTAAAAATATTGGCGGAAAGTGGATACCTTATCGTGAAGGCAGAATAAGTAATGTTATTGTATACGAACATGTTGATAGCAACGATTTTATAACAGGTTGGTATAAAACGTTAACAAAAGAAAGAAATCCAAACGGAACAGTTACCAAGCGGGTAAGATACTATAGGAGGGTTGGGGCAAAATAATGAAATTTGAAAATTATAACCAATCAGTAGGGGGGATAGAAAGTCCCCCTACTGTATATCAGCAGCAAGTGGCAGAACCTGTCATCAATTCAAGACCGTTTGCAGAACCAGAGCCTCAAAATATGAGTCTTGATATTTTACAAAATAATTTAGGCAATTGTTTGAGTATTATTGATGACGAAGTAATGAAAGGATACGTGACCAGACTTGATGAGTTACCAATAATTATTCAGGATGTCGAAGTATATGATAATCTGAATGATATTCATTTTTTTAAGATTTCAGAGTTGGTATATCAAGAAGATGAGTTCTCAGTTGATAAGCTTACCATGGTTTTTCAAGCATTATCCAACAAACCATGTACATTAGTTCTTATGCTTAGAAGTGATGGAGAAAAAACAGAGTTTTATTTAGGTGCAAGGTCTAACGATAACCGATCTTCCGGAACATTGTTTCAGATGCTTAAACAAAGCTTATTAGGTTTTTTCCCCGGAAGTCAAATTTCTGATTATTATGATGAAGATATGAAAAAAGATCTTCAAAACATATCAGTTGGAAGTGTCTCTAGCGTTACTAGTGTTGCCGATTATAAACAAGACCAGGAAAGAATTACTAATAAGGAATTTATTCAGGGACTTGAAAAATATGTTTATGCAATGCAAGGAAAGGTTTATACGGCTGTATTTATAGCGGATAATTTGTCATATGATGAGTTGATGTCTAAAAAAAGAGAGTATGAACAGATTTATACTCAAATATCTCCTTTTGCAAATATGCAGATGAGTTTTACAGTATCTGATAGTAAGAGTGAATCAGCTGGAACGAGTGATGGTAAGACATCAAATATTGCTCTCACTAAGACTACTGGCACCTCTAAAAATGAAACAGATACAAATTCTCAGACAGTTGGAACAAGCGAGACAAAAGGACAAACCATCACTAATACGCATGGAGAAAATTCGTCTGAATCAGATGGGAAAACGCACACAACAGGTACGTCAGATGGTACAAATAAATCTACGTCAAATGGTGTGAATGTTGGCGTACATGGTGGAGTAGGAGCACCTAGCGGACCGAATGCGGGAGCATTAGTTGGTTATAATCATTCAGTAACTAATGGAACTTCCCATACGAAATCGGTATCAGATGCAATATCACAGACACTAACCCACGGGTTTACTGACTCAAAGTCAATAGGCGAGTCAAAAACATATGGTAAGAATGAGAACTCAACTTCATCAACGAGTATAGGAATTGGGCGAAGCGAAAGTGATTCGGTCACAACAGGTGAGGCATTTAATTTAGTGAATACGCAGTCTATGACTGATACATTTGGGTCTTCAAAATCGGTTGTCCTTAACGCTAAGAACATGACTTTGAATTTAGCAATGGAGAGATTACAGAAACATTTGGAACGTATAGATGAATGTGAAAGTTTCGGAATGTGGAATTTTGCTGGATATTTCTTAGGTGAAACAAAAGCAGAAACAGAAACAGCTGCAAATACATACAAGGCTGTAATTGCTGGAACAAATAGCGGAATAGAAAGAAATGCAATTAACTCATGGGATAATGAAGATGATGTTGATGAAATTAAGGAATATTTGTATCATTTTACACATCCTCAGTTTGCATATACAGGTTTTAGTTACGATGACTTTAGAACAATACCGGTTAACCCATCAGCGCTTGTAAGTACCAATGAATTAGCTATACATATGTCTTTGCCTAGACATTCAGTTATAGGTTTGCCTGTTGTCGAACATGCAGATTTTGGCAAAGAAGTTGTAAAATACAGCGATGATGATAAGAAAAAACGCGAGGTCGAATTAGGAAATGTATTCGGAATGGGGTGCAAAACAGACACAAAAGTAAAACTGGATTGTGACTCATTAACAATGCATACTTTTATTACAGGATCCACAGGATCAGGAAAAAGTAATACTGTATATGAGATTTTAAATCAATTAAGAACATTTTATGGAATACCGTTTCTGGTTGTCGAGCCAGCCAAAGGTGAGTACAAAAATGTATTTGGTCAGTTTGCCGATGTAAGTGTTTATGGCACTAATCCTAAGATTTCAAATTTGCTGCAGATAAATCCATTTAGTTTCCCAAAGGGAGTACATGTTTTGGAACATTTAGATCGTCTGGTTGAAATATTTAATGTATGTTGGCCTATGTACGCTGCAATGCCTGCAATATTAAAAGAGGCAATGGAAAAAGCATATGTTTCGACGGGATGGAATCTTGATTCTTCAGAAAATGAAAGCGGACTTAAATTCCCTAATTTCGCTGATCTCCTAGAGCAGATAGAAACTGTTATTGATGAGTCTAAGTATTCTACTGATAGCAAAGGTGATTATTCTGGCGCGTTGATGACTCGTGTTAGATCATTAACAACGGGGTTAAATGGTCAGATATTTACTGGAAATGAAATATCAAATAGCGATTTGTTTGATAAGAATGTAATTGTTGATTTGAGTAGGGTCGGTTCGACAGAGACAAAATCACTGATAATGGGACTACTTGTTATGAAGTTAAATGAATACAGAATGGATAGTGGAAAGATAAATAGTCCACTTAGCCATATAACTGTATTGGAAGAAGCACATAATCTTTTGAAAAAAACGTCAACTGAACAGTCTGCGGAGGGTTCAAATCTTTTGGGAAAATCTGTAGAATTGTTATCAAATTCAATTGCTGAAATGAGAACTTATGGGGAGGGATTTATCATTGCCGATCAATCTCCTGGTCTCCTTGATATGTCGGCTATAAGAAATACAAATACTAAGATTATATTAAGATTGCCTGAAAAAACAGACCGTGAATTAGTAGGATTTTCTGCCGGTTTGTCAGAGGAACAGATTCCAGAATTAGCCAAACTGAAGAAAGGGGTTGCTGCTGTATATCAGAATGATTGGGTCGAACCGGTTCTTGTACAAGTGAAGAAGTGTGCGATTGAAGAGAAACAATATGATTTTAAAACACATTCTATGCTTGTTGATACAACAGCATACAGAAATCAGTTAGTTAATCTTCTTATTCAAGGACGTCTAGATGAGAAGCTTGAGTTTAATATTTACGAGATTGAGGAGGGATTAGAGAGACTCGGACTCTCGATCAGAAATGAAAAGGTTGTTATGGATATAATAAAAGAATACAGAGAAAAGAATGAATTAGCTATATGGGAAAATGAGCAATTCAGCAAATTATCAGCTGTTGTGTCAGAGATTCTTGGAGTAAGAAAAAGAGTTGAGAATTGTGTTCTATCTGCGTCAAATAATGACGAGTTATCGCAAGACCTAAGAAGAATAGTATATCAATTTATGCCAAATGCAAGTGGTGAAATAATTCTTACACTCAGCCAAATCTTTATGAAAGATATGAGTGAGCAGCAGGATGAGGCAGAAATTAGAAAACGATTATATGAGAGGTGGTTCGACTCTGTGAAGGAAGGAGGTATGCTGTTATGAGTGAAATGAAAGGATTTAAAGATGCATCTGATGGAGGAGAATCTAAATTTGGTAGAAGTAAGTTAGCGCAGAATCTGGACAATAAAGAAAGTAAAAATGACACTAATTACGATTCGCCAATTGTCAAAGAAGTCAAAGAGGCAATAAAAAATAAACTTGATGGTTTAGCTCGTGAACAAGAGGTGGCGAAGGAACTTGAGAAGAAATATCCTCCTGAAAAAGGATATCAGATTGTATCTGAAGCTTATCTTAGAGATAAGGATGGAAATATTGTAAAGGATCCTGTGACAGAACAAGCACGTAGAATTGATTTTGTTGTAGTTAAGGGTGAGAAGGCTGTCGATTCAATTGAGGTTACGTCTAAAACTGCAGATAAAACTGCCCAGTGTGCAAAAGAAAATAGAATTAGAGATGCTGGTTGCAATTATATACGTGATAATAATGGAAATCTCGTACTGATTCCAACTACAGTGCGAACAAGAATTGAAAGGAGAAATTAAAAATGTTAAAAGTATATGACAAAGCTCAGTGGCATATTGATGCTGGCGCAGATGAGGCAACTGTTGTAGAAAAGATGAAAATATTATTTGAATTCTTAAATGTTAAGGGGCTTCTTTTGGATGAGGGAAAAGAAATTTTGGATTTAGGAATTGACGATAGCGTTTCAATTCATGAAAGAATGCTAACAGAAGAAGGAAACAGTTTCATGGAGACAAAATATGATGATATAATTAATACTAATAAAGAGGAGTTTAATGAAGCATTAGAGAAAGCTTTTGAAATATTTGCAAAATAACTTGATTTTGATGTTACAATTCTGAAGCGCTTATTCATTATCCTAGAAAGAATAGGCGCTTTTATATTATATTAGGACGGAGTGAAAGCGTTTGTTGAAATATTTTGCTTCTGATAAGGAAAAGATCGCGATAAAATTGGCAAGCTTTTCTATGATTTTGTTTGAAGCACAAAATGTTGTTGAATAACGAAGCTAAAAAGTTTCATTTTGCATGCGCGGTTCTCCTTGCATTTGCAAACACTGCTTGATGTGACAACCGCTCATCAGTGGATGCGGCCTGCTTGTCAGCTTCATCAAGCTTTGTTTCAATATTATCGGTAAGGGCAGAATATTGTTCCAAGCTCAGGATGACCATAGAACCATAGCCGTTTTTGGTTAGATACACAGGCTGTCCATCATTGACAATGTTTTCAATTTCAGGGAATTTATTCTTTAAGTCAGGAACAGGGCGAATCTGAATCATAAGAGCACCTCCTGTTAGCTTTTGCTATCACAATTTTATCAGAATATTATCATAAACGCAACCGAAATCTATTATTTATACTATTTGCGGTAAGAGCGGAATATTGTTCCAAGCTCATGACAACAATAGCCGTTAGCTAAGGGAAAATCCTTTGCGAAGAATGTCATTCCAGTTGCTTTGTAGAATGACTGAAATTGTGGCGGGGAAGATTTCAAAAAACAGGTGTAAGAGTATGGAAAATCTGTTATAATTTTATATATCAGAAGAATGTATGGTGGATTTCATATTAAGAAACTGTATACAGATATAAAGGGGTGATTATTTGACAGCTGAAAAGATAAGGGAAGTCATGCAGGAGTTTGCCGCGGAAACTAGAAAAGTATACGGCTCAAGGTTATATGCGGTGATACTTTACGGCTCTTGTGCCAGAGGAGATTTCACAGAAGACAGCGATATAGATGTCATGGTGCTGTTGGATGTTGCGGAGGAGGAACTGGGAGCAGAGCGCGAACAGATCATAGATATAGCGAACCGCTTGGACTGGGATTATGATGTTGTGCTGGCTCCGGTGCTGCAAAACTATAAAACCTATGAATATTATTTGCCGGTTTCCGTATTCTATCAGAATGTGCAGAAGGAAGGTGTCAAAATTGCTTGAATATACTGAACTGCAAAAAGACTAGGCAAATTATCGCCTTGAACGGGCAAAGGAGAAGATATATAAAGGAGGGTATTTTCCCAGCAGAAATGTCAAAAATGATTGGCTCAGCTTTCATGATCAGAAATGCGTCGGATTATGACGATATGTTTATTGCTTCCATGGCAGATACGCAGGTGCAGATTTCTAATGCGGAGTATATTTTGAGGGAAGTGACGAAATATATAGAACAGCTTACCGGATGATATTTATAGTTTATATATTGTCGGTAAAAGCGGAATATCGTTCCAAGCTCAGGACGACTATAGCCGTTAGCTAAGGGAAAATCCTTTGCGAAGAATGGCATTCCAGTTGCTTTGCTGATAGAGAAAACGCACAATTATTACAGTTTGCGCTTCTTTATCAATGGTGTAAAAGGCAAGATAGTTTTTGACTATTATAAATCGGATTTTCCAACATGCTAATATAGTGTCGTCTACGAGCTGGTATTTTTCAGGAAGCGCAGATAACGAATTAATTCGTGCTTCCGCTTCATCTAAAAGATCATCGGCGGCTGATGGATTTTTGAGAGTAAATTCAATGTAATCAGCGGCATTCATAATATCCCGTTCGGCAGTAGAAGTGATATGAATGTTATAACTCATCGTTTTGTTCGTCTGCTCCTTATATCTGACATAGCTTCATTAAAAGGACGAGTGTTGCTAAGGGCAATATCGTCCATCCCTTCTTTTATAAGACCGTATAATTCAAAGCGACCAGTCAGTTTCTCGTAAGTTTCAATGCTCATAACGGCTAAATCACCCTTTCCGTTTTTCGTTATAAAAACCGGTTCGGAATAATCATGGCAAAAAGTTGAAATTTCGTTGTAATTATTCCTTAAATCAGCACTGGATTTGATTGCTGGCATAGCTTGCACCTCCTAACAGATAACAAAATTATAGACGAATTTTGTTATGCGGTCAATAGGGGATTTGAGAACGACTGAAAAAATTTTTTCAAAAAGCATTGCCGATGACATTATGTGTCTACTTGCCATGCTATACTATTTATTGAAAATGAATATGAGATGGCTGACGGTATTATTTGCAAGACAGTCAGAACATCAGAAGCGGTGGCGCAGATACAAAGCGAGATATAATCAAGCTTTGGCGCTTTTGAAAAAAGAAAGGAGGAAGAGAACTTGCCCGAGATTAAAACAAACGAAACTGATGCGGCAGCGAGGATTATCGTTGTAGGTGTGGGCGGCGCAGGGAACCATGCCGTGAACAGGATGATAGATGAAGCGATTACAGGGGTAGAGTTTATCGGCATGAACACAGACAGGCAGGCGCTGAAGCTCTGTAAGGCGCCTAAATGCCTGCGGATAGGGGGAAAGCTTACAAAGGGGAAGTGGCTTGATGCAGGCGCAAAGCCTGAGATTGGCGAAAAGGCTGCCGAGGAGAGCTCAGAGGAGATAAAGGAAGCAATCAAGGGCGCGGATATGGTGATTGTCACTTGTGGAATGGGTGGCGGCACCGGTACGGGAGCAGCGCCTATAGTGGCGGCGATAGCAAAGGAAATGGGAATACTCACGGTGGGCGTCGTGACTAAGCCATTCAGCTTTGAGGCAAAGAGGCGCATAAACAATGCACTCTCGGGAATTGATAAGCTTAAGGAACACGTGGACACGCTTATTATAATTCCGAATGATAAGCTCCTTGAGATAGTGGACAGGCGCACAACTATGCCGGAGACTCTGAAAAAAGGGGACGAGGTGCTCTGGCAGTCGGTGCAGGGGATTACTGATTTGATTAATGTACCGTCGCTTATCAATCTTGATTTTGCTGATATTAAGACGGTTATGAAGGACAAGGGCATCGCCCATATCGGTATCGGCTATGGTAAGGGTGCTTCAAAGGCGGCGGATGCGATAAGGATGGCTGTTGAATCGCCGCTGCTTGAGACGACGATAAGCAATGCGATGGATGTCATACTTAATATATCGGGCGATATTTCGATTTTTGACGCTAACGATGCGGCGACATACATACAGCAGCTTGCGGGCGATGATATTAATGTTATAATGGGCGCAATGTACAATGAGGATATGGCTGAAACGTGCAGCGTAACGGTGATAGTGACGGGAATACAGGAAACGCCCCCGCAGTGCCCCTAATCAGGGCACAAATGCTCAGGGCGCACCAAGACCATACCGAGGTATCGGGCTGACGAGCGAATATCAGGTGTCAAGAAAAAATACTTGACACCTGTTTTTTCATGTAGTATCATAAGAAAGTCGTATGGCGTGGAAAGCGGAGGATTTGATGTGGAAGCTGCAGATGGGAATGGCGCTAAGGAAACGGGAAAATCAGGTTTAGCCGGGATGGAAGGGCTTGAGTATAAGGGAATGCTTTATGACTTTTACGGTGAGCTTCTGACACCGCATCAAAAGGGAATTTATGAGTCGGCGGTGCGGAATGACCTGTCGCTGAGCGAGATTGCGGATGAGCAGGGCATCAGCAGGCAGGGAGTGCATGACCTGATTAAGCGGTGCGACAGGATTTTAGCGGATTATGAGAATAAGCTTCATCTTGTTGAGCGTTTTACAAGGATTAAAGATACAATCCGGCAGATTAACGCACTGACGGATGACGAGCAGATTAAACAGTTGTCAAATGAAATTATAGAGGAGCTTTAGCATATGGCATTTGAAAGCTTAACGGATAAACTGCAGAATGTTTTCAAAAATTTGAGAAGCAAGGGACGGCTTACGGAGGCTGACGTAAAGGCTGCGCTTAAGGAAGTGAAGATGGCTCTTTTGGAGGCTGACGTAAACTTCAAGGTCGTAAAGCAGTTTGTGAAATCGGTTGAGGAGCGCGCAATCGGCTCGGATGTCATGAACGGACTGAATCCGGGGCAAATGGTCATCAAAATCGTAAATGAGGAAATGGTCGCCCTCATGGGTTCGGAAACCACGGAGCTTACGCTGCAGCCCGGTAAGGCGACCACCGTGATTATGATGTGCGGTCTGCAGGGCGCCGGCAAAACGACAGCGGCGGCAAAGATAGCGGGGAAGCTTACGCTTAAAGGAAAGAAGCCGCTGCTTGTGGCATGTGATATTTACAGACCTGCGGCGATAGAGCAGCTGCATGTGAATGCCGATAAACAGCAGGTTGACTTTTTTTCAATGGGAGTCAATCATAAGCCTGTCGATATAGTCAAGGCGTCGCTGGAGCATGCGTCGAAAAACAACAATAACATTGTAATCATAGATACAGCCGGACGTCTGCATATTGATGAGGAAATGATGGCTGAGCTTCAGGAAATCAAGGCAAATGTCGAGGTGAATCAGACGCTTTTGGTGGTGGATGCGATGACCGGGCAGGCTGCCGTGAATGTCGCAAAGGAATTTGACGACAAGGTGGGCGTGGACGGCGTCATTCTTTCCAAGATGGACGGCGACACGCGAGGCGGCGCGGCGCTTTCCGTAAGGGCGGTGACGGGTAAGCCGATTATATTTGTCAGCACCGGCGAAAAGCTGAGTGATATTGAGCAGTTCTATCCTGACCGTATGGCTAACAGGATTTTGGGAATGGGCGATGTGCTCACGCTCATAGATAAGGTGGCAGAGGCGAACCTTGATATGGATGCCGAGAAGGAAAAGGAAATGACTGCGCGCCTTAAGAAGGGCAAGTTTGATTTTGAGGATTATCTTGAGAGCATGAATCAGATGAAAAAGCTCGGAGGGATATCCGGTATTCTCGGCATGATGCCGGGAATGGGCATAAAGGCGAGTGAGGTGGAGGCTGCCGTGGATGATAAGCAGCTTGCGAGGATGGAGGCGATAGTGCTTTCCATGACTCCTGCCGAGAGAAAGGATCCTAAGCTTTTAAATCCAAGCAGGAAGCACCGTATAGCCAAGGGCGCGGGCGTGGATATTGCTGTGGTAAACCGTTTCATCAAGCAGTTTGAGCAATCTCAAAAAATGATGAAACAGCTCCCGGGAATGATGGGAGGCTTTGGCGGCAAAAAAGGAAGATTTAAGCTTCCTTTTTGAAGCACGGACAGACAATAAGGTCTGTTCGGCTGTAATAGATGTAACGTTACAAAAATATTTTAAGAAAGATTTATGAGGTGAAAGAAATGGCAGTAAAAATCAGATTAAGAAGAATGGGTCAAAAGAAAGCTCCTATTTATAGAATTATCGTAGCAGACTCGAGATCCCCGAGAGATGGAAAATTTATTGAGGAGATTGGAACCTACAATCCCAACACGGACCCCAGAGAATTTAAGGTGAATGAGGAGCTGGCAAAGAAGTGGCTGGCAAACGGCGCTCAGCCCACGGAAAGAGTTGCAAAGCTTTTCAAAGCGGCAGGCATTGAGAAATAATCTCATACAAGTGCAGGCATACGCTTCGGAATGGAGGTTCATAAATGAAGGAGTTAGTGGAAGTTATAGCAAAGGCTTTGGTGGACAAGCCCGACGAAGTGGTGGTCACGGAGGAGGCGGACGGAAAGAACATTACCGTGCAGCTTCATGTGGCGGCTGACGATATGGGTAAGGTTATTGGCAAGCAGGGCAGGATTGCGAAGGCAATCCGTTCGGTAGTCAAGGCGGCGTCCTCCAAGGACAATTTAAAGGTCGATGTTGAGATTATGTAATCGTTTGGAGCAAATCTGAGCGGGCGAGGCATCAACTGATATTTTTTCTAAGGGTGTTCTTTTATGAGCACCCTTAAACGATTTAAATTTTTCTTATGACAGGGAGGCTTCATGGAGGATTTATTGCAGGTAGGGATTATTTCACAGACACACGGCTTACGCGGAGAGGTGAAGGTGTTCCCGACGACGGACGACGTTAAACGTTTTACGAAATTAAAGGAAGTTATTTTGGACACGGGTAAGGAAAAAATGCTTCTTGAAATTGAGGGAGTGCGCTTTTTTAAGCAGCTTGCCATTATCAAGTTCAAGGGCTTTGACGATATTAACGACATTGAGCGCTATAAAGGGAAGGCTCTGTATGTCACGAGGGAGAACGCGGTAAAGCTTAATAAGGACGAGTATTTTATCGCGGATTTGATTGGAATTGCAGTGCATGACGAAGCGGGCGGGCATATCGGTGTGCTGGAGAATGTAATCACGACCGGCGCAAACGATGTGTATGAGATTAAGCTTGACGACGGCAGGGATTTGCTGCTGCCCGCCATTAAGCAATGCGTTCTTGATGTGGATATGGAAAACCGCCGGATGAGTATTCATATTCTTGACGGACTTTTATAGGAGGCGCGGAGGGTGAATTTTCATATCATGACGCTGTTTCCCGAAATGGTTTTGGGAGGGCTTTGCACGAGCATTATCGGCAGGGCGCAGGAGCGGGGCTGCATCGCAGTCAATGCCGTAAATATCCGCGATTATACGGCGGACAGGCACAGGAAGGTTGACGATTACACCTACGGCGGCGGCGCGGGAATGTTGATGCAGGCACAGCCCGTTTATGACTGCTGGAAAGCGGTTGATGAGGAAATCAAAGGCCGGCGGGGCGATGACGTGTCAGCGCGCGTGGTGTATGTGACGCCGCAGGGCGAGGTCTTTAATCAAAAAAAGGCAGTTGAGCTTTCCAAGGAGGAGGATTTGATTTTTCTGTGCGGTCATTATGAGGGAATTGATGAGCGCGTTTTGGAGGAAGTGGTCACGGATTACATTTCCATAGGCGATTATGTGCTCACGGGAGGCGAGCTGGCAGCCATGGTTATCATTGACGCGGTTGCAAGGCTTGTTCCGGGCGTACTCAATAATGACGAATCGGCGCAGTCGGAGTCGCACGCAAGCGGTCTTTTGGAATATCCGCAGTATTCGCGCCCGGAAATCTGGCACGGAAAAAGGGTGCCGGAGGTGCTCCTGAGCGGGCATCATGCCAATATTGAAAAATGGCGATTGGAGCAGTCCCTTGAGCGGACGAGGCGGCGGCGTCCCGATATGTACGGAGAATATATGCGGGTCGGCGAAAAACGGTAATAAAAAGCACAAAACACTTGCAATACCGTATGTTTTGTGATAAATTATTAATGTTGCGAATATAGAGATGGTCCTCTGATACATGCTGCCGGCTTTTTTTGGGCAGTTGTGGCGAATGAGCATTAAAGGTATTAAGAACATCGAAATCATAAGGAGGCAAATATCATGAACGAAATTATTAGAGAAATTGAGCAGGAGCAGTTAAAGGAGCATGTTGATGACTTCAGAGTCGGCGATACCGTAAGGGTACACGGCAAAATCACTGAGGGAAACCGCGAGAGAATACAGGTATTTGAAGGTACCGTATTGAAGATTCAGGGCGGCAGCAACAGGCAGACCTTTACGGTAAGGAAGCTCTCTAACGGTGTTGGCGTGGAAAAGACATGGCCTATTCACTCACCTAACGTTGTAAAGGTTGAGGTTGTAAGACGCGGTAAGGTAAGACGTGCAAAGCTTTACTATTTAAGAGACCGTGTCGGAAAGAAGGCAAAGGTTAAGGAGTTAGTGAAATAATAATTTATTCGGTTCATATGACGGAGCTTGGCAACAGGCTCCGTTTTTACAAATAGGGGCTTGAGCGTTCCGGACGCTTTGGAATGGGGATTGATATGTCCAAAAAGAAGGGCTTGACATTTTATCAGAAAAAGAAAAAACTGAATGTTGTAATTTTGAAGGAGATTATCGGCTGGATATTTTGGATTTTTGCGTCCATGCTTTTGGCTGTGGTGACGATATTCTGCGTAGGAATGAAAACAAGCGTCATAGGTTCATCGATGGAGCCGGGGCTTTATAACGGTCAGGGAATTTTCCTGAACAGGGTTATCTATAAGGTTTCGTCCCCAAAGGCGGGCGACGTGGTGGTGTTTTTGCCGAACGGCAATGAAAAGTCGCACTACTATGTAAAGCGCGTGGTGGGTGTCCCGGGCGATACGCTCTACATAAAAAACGGCGTTTTGTATGTGAATAAAGAAACGGTGGAGGAATATTTCAATGATAAAATAGCTGAGCCGGGTACTTTGGAAAATGAGGTAACGCTTGGAGAAAATGAATATTTTGTGATTGGCGACAACTGTAACAATAGTGAGGACAGCCGTTCGGCAAATATCGGTACGGTCAAAAAGGAATATATCATTGGGAAGGCATGGTTTAAAATGGCATCCGGCGACAGTGATATTGGTTTTGTGGAATAGGAGTTTGGAAGAAGATTATGGCAAATTATCAGTGGTATCCGGGTCATATGACCAAGGCAAAGAGAATGATGCAGGAAAATATCAAGCTGATAGACCTTGTAATTGAGCTTGTGGATGCGCGCGTGCCGCTAAGCAGCCGCAATCCTGATATTGATGAGCTTGGGAGGAATAAGTCAAGGATTATCCTGTTAAATAAATCCGATCTTGCGGATTCGGCAAAAAACAAGCTGTGGATGGAGTATTTTTCGCAGAAGGGCTTTCATGTCCTTGAGGTAAATTCAAAGACGGGCGCGGGTGTGAGGTCGATTCAGGGTGTGGTGCAGAAGGCGTGTAAGGAAAAATTCGAGCGTGACAGAAAACGCGGAATTTTAAACCGCCCCGTGCGCGCGATGGTGGTCGGCATACCAAACGTCGGCAAATCCACCTTTATCAATTCCCTTGCGGGAAAGGCATGCACAAAGACCGGCAACAGACCGGGCGTCACAAAGGGAAAGCAATGGATAAGATTAAACAAAAGCCTTGAGCTTTTGGACACGCCGGGAATCCTGTGGCCGAAATTTGACGATCAGACCGTGGGGCACCGTCTTGCGATGATTGGTTCAATGAACGATGAGGTTGTACATTTGGATGAGCTTGCCTGTGAGCTGGTCGGATTTTTGTGTGTGGAATATCCCGGAATGCTTGAAAAAAGGTATGATATTGAAATTCCGGAGGGGCAGAAGCCTTATGAAATTATAAAATCTGTGTGTATCAGTAAAAAGTGCTTTCTAAAAGGGGAAGAACTTGATATAATGAAAATATCGGCAATGATTGTTGATGATTTCCGAGCCGGACGAATAGGAAAAATTACATTGGAGATGCCATAAAATGGAAAAAGGGGAAATAAAGGTTAGAAGCATATTGAAGGAGATTTTGAGCACAAGCATCTATCTGCTTTTGGTGCTGTGTGCAGCGTATTTGATTGTAACTTATGTGGGACAGCGCACGCAGGTCAGCGGGAGCAGCATGGAAGATACCTTAAGCGATGCGGACCATCTGCTGGTGGATAAAATATCGTACCGTTTCCGTGACCCGGAGCGGTTTGACATCATTGTGTTTCCGTTTCAGTACGATGAGGACACCTATTACATAAAGCGGATTATCGGTATGCGGGGCGAAACCGTGCAGATTGATGAGGACGGGAATATTTATATTGACGGTGAAATTTTGGAGGAGGACTATGGAAAAGAGGGTATCCAAAATCCCGGAAGGGCAAGCGAACCGATTGTGCTCGGCGATGACGAATATTTTGTCATGGGAGATAACAGGAATAACAGCTCGGACAGCAGGGATCCGTCAGTAGGGAATATCCACAGGAATGATATTATCGGAAGAGCGTTTATCAGGATTTGGCCTCTGTCGAAATTTGGAATTTTAAAGCATCAATAACACAGGTACGCTTCGCAATCTTTTATGAGAGAAACAGGAATGTGATAGTTATGGGAAAAAGCATCAGCGATATCAAAAAAGAATTGGTGGCAGCGCGCGCAAGTGAGCTGCCTGTTTTTGTGATGAAGTACGAAAATGACCCCAGGAGCGGCGTAAGGGCAATGGCTGCGAAGGCAAAAAAAAGCATGGAGGCTCTTGAGCGGGAAAAGCAGCGAATTGAGGTTATGAAGCAGTATGAGCGTGAATACGCGTCATGCGGATATATATGCGGTATTGACGAAGTGGGAAGGGGACCGTTGGCAGGTCCGGTGATGGCATGCGCGGTGATTTTGCCCGCTGATTGTAATATCCTTTATCTGAACGACTCCAAGCAGCTAAGCCCTAAAAGGCGTGAGGAGCTTTATGAAATCATTATGCGGGAGGCTGTTTCGGTAGGGATTGGCAGCGCGTCGAATGAGCGCATTGATGAAATCAATATTTTACAGGCAACATATGAAGCGATGCGGGAGGCTGTAAGCAAACTGACGGTAAAACCCGATATACTTTTAAATGATGCGGTAACGATACCGATGGTGGATATCAGGCAGGTACCCATTATAAAGGGGGACGCCAAAAGCGTTTCCATCGCGGCGGCAAGCATTGTGGCAAAGGTGACGCGGGACAGGCTGATGGTTGAGTATGACAGCGTATATCCGGAATATCGGTTCGCGGATAATAAAGGCTATGGTTCGGCTGCGCATATTGAGGCATTAAAAAAATACGGACCTTCGCCGATACACAGGAAAAGCTTTATCGGAAATTTTCTTTAGGCTTTGGACAAATGGAGGATATCAGATGAGCGGCTTTTTATCGGGCTTTTCACAAAATTATACGGGCGGCGTACAGGCAGGCTCAGGCTACGGGGGAAAGCTCTCGGGAGCGGGCGGAGCGTCAGGCATGCCGGGCACGGGAGGCGGCAGGGAGGTTGACGTGACGCAGCTTAAAGAGGGCGATACCTTTCAGGGGCAGATTGCTTCCGTGAATGGTGAGGATGTGCAGATACAGCTGACAAACGGTCAATTTATGCTTGCGAAGCTGGCGCGCGACGTTCAAGTGGCAATTGGTCAGACGATGACTTTGCAGGTGCAGTCAAATAAGGATAATCATGTGGTGCTGAAGCCCGTTTATGACGGTAATGCGCAGATGATGAGAGTGGGCGAGGCGGCGCTTCGCGCGGCAGGAATGGCTGTGAACGGGAAAAATCTTAATTTAGTGTCAAGCCTGCTTGAAAACGGAATGTCGATTGACAAGAATACCCTTACGGCTTACAATCGCATGTCCATTCAAAATCCGCAGGTGGAAATGTCGGATATGGTGCGACTTGCGAAGCTGCATTTGCCGGTGACGGAGGAAAACGTAAGGCAGCTTCAAAGCTATCAGGGCATGGAGCATAAGATATTGGACGGAATTGCCGATGCGGCGGATGAGCTGGCAAAAACTTATGAGAGCATTGCGGGTCAGGGCGAACAGGCGGGCAGCTTGCTTACAGCCGGAGATAAATTCATGGCTCAGGTGCTTACCGTCTTGAGCGGCGAAAGCGATGGGGCTGCGGAAGCGGAAGCTGCGCCTTTGGAGCAGCCGCAGGTACAGGAAAACGCTCAGGCTTTGACGCAGACCGAAAACGGCGAAACCGTTGAAAATATGCAAAACGGCAAAAGCAGTGAGGCGGACGCGGCGGCAATAAACCTGTCGTCAAATGAAACGGAAACGGCGGGTATAAAAACGGCGCATGAAACATTGCCCAAAAGTGATGCGCAGGTGAAAGAAAGCGCGGATAATCATATAGGGAACGAAGCGGAAAATACCACGCAAAATATTGCTCGGAATATCACGCAAAATACCGCTTCCGTAAAGACGGAGCAGGCGGTTTGGACGAATCGGGAAGCAGGTATGGCAGAGGAAAAAGCCGAAGCGGGGACATCTCCTGCGCCGGAACAGACGCAGGAGGGGCAGCTTAAGGAGCTTGTCGGTCAATTGAGGGGAGAAGCCCTCGAAAATGTGCCGGATAAGGTGATTGAATATTTAAACGGTAAAAACGCGGATGTAAAAGATGTAAGGCAGCTTTTATTTGAAACCGATATCGGGAAAAGCCTGACGCCGGAGCAGAGGGACAAAATTTTCCGCTCGGAGCCTTTTAAAGCCTTGCTGAAGGACGGTCTGCAAAAGCAGTGGACAATCACACCGGAGGAGATTTCAAAGGAGGGCAGGGTTGAAGATCTTTATCAGCGGATCATGAGGGAAGCGGGACAGCTTTCAAAGCTGATAAATGAGGCGCTCGGGTCAAATGCCGGCGCTGCAGCGCCGCAGGCTAAGGCGATGGGAAACATTACCGAAAACGTGGAATTTATAAATCAGATTAATCAGATGTTTACCTATGTGCAGCTTCCGATAAGGTTTGGCGATTCGCAGGCGCACGGCGATTTATACGTGTACACAAATAAAAGGAATTTGGCGCACAGGGACGGAATGCTTACGGCTTTTTTGCATCTTGACATGGACAATTTGGGCTCGCTTGACGTAAGCATTGCGCTGCAGACGGAAAAAAATCAGGTGACGACTAAATTTTATATTGATGATGACTCCATATCGCTTGTGCAGGAGCACATCGGCGAGCTTAGCGCTCTGCTTGAAAAGAGGGGATATAACAGTAAAAATATTGTGTTGGAAAAAGAGGAGGATAAGACCGTGCTTGAGCATATCGAGGAGCAGGTGGCTGCCGGAAACACGGTGCTTGGCTATCGAACCTTTGACACGAGGGCATAGTGGGGATTTGAACGTATTGGCTGCAATTTTGCATGAGAAATCAAAAGTTTTTGGAAAATATAAGTATATTGGCAGCCGAAAAAAGTTAAAATTAAGATAATGAGTAAGAACAAGTGTGGAGGAAAGAGTGAAAAATAAATTTTTTACTCGGCAAGTTTGTGACTGCGCGTTGCTTGCACAAACATTGCGTTATGCGCAAAGAGCAGCGCAGAAATGAGGAAAACTATGAATATTATTGTTATTACGGGAGCATCGTCGGGAATGGGCGTGGAATTTGCTTTACAGCTTGACAATATTTTTGACAGCGTGGACGAAATCTGGCTTATTGCCCGCAGAAAAGAGGCAATGCTTGAGGTGGCTCAATATATGGAGCACACTACAAGGGTGCTTGATATGGATTTGACTGACGACGCGCAGATGGAACGTTTCCATCAACTGCTGCGTAAGGAAAAGCCGGTTATCCGTATGCTGGTAAACTGCGCGGGGTATGGAGTGATGGGCGATTTTTCCGAGGGAAAGTGCAGCGAGCTTTTGGGAATGGTGGATTTGAACTGCCGCGCGCTTACGAAAATGACGCATATGTGTATTCCTTACATGAAGAAAAACAGCCGTATCATACAGCTTGCATCCAGCGCCGCTTTTCTGCCGCAGCCCGATTTTGCGGTATACGCCGCAACGAAATCCTATGTTTACAGCTTTTCAAGGGCGCTTTCAAGGGAGCTTGCGCCCAGGAAAATCTATGTGACCGCAGTGTGCCCCGGTCCCGTGGACACTCCGTTTTTCAATATTGCGGAAAAAAACGGCAGTACCCTTGCGGTCAAAAAGCTTTCTCTTGCCAAGGCGGATAAGGTTGTGCGGCAGGCAATTGCCGATTCATATAAAAAGAGAGAACGCTCCGTATACGGCGGACTGATAAAGGGCTTTGAGCTGCTTGCAAAAATTATTCCGCACAGTGCAATTTTAAGAATTATGAAGTACATGAAATAAGATAAACGGAGGATTGAGATGACCGGACAAAAGCCAAAAAAAGGAGAATACCGTTATCCCGAGTATGAGAGGAAGCGCGTGATTATCCGAACATTTATATACTTTGCTGCCTCGCTTGCAGTATTTCTTCTTGGATATATTTCCACGGGAACGCGTGAAAATCTGCTTACCATAGTCGCAGTGCTGGGGCTTTTGCCTTCAAGCAAGAGCCTTGTTTCGGTAATCATGTACCTGCGTATTCCTAAATTTTCGCCCGGCATATATGATGAAATCGCAAAGCATGCGGGAACGGTCCGCGTACTGTACAGCATGTATCTGACCTCTTATAAGCTGAACTTCCCGATAAACTGTTTTGCCGTGCGCGGCGGTAATCTCATCGGATTTACGGAATTTGCTTCATGCGATGCGGATGCCTGTGAGAAGCATATCAGGGACATTCTTAACCAAAATTCCATCAATGGCGTCACTTTGAAGATTTTCAGGGAGCGGCACAGATTTACCGACAGGCTTTTGCAGCTTGAGGCGCTTGAAGCAGATGGAAAGGAGAAAGAAATCCTTACGCTGCTGGGCGAGATATCGCTTTAGGGCTATTGATTTTTCTTTGCGGAGGGAAACACTGATGATATTGCTTCAGATAACAAAAGCGGACGCGGACCAGCGCCTTGATAAGTATTTAAAACGCAGGCTGCACAGCGCGCCGTCAGGGTTTATTTACAAGATGCTCAGGAAAAAGAACATCAGGCTTAACGGTATGAGGGCGTCGGGGAGCGAGCTGCTTCGGGAGAAGGACGAGGTAAAGCTTTTTATCTCCGATGAAACCTATGATAAATTCAGCAAAAGCGCCTCGTCTGAGGAAGCCGTGGATATCGCTTCTTATCAAAAGGCTTACCGTCAGATAGGGAAAATTGAAATTGTTTTTGAAAATGAGCATATCCTGATATTAAATAAGCCTTCGGGAATACTTTCGCAAAAGGCTGCGCCCGGAGATTTGAGCGCGAATGAATGGCTTATCGGCTACCTTTTGGAAACGGGCTTTGTGTCGGAAGACACGCTTCCTGAGTTTAAGCCCTCCGTCTGCAACCGCTTGGACAGGAATACATCGGGGCTTTTGGCGTGCGGAAAGACACTTCCCGGAAGCCGATATCTAAGCGGTATCATAAAGGATAAATCGCTTGAGAAATATTATTACGCCTTGGTAGCGGGGAATGTCCTGATTGACCGGCGCGTGAGCGGCTGGCTGTGCAAAAATACAAAGACCAATAAGGCTGTGATATATCAAAAGGCGTCGGAGGTTCCGGCATCCCTAAAGGAAAAAGCCCAATACACGGACACCGCGTTTAAAACCGTAAAAACAACGGCGGCAGGTAACGCTACACTTTTGGAGGCGCGGCTTTTTACGGGAAAAACGCATCAGATACGGGCGCAGCTTAGCGCTATGGGTTATCCGATTATCGGAGATGTGAAATACGGAGGTGACACAAGCGTCAGAAGTCAGCTTTTACACGCGTACAAGCTTGTGTTTCCCAAAACCGGTGAGCAGGAATTTTCCGATATTTCGGGGATGACGCTTACCTGCGGGCTGCCTCGGACCTTTGAACGGATTATGGGAGAACGGTTTTAATGGCTACATGGAATTCAAGGGGGCTTCGGGGTTCGCTCCTTGAGGAAATGATAAATATGACAAATGAAAAATACCGTCAAAACAAGCTTGCGCTGATACAGAAGGTTCCTACACCTATTACCCCGATTGCCATTGACAAAATCACAAGGCACATCACGCTTGCGTATTTTGACCAAAAAAGTACGGTTGACTACATAGGCGCAGTACAGGGAATACCTGTATGCTTTGACGCAAAGGAATGTGCTGTCGACACGTTTGCGCTGCAAAACATACACCGGCATCAGGTGGAGTTCATGCGTGACTTTGACCGGCAGGACGGAATTGCTTTCTTTCTTATTTATTATACGTCAAGAGATGTGCTGTACTATATGGGTATCAGGGAGTTTAATGCCTTTTGGGACCGAATGGAGAATGGCGGCAGGAAAAGCTTCCGCTTTGACGAATTAAGGGAGGAGCATTTTTTCAAAACGAGAGGCGGTCAGATGGTTCCATACCTTGATATGATACAGCTTGAATTAAATGAGAGAGGTTGACAAGGTTGACACTCCTTACAAAAAAGTGTAATATTTTAACGTATCATACGTTTGAAAAAGAGAAATGAGGAAATTATGGATTATAGGGGAAAACGGCTTGTACACACGCCCGAGGGAGTGCGGGACATATATGGAAAGGAATACGCCAATAAGCAGAACATTCAAAGACTTTTCGGCGATAAGCTTCACAGCTTCGGATATCAGGATATCCAAACGCCGACCTTTGAATTTTTTGATGTATTCAGTCTTGAGATAGGGACAACCCCTTCAAAGGAGCTGTATAAATTTTTCGACAAGGAAGGCAATACGCTTGTACTGCGGCCTGATTTTACGCCCTCCATTGCAAGGTGCGCGGCAAAATATTTTATGGACGAAACAATTCCACTTAGATTTTCCTATGCCGGTAATAATTTTATCAACACCGGCAATCTTCAGGGAAAGCTCAAGGAAACAACGCAGATGGGTGCGGAGCTTATCGGAGATGCCTCGCCCGAGGCGGACGCGGAAATCATAGCAATGCTGGTGGAGGCGCTCTTAAACGCGGGGCTTAAGGATTTTCAGGTTTCCGTGGGACAGATTGACTATTTTAAAGGGCTTTGCGCGCAGGCGGAGCTTGATAAGGAAACCGAGCTTGAGCTGCGGGAATTTATCTCTATCAGAAACGACTTTGGCGCGCAAAAGCTTTTGGAGAGCAAACGGCTTTCGGAAGAAAGCATCACGGCGCTTCTGAGCGTGAACGGGCTTTTCGGCTCATATGATATCCTTGACAAGGCATTGGAATACGCGGGAAATCCCCGTTCCATCAGTGCGGTTGAGCGTTTGAAGAGGGTGTATGAGCTGCTGAAAATATATGGTGTGGAGAAATATATCTCCTTTGACCTTGCCATGGTGAGCAAATATCATTATTATACCGGCGTTATTTTCAGCGCATATACCTATCAGGCGGGGAGCGCCATCGCCAAGGGCGGAAGATATGACAATCTTCTTGAGAAGTTTGGAAAGCCGTCGCCTGCAACGGGATTTGTTGTCATCATAGACGACCTTGTGACCGCTCTTACAAGGCAAAAGCTGTGCCCGGAGCTTGAAAACAAAAACATATTATTGGTGTATGAGGGAGATATCGCAAACGCGATAAAGGAAGCAAAGACATATCGCGACAAGGGCTATCGGGCAACACTGATGAAGCTGGAAAAGGACAGACACAGCTATGAGAAGTTTGCCGGGGAAAATAATTTTTCACGGGTAATATTTATATAGATTAGGCAGGAACGGGGGATTAAGATGGATAATGTGACCAATGAGGAGAGGTATCTTACCTTTGCTTTGGGAAAGGGAAGGCTTGCAAGCAAAACGCTGGAGCTGCTTGAAAAAATCGGAATTACATGTGAGGAAATGAAGGACAAGGATTCCAGAAAGCTTATTTTTGTGAATGAGGAACAAAAAATTAAAATTTTTTTGGCAAAGGGTCCCGACGTACCGACTTATGTGGAGTATGGCGCAGCCGATATCGGCGTTGTAGGCAGCGACACCATTATGGAAGAGAACAGAAGGGTATATGAGGTGCTTGATTTAGGCTTTGGAAATTGCCGTATGTGCGTGTGCGGTCCGGCAGAATCGAAAGAGCTGCTCCGGCACCGTGAAATGATACGCGTTGCAAGCAAATATCCAAAGATTGCAAAGGACTATTTCTACAACCAAAAGCATCAAACGGTTGATATTATAAAGCTGAACGGTTCAGTCGAGCTGGGACCGATTGTCGGGCTGAGCGATGTGATTGTTGACATAGTGGAAACAGGCTCGACTCTGCGTGAAAACGGACTTGAGGTTCTTGAAGAAATATGCCCTGTTTCCGCGCGCATGATTGTCAATCAGGTCAGCCTGAAAATGGAAGCGGACAGGATTAAGAAGTTACTTCAGGCACTTAAGGAGAAAGAGTGAAAAATATGAGAATTGTTAATCTGACAAATGAAACGAAAAAAAATCTTCTTGAAAATCTTCTGAAAAGGAGCACGAACGACTACGGCGAATATGAAAAGACCGTGGCGGATATCATAGAAAATGTCAAGGCAAACAAGGAAGCTGCGATTTTTGAATATGCCATGAAATTTGACAAGTGTGAGCTTACTAAAGAAAATTTTGAGGTTACAAGGGCAGAAATTGACGAGGCTTATGAACAGCTTGACGATAACTTCATAAGAGTTATGAAGGACTCTGCCGCAAATATCCGCGTATATCACGAAAAGCAGAAGCGCACAGGCTGGTTTGACGCAAAGGAGGACGGAACGATACTCGGGCAGAAAATCACTCCCATGCAGAAGGTCGGTGTGTATGTGCCGGGAGGAAAGGCCGCTTATCCCTCAACCACGCTTATGAATGTAGTGCCGGCAAAGGTGGCGGGCGTTCCGAACATTATTATGACGACTCCCGCGGGAGCGGACGGAAAGGTAAATCCGGCTACGCTTGCAGCCGCGGATATCGCCGGTGTCGACAGAATATTCAAGACAGGCGGAGCACAGGCAATTGCAGCATTGGCATATGGAACGGATATGATTCCTAAGGTTGACAAAATCGTGGGGCCGGGAAATATTTTTGTGGCGCTTGCAAAGAGAGCTGTTTTCGGGCATGTAAGCATTGACTCCGTTGCCGGTCCTTCAGAAATCCTTGTGCTTGCGGACGAAAGCGCAACGCCACGGTATGTCGCGGCGGATTTGCTTTCGCAGGCGGAGCACGATGAGCTTGCCTCCGCAATCCTCATTACCACAAGCCCGGAGCTTGCCGAAAGGGTTTCCAACGAGGTAGAGGCGTTTGTCGAGAGGCTTGAGCGGAAGGATATCATACGCAAATCGCTTGACAACTATGGCTATATTCTTGTGGCGCAGGATATGGAGATGGCGATTGACGCCGCAAACGAGATTGCGTCGGAGCACCTTGAAATCCTCACAAAAAATCCGTTTGACACGATGACAAAAATCCGGAATGCGGGCGCAATTTTCCTCGGCGAATATTCATCAGAGCCGCTTGGTGATTATTATGCGGGACCAAACCATGTGCTTCCCACAAACGGAACGGCGAAATTCTTTTCGCCGCTTAATGTCGACGACTACAAAAAAAAATCAAGCATCATTTCTTATTCCAAAGAGGCGCTTGAACGTGTACACGAGGATATTGAGCTTTTCGCGCAAAAGGAAGGTCTGACGGCACATGCAAATTCAATACGCGTAAGATTTGAGGAAAAAGCACGGTAAAATAACAGCTTTGGAATATAAGTAAAATCAAATGGAGGCAGGGCATGGGCAGAAATGCAAAGGTAAAAAGAGTCACAAAGGAAACGGATATTGCAATAAGGATGGAGCTTGACGGAGAGGGAAAATCAGGCGTTGACACCGGCATCGGATTTTTTGATCACATGCTTGAGGGCTTTTCCAAACACGGCTTTTTTGACCTTGACGTAAAGGTGAAGGGCGATTTGGAGGTGGACGGGCATCATACGGTTGAGGATGCCGGAATTGTGCTCGGAAACGCCATCAGGGAAGCCGTCGGCGATAAAAAGGGCATTAAACGCTACGGCTGGTTTGTTCTTCCGATGGACGATGCGCTTGCGCTGTGCGCCGTGGATTTGTGCGGCAGACCTTATCTGCAGTTTGACTGTAATTTCCCTAATGATATGGTCGGCGATTTTGACACCTCGCTTGTAAAAGAATTTTTTTATGCCGTTTCGTACAGCGCCGCGATGAACATCCATATTAAGATGCTGAGCGGCGAAAACAGCCACCATATGGCGGAGGCGATTTTCAAGGCGTTTGCAAAAGCGCTCGATATGGCGACGTCGTATGACGACAGAATCAGCGATGTGCTTTCCACCAAAGGAAGCCTTTGATAAAAAAATGAGGTAATATATGAGAAAATTAGCTTTGAGCGATGATATATTGCTGAAAATAGAAAAGCCTGCGCGTTATATCGGCAATGAAATAAACAGCGTTGTAAAGGCGAAGGACAGCGTAGACATCAGATTTGCAATGTGCTTTCCCGATGTCTATGAGATTGGAATGTCACATCTTGGAATACAGATTTTATACGATATGCTGAACCGTTTTGAGGATACGTGGTGTGAGCGCGTATATTCTCCATGGCCTGATTTGGATTCCGTTATGAGAGAAAAGGGGATTCCTCTTTTTGCATTAGAGTCGCAGGAGCCGATAAAGGATTTTGACTTTCTTGGCATCACCATACAGTACGAAATGTGCTATACGAATATCCTGCAAGTCCTTGATTTGTCGGGAATTCCGCTGCTTGCCGCGGAGCGCACATGGGAGCATCCGATTGTCATTGGCGGCGGTCCGTGTACCTACAACCCGGAACCGATTGCGGACTTTTTTGATATTTTCTATATCGGAGAGGGCGAAACGCAGTACAGACCGCTGCTTGATTTATATAAAAAATGCCGCGCGGAAGGCTGCACAAGATACGAATTTCTGATCAGAGCCGCAAGTCTGCCGGGAATGTATGTGCCGCAGCTATATGAGGCATCTTACAATAACGACATGACAATAAAGGCATTCACGCCCTTAGTTGACGGGATTCCCACAACGATTACCAAAGAGCTTGTGGCGGATATGTCAAACACGACCTATCCCGAAAAGCCGGTGGTGCCGTTTATCAAGTGTACACAGGACAGAGTTGTGCTTGAAATTCAGCGCGGCTGCATAAGAGGCTGCCGCTTTTGCCAGGCGGGGCAGCTGTACCGTCCGGTCAGAGAACGCGATGTGGACATGCTTAAGGAATACGCCGTAAAAATGCTTGACAATACGGGATATGAGGAAATCTCACTAAGCTCCTTAAGCTCCAGTGATTACTCAAGGCTTGAGGAGCTTGTTAATTTCCTGATTGAAAGCTGCAATGAAAAAAAGGTTAATATATCTCTGCCGTCGCTTCGTATAGACGCCTTTTCGCTTGATGTGATGGAGAAGGTGCAGGACGTGAAAAAGAGCAGCCTCACCTTTGCACCGGAAGCGGGAAGTCAGCGCCTCAGAAATGTTATTAACAAGGGCTTGACTGAAGAAGTCATTTTGGAAGGGGCAACACTTGCCTTTAAAGGCGGCTGGAACAGGGTCAAGCTGTACTTTATGCTTGGGCTTCCTACGGAAACAGAGGAGGACATCAGGGGCATAGCAGAGCTTTCCAACAAAATTGCGATGGCATATTATGATACGGTGCCAAAGGAAAAGCGGCTGGGAAAGGTTCAGATTGTGGCGAGCACATCCTTTTTTATCCCCAAACCGTTTACGCCGTTTCAGTGGGCTGCGCAGTGTACGAAGGAGCAGTTTTTAGAGAAAGCCTATATTACGAAACGGGCAGTTTTGGAGCAGCTTAATCAAAAGAGTATAAAATATAACTGGCATGAGGCTGACGCGAGCGTTATGGAGGGTATTCTTGCCCGTGGGGACAGGCGTCTGTGCGTGCCCATTTTGAAGGCGTACAAAAAGGGCTGTATCTTTGACGCCTGGGGTGAATATTACAAGCATGACGTATGGCTTGAAACCTTTGAGGAATGTGGGATTGACATTTCCTTTTATACGACGAGGGAGCGCAGCCTTGACGAAATATTTCCGTGGGATTTTATTGACTGCGGGGTCACTAAGGAATTTCTAAAACGTGAATGGCAAAATGCTTTGAATGAGCGCGTGACAAAGAACTGTAAGCAGCAGTGCAACGGCTGCGGAGCGTCGGAATTTCAGTGCGGTATATGCGTTCTTCCGCGTGCGGCTGAAACGGAGTCCGCGTAATGCCATTTGCACAAACATTGCTTTATGCACAAATAGCAGTGCAGAAATGAGATAATATATGAAGCTAAGAATAAAATTTTCAAAGCATGGCGCGCTGAAGTTTATCGGACATCTTGACGTTATGCGTTATTTTCAGAAGGCAATAAGGCGGGCCGGTATTGACATAGCTTATTCTGCGGGATTCAGCCCGCATCAGATTATGTCGTTTGCCGCACCGCTTGGCGTTGGGCTTGAGAGCAACGGTGAATACATGGATATAGAGGTAAATTCCCTTACAAGCGCAAAGGAATTTACGGAAGCGCTGAACGCTCAAATGGCGGAGGGCATAGAAGTTTTGGAGGTAAGGCTGCTTCCCGACAATGCCGCTAACGCAATGGCAAGTGTCGCTGCAGCGCGATATACCATTGCGTTCCGGCAGGAATGTCAGCCGAAATTTTTGACCTCGCAGGTCATTGATGACTATATGGGTCAGGAACGGATTGTTGTCACGAAAAAAACAAAAAGAGGCGAAGCCACCTTTGATATGAAGCCTTTTATTTATGCCTGTGCATTTGACGATGCCACAAAAACCATAAGCCTTACGGTAGACGCAAGCAGCTCCGGCAATATAAAGCCGGCGCTTGTTCTGCGGGCTTTGTATGAGCACAATAACGAACCGTTTGACGAATATGCGCTTCTGATTACCAGAGAGGAAACATACCTCAACGCAGGCACGCAGGAGCAGATAAAGCTTGAGCCGCTTGGATCTATCGGGAGTGTGTATTGAAATGTCTGATAACCGTTACGTACTTACGAAATATAGGGGAGGAGTGCTTGCCTTTTCCATTAATATGCTGAATAACCGGCTTGAAACCGTATGCTTTTATAAAGGTGATGAAGTTAATGCCGCAAACATAGGTGATATTTATACGGCTAAGGTCACTCACGTGGCGAAGGGAATGAATGCCGCGTTTATCAGCTATGGCAAGGAACGGCGCGGATATCTCCCGCTTGATACCAGGTTTGAGCCTGTGCTTATCAATCGTAAATATGACGGACGTATTAAGGAGGGGGATGAGGTTCTTGTCAGGCTCGATAAGGAGGCTGTACGCACAAAGGAGCCTGTGTTTTCCTTTCAATTGTCGCTTACCGGTAAATATTGTGTTGTCACAAACGAAAAAAAAGGCAGGGGCGTATCAAAAAAATGTCCTTTGGATATGCGCGAAAAGCTCAAGGCGGCAATCCCCGGTGATATTGAGTACAGCGTGGTAGTGCGTACAAATGCGGCTGCGCTTAAGGACACGGACATTCTCACTGACGAATGTGTCAGGCTGTCCGGGCGGCTGACAACGATTTTAAATGACGGCGTGCATCGCACCTGCGGCAGCCTGGTCTGGCGTGCGCCTTCCGCGTATCTGTTGCCTCTGCGTGATAATCATTCCTTCACCTATGACCGCATTGTGACCGACGATGAGGGGCTTTTTGAGGAGCTTTCGGAATTTTTGCCGGCATATGCGCCTGATTTGCTCGAAAAGCTTTCGATGTATCAGGATGCATCTTATCCGCTTGAAAAGCTTTACAGTGTTGACACAAAAATAAATGAGCTGCTTGGCAGAAGGGTATGGCTGAAATCCGGCGCATATCTCATAATCGATAAAACAGAGGCAATGTATGTGGCGGACATAAATTCCGGCAAAAACATTTCCAAAAAAGAAAACAGTCAATATATATATGAGATAAACCTTGAAGCGGCGGCAGAGCTGATGCGTCAGATACGCCTGCGGAATCTTACCGGTATCATTGTTGCAGACTTTATTAATATGGAGGACAGCCGGCACAAGGAGCAGCTTATGAATGAGCTGAAGCGGCTTGCAAGAGAGGATAGTGTTCCGACTACGGTTGTCGACATGACTGCGCTCGATTTGGTTGAAATCACTCGAAAAAAAACGCTCAAGTCGCTGCAGGAGCAGTTTGAATGATAAAAGACAGAAGGGCTTAGCCGTTATATTTGCGGCTGAAAGTTGATATTTGGGTATTGACTTTTTGGAAAAGCAATGTTAATATTTATGAGTATGCCGCATAATTCGGTTTAAGTGCAGATTATCTGCCACCAAAGTTAGCGAGTAAATTTTTAGGAGGTGCAATATGTACGCAATTATTGCAACAGGTGGAAAGCAGTACAAGGTTTCCGAAGGAGATGTTATCAAGGTAGAGAAGCTTGATACGGAAGTAGGAAATGTTGTAACCTTTGACAATGTGATTGCCGTAAGCAATGATTCCCTTAAGGTAGGCGCAGACGTAGCAGACGCAACTGTTTCAGCAACGGTTATGGAGCAGGGCAAATACAGAAAGGTCATCGTCTACAAGTTCAAGAGAAAGACAGGCTATCACAAAAAGAATGGTCATAGACAAGCATACACTAAGGTTAAGATTGATAAAATCAACGCTTAATAATGTTGTTTCGTTAAATAAATATGACTACGATTGTAATTTTTAAATCCAATAACAGCTACAAAGGCTTTTCCTGTATAGGTCATGCAGGATATTCTCATTCAGGAAAAGATATTGTGTGCGCATCAATCTCAGTGCTGGTGATAAACACGCTTAATGCAATTGAGAAGCTTGCCGCCGAAAATGCTGAGGTTCAAATGGATGACGGTATTATTGAATGTATTTTCCCAAATGAACTCAACGATAAGGCAAAGCTTTTGATGGATGCTATGGTAATGGGTTTAGAGGACATTGAAAAAGGCTATGGTAAGCAGGAGAAAAAAGGCTTTTTCAGAAAAGAAAAGAATTATTTCAAGCTTATAATCAAGGAGGTGTAATACCATGATGAAATTAGATCTTCAGTTTTTTGCTCATAAAAAGGGAGTTGGTTCTACAAAGAACGGCAGAGATTCCGAGTCTAAGAGATTAGGTGCAAAGAGAGCAGACGGTCAATTCGTAAAAGCAGGCAACATTTTATACAAGCAGCGCGGTACAAAGATACATCCCGGTGTAAATGTTGGCAGAGGCGGCGACGATACATTATTTGCATTAGTAGATGGTGTTCTCAGATTTGAGAGAAAGGGTCGTGACAAGAAGCAGGCTTCTGTTTATCCTGTTGAGGAGAAATAGGACGATATTACGCTATGCAAAAAGGCTTCAGGCTTTACCTGAAGCCTTTTTATCTACTGACACCTGTTTGAGAAAGGTAGGATATTCATGTTTGCAGATAGGGCAAAAATATATATCAGAAGCGGAAAGGGCGGCGACGGGCATGTTTCTTTTCGGCGGGAAAAGTTTGTACCCAACGGAGGACCTGACGGCGGCGACGGCGGAAACGGCGGCAGCGTAATCTTTGAGGTTGACGAAGGCTTAAACACGCTTACTGATTTAAGGCATATCAGAAAATATTGCGCTGAGGATGGTGAAAACGGCGGAAAGCGCAATTGCCATGGTAAAAACGGGAATGATATTATTGTTAAGGTTCCGCAGGGAACCGTTATAAGAGAGTTTGAATCAGGAAAAATCATCGCTGATATGTCAGGTGATAACCGCAGACAGACAATTATAAGCGGCGGAAGAGGCGGAAACGGTAATCAGCATTATGCGACGTCTACCATGCAGGCGCCCAAATACGCACAGCCGGGACAGCCGGCAAAAGAGCTTACCCTTTCCCTTGAGCTTAAGGTGATTGCAGACGTTGGTCTTGTGGGCTTCCCGAATGTCGGCAAATCAACATTGCTTTCCCGCGTCACGAATGCGCGTCCGAAGATTGCCAATTATCATTTTACAACACTTAACCCTAATTTAGGCGTTGTGGACATGGAGGATGGAAACGGCTTTGTGATTGCGGATATTCCGGGATTGATTGAGGGCGCTTCCGAGGGTGTCGGACTCGGACACGAGTTTTTGCGTCACATAGAAAGGACTAAGGTATTGATTCATTTGGTTGACGCCGCTTCAACGGAAGGCAGGGATCCGGTCAGGGATATCTATGCGATAAACAACGAGCTTGCCGTATATAACGCAGATATTGCCAAAAGACCGCAGGTTATCGCGGCAAATAAAATTGACGCCATTGTCGACGAAGAAGGCAGGATAAACCCGATTGAAAAAATCAGACAGGAATTTGAGCCTCAGGGCATAAAAGTATTTCCGATATCGGCAGTAGCGGGAACCGGAGTCAGAGAGCTTCTGTTTTACGTGCGAAAGCTTTTGGAGGAGATAAATGAGCCTCCGACGGTATTTGAGCCGCAGTTCAATCCCGATACGGATATTGTGGTCGGAAACGAGCCGTATACCGTGGAATACGACAGCAAAAAGGATGAATATGTGGTGGAGGGACCGCGTATTGAAAAAATGCTTGGCTATACAAATCTTGATTCCGAAAAGGGCTTTAAATTCTTCCAGGGATTTCTTAAGGACAACGGCATCTTAGACAGGCTTGAGGAGCTTGGCATAGAAGAGGGCGCCACGGTGCGTATGTACGGTTTATCATTTAGTTATTATAAAGAATAAAAGCTGGAGGGAAAACGAATGACAAGTAAACAAAGGGCTTATTTAAAGAGTCTTGCAATGGATATTGAACCTGTGCTCCAAATCGGGAAGGCTTCGGTAACTCCTGAGTGCGTCAATGCGGTTTCGGAGGTTTTTAATACACATGAGCTTATAAAGCTTTCCGTGTTAAAAAACTGCGCAGACGATTCGAGAGAGCTTGCGGACATAATTGCAGAGCGCACCCGCTCCGAGGTTGTACAGGTTATTGGAAAGAAAATTGTCTTGTATAAAGCGTTTAAGCAAAAACCGCAGATTATATTACCACAATAATGGCAGGTAAGTAAACTGACCGGTTGGGAAATGGGGGATTTGATGAAAGGCTGCATAAAAACAGGTATTGTGGGCGGCACCTTTAATCCTGTCCATAACGGGCATCTTACCTTGGCGGATACGGCATATCGAATGTTGGGGCTTGACAATGTACTTTTTATACCAAGCGGCAATTCGTATATGAAAAGAAACGTGCTTGCCGCCGAAAAGAGGGCTGAAATGGTGCGCCTTGCAATTGCTCCGTATCCTTATTTTTCATTATCACGCGTAGAGCTTGAGCGGCAGGGTAACAGCTATACAAGTGAAACGCTGGAATACCTTACGGAAAAAAATCCCAATGTGCAGTATTTTTTAATCGCAGGAGCTGATTCGCTTTTTCAAATGGAAAAATGGCGTCAGCCTGAGAAAATTTTCTCGCTTGCCAAAATCGTCTGTGCAGTCAGGGACACTTATGACATTGAGGAACTGAGGCAAAAGGGGGAGCGGCTGCGCAATTTTGGCGCGGAGATAATTTATCTTGATATGCCCAAAATAGATATATCGTCAACAGAGATAAGGACACGGGTTAAAAGAAAGCTTTCCATTGCGGAGTATGTGCCGGCAGAGGTGGCAGATTATATACGGCAGGAGCGTTTGTATTATGAAGAAGATTAAAAAATATTTAAAAAAGCATTTGACTAAGGAAAGATATCAGCATACGCTCGGTGTTGCATATACGGCGACTGCCATGGCGATGAAATATAATCCTGACACATCAGGCTCCGGCTTTATGAGAAAAGCAGAGCTTGCAGGTCTTTTGCATGACTGCGCTAAATGCATGGATAATGAAAAGAAGCTTCGCATTTGTGATGAGAACGATATTTCATACAGCCGTTTTGAATCAGAGCATCCGTATCTGCTTCACGGAAAGGTTGGTGCCTACATTGCAAGAACAAAGTTTGAAATAAATGATGAGGATATTCTGCAGGCTATCACATGGCATACTACCGGACGTCCGGATATGTCCTTGCTTGAGAAAATCATTTTTATAGCGGACTACATCGAACCGTCAAGAAAGCCCGTTCCGGAGCTTGACCTGATTCGTAAGCTTGCTTTTGAAGATATCGACAAGGCAATGGAAAAAATATTGTCCAACACGCTCAAGTATCTTGAAGTGAAGGGCTCGCCCATAGATACCATGACGCAAACAACATATCAATGCTATAAAAGCACGGATTTATAAAAAATATTGGTAATAGGAGGCATGATAAATGTACAGCAATGAAGTGAAAAACGATTTAAAGCTTATCGTCGACGCGCTTACTGATAAAAAAGCTGAGGACATACAGATTATTGACATTAGTGAGATATCGACCATAGCGGATTACTTTGTAATAGCAAGCGGAACAAACCGCAGTCAGATACAGGCGTTGTCAAATAACGTCGAAGAGCGGCTTGCCGCTCAAAACATATTTCCAAAGAATATAGAGGGCTATCAAACGGCAAACTGGATACTTATGGATTACAGAGACATTCTTATCCATATTTTTGATAAGGAGAGCCGCGGCTTCTATGATTTGGAGCGAATGTGGGGGGACGGAAAATCTGTACTGATTTCAGAAATTTAAATATGCAAAAGCCTTAAAGAGGAAAAAGCTTTAAGGCTTTTGTTTTGTCGTATAGGGAGAGTCAGCGAAATAATCGGATTATTCTGCTGTTTTTAGTGGAATAATCTGAATACACCGTAAACCTTACCAAGGATTTCCACATTATCAAGAATAATCGGTTCCATATTGTCATTTTCGGGCTGGAGCCTGTAATGACCGTCCTCCTTATAATAGGTCTTAACCGTTGCGGAATCGTCAACAAGAGCTACAACCATGTCGCCGTTTGACGCAGTGTTAGCCGCATTGACGAAAATGCTGTCACCATTCAAAATCCCGGCGTTAATCATGCTGTCACCCTTTACATGCAAAATAAATGAATCGCCCTTGGGCACCATCTCCGTCGGAATAGGGAAGTAGCCTTCGATGTTCTGCTCAGCTAAAATGGGCTGACCGGCAGCAACCGTTCCGACAATGGGAATACTTGCCATTTCATGCCGTACAAGCTGAAAGCTGTCATCCATGATTTCAATAGCGCGTGGCTTTGTCGGATCCCTTCTGATATAACCGTTCTTTTCAAGCGTTTCCAAGTGTGAGTGAACCGATGAAGTGGATTTAAGATTGACCGCTTCACAGATTTCTCTTACAGCAGGCGGATATCCCTTTTTCAGGATTTCTGATTTGATAAATTCCAAAATTTCTTTCTGCTTTGCAGTTATTTTTCCATATGCCATTTGTAAATGCCTCCTTTTTGTATATCATACCACATATGGAGGAAAAGTCAAACATATATTCCGAAAAAAAGTTCGCTTTTTTGGGAAAATAATATTGACAATCAAACGGTTGTTCTTTATAATATTCATAAACAGTTGTTCGGAAATGATGTTTGGAAAATTTGTTCGGCGTTTCTAACGCAGCGGAAAGGGTGGGGATTTTATGAAACAGTATTATTCACAAAACAGACGCAGACGTCAATTGCAGGTGCGCAGAAAAATCTGTCTGCTTGCCGCATCAATAGCAGTTTTTGTATTGCTTTCGGTATCTGCCATATCGATTTCCACGCAGGCAAGCGGGCTTGAGAGCGCGGAAAGCCATAAATATTATAGGAGTATCCAAATAGCTAAGGGTGATACTCTTTGGTCAATCGCAAAGGAAAATATGGATACGCATCATTATGATAATGTGTATGAATATATCAGCGAGATAAAGACTATGAATTCAATCAAATCGGATCATATTGTATCGGGAAGCTATATAATAATTCCATACTATTATTAATTCAAGGCGGGCATATTTCAGGCGTCCGTCGGCTGATGCTTAACGCTTTTCCCGAAGAGTGACTGCCTTTGCCGCCATACGGCGTTTATCGTCTTCCAAAGCCGCGTAGTGCTTTCTGGTAGTGTTTACATCCTTGTGGCCAAGTACATCCGCAACCAGGTAAATATCGCCTGTTTCACGGTAAAGAGTAGTGCCGTATGTGCTTCTGAGCTTATGCGGCGTTATTTTTTTCAGGTTCGTAACGGGAAGCGCATATTTTTTCACAAGATTTTCAACGGCGCGCACCGTTATACGCTTATTCTGCATTGATAAAAACAAGGCGTTTTCGTGTCCCTCGACAGGGGACATACATTCCCGCTTTTCAAGATAATCCGTAAGTGCGGTTGCGACCTCATCGCCAAAATAGACAACTGCCTCATATCCGCCCTTGCGGCGGATTTTAATACCGTTGTTTTTAAAATCAATATCTTGAAGGTCAATGCCGACACACTCTGAAACACGAATCCCGGTTCCCAGCAGAAGAGTAAGCAGTGCGACATCCCTAAGCTTATTTTTTTCATGATACTGCATTTGTTTTTTCGTAAGCTTTTCGCCCGTTTCGACAGTATCTAAAAGAATTGCAACCTCATCGGGGTCAAGACGCACAATTTCCTTTTCGTGCAGCTTTGGCATTTTTACGAGCGCAGCCGGGTTTTTTTCAATCATTTCGTTTCTGAAAAAGTAATTGTAAAAGCTCCTCAGTGATGCAAGCTTTCTTGCCTTTCCGCGCTCATCATTCATATATTCCCGGCCATCCTTCTGATAGTAGGAGCAGTGCTCCAGATATTCTTCAATGTCCGACCTTGTGATTTGGTCAAGTATCTGAAGAGGATATTCTTTTATCGGTGTTTTGTTAAATATAGGATTGCTTTCGTGGAGATATTCAAAGAAAACTCGTATATCATATGCATATGCGATTCTTGTCCTGCTTGAGGTATACTCCTGCATTCCTCTGAAATATTGGGAACAAAATGGAGGAAGTGTGTCAAGCAGCTCCCTTAAATGCACTATGTTTTTTTTATTCAGTTCATCATGATAATTTGTTTTATTATTATTTTTATCCATTTTTTCACCTCATGTCACGACCACAGGGAGTGGCTAATTAAAT